>JANOBS010000058.1:0-77248 GCA_031411755.1 Luteolibacter sp. | reverse complement strand
TTTCCACGTGGGCGCGGACCATCTTGCCCATTTCCGCAGGGTCAATGTCGATGTGGATGATATTCGCGGTGGCGCAGAATTTCTTGGGTTGGCCGATGATCCGGTCATCGAAGCGCGAGCCGACGTTGATCAGCAAGTCGCACTCGACCATCGCCTTGTTCGCATAGGCGGTGCCGTGCATGCCGAGCATGCCGAGCGAGAGACGGTGGGTCTCCGGGAACACTCCCTTGCCGAGCAGCGTGGAGGTGACTGGGCAATTCAGCGTTTCCGCCAGATACATCAGCTCCTTGTCGGCGCGGGCGATCATGCAGCCCTGACCGGCGAGGATCACCGGGCGCTTGGCCTTCGCGATGAGCGCGGCCGCTTCCTTGACGGCGGCGTGGTCGATGTTGAAATCACCGCTTGGATCGTAACCGGGAAGGTTGATCGTCGGATTCATGTCGCCGCTGAACGGGCCTTGGGAAATGTCCTTCGGCACGTCGATCAGCACCGGACCGGGGCGACCGGTGGTGGCGATGTGGTAGGCCTCGCGGGCGATGCGTGGAAGGGAGTTGGTGTCCTTCACCAGGTAGTTGTGCTTCACCACCGGAATCGTGATGCCGAAGATGTCAGCCTCCTGGAAGGCGTCCTTGCCGAGCATCCAGGTCACCGTCTGGCCGGAAATCACCAGCATCGGCACGGAGTCCATCATCGCGGTCATTAGGCCGGTCACGGTGTTTCCAGCTCCGGGGCCGGAAGTCACCAGAACGGCGGCGGGACGACCGGTGGCGCGCGCATAGCCATCGGCCATGTGGACGGCTCCCTGCTCGTGGCGGACGAGGATGAACTTCATCTTCGTCTTGACCGTCTCAAGCGCGTCGAAGATGGGGATGGCCGCTCCGCCGGAGTAACCGAAAATGTACTCGATGCCGAGGTCGTCGAGTGTTTTGATGAGGGCTTGCGCGCCGTCGAGCTTGTCCTTGTTCATGAGAATTGGGATTCCAGACGCAAGTTGCCTCTTTTACAGGCAATGGCAATTTGAAAATTGGTATTTAAGAGACAAACCCAGCCTCAAAACAGGCGTCGTCCATCAAAAAGCCTGGTTTCAGCGATCATTTCGCCACCGCCAAAGATTCCAGTCTTCCAATCTTTCGCGAATTACTTCTCCACAATCCGGTAAATCGAACCGGTGAAATCAACCACATAGAGATCGCCGGAATTGTCCTCTCCAAACGAGGAAATCAGGTTGATGCGGCCGCCTTCGGGTTTCAATTCATCGGTCAGATCCTTGAATCCGCTGGCTTTTCCGCTTTTGAGATCGAACGACCAGATGCGGGGATTCTGGTAATCTGCGAACACGTAACGCCCCTCCAGTTCCCGGATGGGTCCGCGATAAACATAGCCACCAGTGACCGACATGCCCTCGGTCTTTCCGCCGCCGTGCTTGTAGACGTAGACCGGATCGATCGCGCCCGGAGGATTGTCGCCGGCGATCTTGCCATTCGGATTCGGCACGTCGGCCTCGCGCAGACGCCATCCGAAATTGGCACCTCGCGCCGTCCCTTTTGCCATCACATTGATTTCCTCCCACTTGTTCTGGCCGACATCGCCGATCCAGAAATCGCCCGTCTTACGGTCGAACGAGCAGCGCCAGGCATTGCGAAGTCCATAGCTGTAGATCTCCGGCTTTGCATCAGACTTGCCTACGAAAGGATTGTCCTTGGGTACCTGGTAGCCCTTCGTCGGTGAAACATCGATCCGAAGCATCTTTCCGAGGTGAGTCTTCAGATCCTGGGCGCGGTTCTGGGGATCATCGCCTGCACCGCCGTCACCTGCGGAAATGTAGAGGAACCCATCGGGCCCGAAGTCGATCCAGCCGCCATTATGGTTCTGGTAGGGCTGGTCGTAGGTGAAGAGAACCTCGGCGGAGGACGCTTCCGTTTCCATCAGGTTCGACTTTTTGGCCGTGAAGCGGACGATGCGGGTCTTGATCGAGCCGTCGGTGAAATTCACATAGAAGCGGCCGCTGGTCTTGAAGTCCGGCGCGAAGGCCAGTCCGAGCAATCCCATTTCATTGCCCTTACGGCTGACATCGGCGGTGATATCGAGGAAGGGCTTTTCCGAACGCGCCCCGGTTTTCGCGTCGATGATCCAGACCTTTCCGACCTGTTCGATTACCCACAGCTTGTCGTTGATCCCGGCGGGCTGGCCCACCCAAACCGGGCGATCGAACTTCTCGGCGACTTTTTCCACCCCGAGACGGGCAGACGCGGAGTCCACGGTCAGCAGGACGGCACAGCAAAAGGAGGCTTTTGAAAGCATGGGAGCAGATTAGCGGGAAATGGAAAACGCGCAACCCGTGAGTGGCGATCAACCACTTCTAGCCTTGTTGCTTCCGGGATTGGTCCGCTATGGATGCCCGGTATCTCGCCAAGCGAC
Organism: Luteolibacter sp.; assembly: GCA_031411755.1. GTDB lineage: Bacteria > Verrucomicrobiota > Verrucomicrobiia > Verrucomicrobiales > Akkermansiaceae > Luteolibacter. Next base: position 74,830 of record JANOBS010000058.1, on the reverse strand, counting down.
CGTTTCCCATGATCTCCCAACTTCCGCTGCCTCTCGCCGAATCCTCTACCTCGATCAATGGAGTGGATTCCCTGGTGGGCTTCTTCCGTGATGGCGGCCTGTTCATCTACCCACTGGTGCTGGCCTCCGTGGTCGGGATGATGGTGATTGTATTCAAGGTCGTCTCCCTGCGCCGCTCCACCATCGTCCCCGAAAGCCTTGCGGTGGAGATCGAGTCCCTCGATGAGACCAGCGATTCGGGAAAATGGGAGGCCCTGCAGAACCGCTTCCGCCGTGGCGACAGCGCACTGGCCCGCTTGGGCGGCGTGGTTTTCCGGCATTCGGGAAAATCCCAGGTCGAGATCACGAATGCCGTCGAGTCCGCCGCGCGCGGAGAAATGGTCCGCATCCATTCCGGCATCCAGACGCTCGACGTGCTGATCACCGTCGCCCCGCTGCTCGGCCTCCTCGGCACCGTCAGCGGCCTGGTGAATGTCTTCCGTGGCCTTAGTGATGCCTCTGATCACCTCGCCATCGCGCGCGGCATCGCCGAAGCGCTTCACACCACGATCTTCGGCATCTCGATCGCCGTGGTGGCGGTGGTGGCACACGGCTGGTTCATGCGCCGCATCGAACTGATGACCGCACGCCTGGAATCCGTACTGGCCGATCTTTCCCGCCTCTGCGCGAAGGGTTCCAACGCCTGACCGACCATGAAATTTCATCGTCCACCGAAGGGCCGGAACACGGTGCAGATCGTGCCGCTGATCGACATCCTGCTCGTGCTGCTGATCTTTTTTATCGTCTCCACGCACTTCAAGAAGCCTCGAAATGTTCTGCGGATCGAACTGCCGACCGTCCATGAGGTGAAGTCCGATCAGGTGTCCGAGGAGCGCTCGGTCATCGCGGTCGATGCCAGCGGCAAGGTCACCCTCGACTCACTGACCGTGCCCGATGGCCTTTTGGAATCCTACCTTGCCGCTTATCAGAAACAGAATCCCGGCCGGAAGCTGGAACTGGAGGCCGACAAGCAGCTGCCGCTGGAACGACTGCTCGCGGTTTGGGATTCGTTGACCAAGGCGGGAATTCCCATTAAGGACGTGCCCGCCCGCATCCGCTTGCCGGAACAGAGCCCAGCCCCGCCCGGTCCATGATCCTTGATATCGTCCAATACGGTCACCCAGTCCTTCGCCAGCGTTGCAAGCCCGTCGAAAAGGTTGATGACAGCCTGATCCAGTTCGTAAGCGACATGCTCGAAACGATGGTCGATGCCAATGGAGTCGGCCTGGCGGCGCCCCAGGTGGGCGTGGATCTCCGCCTGGCGGTGATCGATGTTTCCCACGATCCGGAATGCGTGTCCTACCTCCGTGTCAATGGCGAGGACGCCGACCTGCTTTCGATCATGCCGCTGGTCTTCATCAATCCCGAGCTGGAGTTCGGCGATGAAAAGGAGTCCGGCATGGAAGGCTGCCTCAGCATCCGTGGCATCCGCTCCGAGGTGAGAAGGCCGCTGGATGTGAAGGCCACGCTCCAGATGCTGGACGGCCGTACGATGGTGCTCGAAACCGACGGACTGCTCTCCCGCGCGCTTCAGCATGAGATCGATCACTTGAACGGCGTGCTGTTCATCGACAGACTCCCCGCCGCCAGCAAGGTGGCTCTTCGCAATCGCTTGCGGAAGCTGGCGTTGCAAGGATCAGGGGGCTGAAATTCTCAGATGGAAGCTCGACTTTCCGTATTTCCGTAGCTATTTCCATCCACGGAATCGGCGTATTGCCGCTACGAACCACCTCTGGAACATGAATACCTCGCGCGGAATTTTCGAAACCTTCCCAGGCCAAGCCCCAGCGGCCAGTCCGTTCACAGTGGTTCCTGAAACGGCTCCTGTTAGTCCGTTCGCCCAGGCTCGTCCGGATTCTCCCTTCGCCATGGCCGAGGACACCAACGGGGCGAAAGCACTGGAGCCAGGAAAGCCCGCCAAGCTTCCGGAAAAGCGCCGCGTGGGTGATACCCCATTCCAGGTCGCGGATCCCAAGGAGGGATTCGGCTATGAAGCCACGCCGCCGAGCTTTGCCTCTTCGCCGTTCGAGGTCGCTCCACCAGCCTCTCCCTTTGCGATCGCCACGCCTCCTCCCGCCCCGCAGGCAGCCTCGCCGTTTTCCTACGAGCAGCCCCCCGTCCCGGCACCCGCCCCCGCCCCGACCTTCGGCGGATGGCCACAACCAGCAGCTCCTTCGACTCCGGTTCCAGTCGCGCAAACCACTCCAGCTGCCCCTCAAGTTCCCGCGCCAGCACCTGCACCGACTCCCACGCCCGCGCCGACCCAGCAGCCGGTTTCCCAGGAGTCCGATTCCTTCTCGATCCGCCAACTTGAGCTCCGTGCCATCTTCGGCGTCGATCGCGAAATGAATCACGATGAGATCATCCAGCGTTCCCGAGCCCTTCCCGGCATCCGCCACATCGCCCGTGTGGGGACCCAGGACATCGCCGCGATCGAGGCGATCAAGCATGTCCTCGCGAACCTCGGCTTTGGCGGCGGCGGCCTGAAACTTTACGCTGGCAGCGTGCCAGTCGACTTCATCCGTGAAGGCAGCGTGCTGCTCGCGGTGCAGACCGACGGTGGCTTCGCGCCGGGTGTGCGCGAAACGCTGATGATCGTCGCCCGCGAACTCGGCCGCACGGCCTGATCCGGGAAACGACGTGGAGACGCAGTGGAAAGTCCGCGTCGATACCGGTGGCACCTTCACGGACGCGTGGGCGCTCGATCCCGATGGGAATGAGCGCCGCATCAAGGTGCTCTCCGACGGGAGCCTCGTGCTGGGGATATCCGAACGTGCGGACGACGGCTGGTTGATCACGGATTGCCCGCTCGACCTCGCTGATGACGTGCTCACGGGCTTCGTGACCGACGGCGGGGAACAGGTGATCTCCAGTCGCGAGCAGGGTCGCAGGATTCTTCTGAATGGGCCGGTGGATGGGGATCGACTCACGCTGCGATCAGGCGAGGAGCCTCCGGTCGTGGCCGCGCGATTGCTGATGGGCGTGCCCGTTTCGCGGAAGCTGCCCGCGATGGATTTCCGCGTGGCGACCACACGTGGCACCAATGCCCTGCTGGAGCGAAAGGGAGCACCGACCGCCTTGTTCATCACCCGTGGTTTCACCGATCTGCCGATCCTGAGGGATCAGCGGAGAACCCACTTGTTTTCACTTTCCCAACCTGAACCCGAGGTGCTTCCGAGTCGCATTTTCGGCATTCGTGGCCGGCTCGATGCCTCAGGCGAAATCATCGAAGCTCCGGACGAAGTTGAAGTCCGTTCCGCCGCCCGTGAGTGTCTGACTGCCGGCATACGGGTTGCCGCTGTGGCCTTGCTCCATGCATGGCGTCGGCCTGAATTCGAGGCGCAAGTGGCGACTTGGCTGCTGGACGAGGGATTTGAAACAGTCTCCACATCCTCGTCGGTCGCGCCGGTGATCGGATTTTTAGGTCGAATGGAAACCGCCATTGCAGATGCCTGGCTTTCACCAGTGATGCGGAAGTTCATCGACGGCGTGAAGGAGGCCATGGAAACCGGTGAGCCGATCCTGATGACCAGCGCCGGCGGCCTGGTTCCCGCATCGTTCTACCGGGCGAAGGATTCGTTGTTGTCAGGCCCTGCGGGAGGTCTCGTGGGTGCAGCCAGCGTCGCACGAGCAGCGGGTTTCGGAAAAGTGATCGCCTTCGACATGGGCGGCACCAGCACGGACGTCGCGCGGATCGATGGCCCGTTTTCCTATCGCTACGAGCAGGAGGTCGGCCCGGCCCGCGTGCTGGCTCCGGCCTTGAAAATCCACACCGTCGCCGCAGGTGGTGGCTCGATCTGCCGCTGGCATCTCGGGCGCTTGGAGGTCGGTCCGGAAAGCGCCGGAGCCATGCCCGGTCCTGCCTGCTACGGTCGCGGTGGACCCTTGACGGTCACCGATGTGAATCTTCTGTTAGGCCTGATGCGTGTCGAGGGCGCGGGGATTCCGCTCGATGAGTCTCCGGCCCGGACGCGATTGAAGGAGCTGAGGCAGGCGATGGAGGATGAAGGCATCGAGGCGCCCTCGGATCTTGAACTGTTGGACGGCCTGCGACGCATCGCGATTGAAAAAATGGCGGAGGCGATCCGCACGGTCTCGGTCCGTGAAGGCGCGGTGCCAGGTGATCATGTCCTGTTGGCCTTCGGTGGAGCGGGCCCTCAGCACGCCTGCGCGGTGGCGGATCGACTGGGAGTGAGACAGGTGATCGTTCCCGGTGATGCGGGCCTGCTCAGCGCGCGAGGCCTTGACCACGCTTGCCGCCAGGAAATCGCAATTCTGCAGGTGCTTCAGCCGCTCGAAGGATTTCCCATCACGGAATCCTGGGAAAAACTCGCGTCAGTAGCCGTTGATCGGCTAGGCGTGGAAACCCCGATCCTCCGCTGGCTGGCGGCACTCTGCCTCGAAGGTCAAAGCACCGCGATCGATCTGGAACTCAGCTCACCGGAGCAGGCTGAAGACGGATTGCGCGAACGCTTTCAGGAGGCCTATCGATCGCTCTACGGCTTTCCTCCAACCTCCGGACGATCGATCGAACTCGTGACTCTCCGGGTCATCGCGGAAGAGACGGCCACTGCAACCGTTGAGGAGCATTTCAGAGCCTCTGAAGCTGAAGGGCCGCGGGTGCTTCAGGATCGCTTCAGCACCTGCGTGATCGATGCCGGGTGGACGATGAAGCGCGGCGATCGGGGCAGTCTATTATTGGAAAAGGCTGGGATCTCGAACGGGGAATCGGCCCAGAGCGCGGCGGGGATCGAGGATGCCGTGTTTCGAAGCCGTTTCGAGGGCATCGTCGAAGACATGGGGGCCCTGCTCAGACGCACCGCGCTTTCGACAAACATCCGGGAACGGCTCGATTACTCCTGCGCACTGCTCGATGCGGAGGGGCGTTTGGTGATCAGCGCGCCGCACGTGCCGGTGCATCTGGGAGCGCTCGGAGTCTGTGTCCGGGAAGTGGCGGCCCGTCTCGATCTTTCTCCCGGCGATCGGGTGGTCGTGAATCATCCGGCAGCCGGTGGCTCCCATCTGCCGGATGTGACCGTCCTGGCAGCGGCATTCGACCAACAAGGAAAGCGGATTGGCTACGTGGCGAACCGCGCCCATCATGCCGAAATCGGCGGCATGGCCCCGGGCTCGATGCCTGCCAACGCGCGCTGCCTGGCAGAAGAGGGCGTCGTGATTCCAGCGCTGAAGTTTGTGACTGCGGGTGTTTCCAGAATTGATCTGGTCGATCAGCTTCTGCGCGAGGGTCCTTATCCATCGCGTCGTCCGCTGGAAAATCTCGCGGATCTGGAAGCCCAGGCGGCTTCGGTGAACCATGGCGTCCGGGAGCTTGAAAAACTGGCAGCATCAAGTGGTGGGAACTTCGTGCGTGATCGTCTGGGGTCGATTCTGGATCGTTCCACGATCCTGATGAGAGGACTTCTCAAGGGCTTCGAAGGACTCGACTCATCCCGTCACACCACACTCGACGATGGGACGCCGATCGCGGTCAGCCTGAAAGTTTCAGACGGCCGCATGAGGATCGATTTCACCGGCAGCGGCGCGGTGCATCCACGCAACCTGAACGCGACTCCAGCGATTCTCCGCAGCGTGGTGCTGTTCGTGATCAGGCTGTGGCTGGATGCCGATGTGCCACTGAACGAAGGTCTTCTTGAACCCGTGGACATCGTACTTCCCGCCGGGTTTCTGAATCCGGAATTTCCTGAGGATCCGGCACATTGTCCCGCAGTCGTCGGAGGCAATGTGGAAACCAGCCAGCGGGTGGCGGATGTCCTGCTGGAAGCGCTCGGACTTTCCGCGAATGGTCCCGGCACGATGAACAACTTCCTCTTCGGAAACTCCCGCTTCGGCTACTATGAAACGATTTCCGGTGGCTCCGGAGCCGGACCCCACCATGCCGGATGCAGCGGACGCCATGTCCACATGACCAACACCGCGATCACCGAACCCGAGATTCTTGAGCATCGTTTTCCGGTCAGGCTCAGTCGCTATGAACTGCGCCGGGGATCCGGAGGAAAAGGTCTGCGCACCGGTGGCGACGGCGTGATCCGTGAGATCCAGTTCCTCGAAGCACTGACGGTTTCATTCCTAACAGAACGAAGGGCCACGCAACCTTCCGGGCTGGATGGCGGCGGCGCCGGACTGTCAGGTTCCCAAACGCGGCTGTATCCGGATGGAAGACGCGAGAACCTCCCTGGAGCGCTCACCTACCCCGCTCAGGCCGGCGAGTCCGTCATCATCGAAACACCCGGCGGTGGTGGCTGGGGCAACGGTTAGGAAAGCCTTTTCCGCACGCGTTTCAGCAGTTCGTTGTCCGCTTCCAGTGAATCGGCCAGGGCGCGGATCACTTCGAGAGTAGCTCTGGAAACGTGATGCTCCATGCCCTCGACATCGCGGTAGATCGTTTCCTCATCGAGGTCGAACAGTCGCAGGAAACGGGTCAGCGTTTCATGCCGCTCGATGATGGCCTGCGCGATTCGCCTGCCTTCCTCGGTGAGCACCGTCCCACGGTATTTCTCATGTTTGACCAAGCCCTCCACATCCAGCCTTTGCAGCATGTTGGTCACGCTGGCTTGGGAAATGCCGAGGTTCCTGGAGATGTCCACCGCACGCGCGTAGCCCTTCGCCTCGATCAGATGGAGGATCTGCTCAAGGTAGTCATCCATCGCGACGGAGCCGCTGGTGCGTTGGGAACGGGCTGGCATTCGCGGGGAGGCTAGCCGGGTGTCGGCACGGCGTCCATGAAGAAGGAGAAGCGACGTCAGGGAGTCCAATCACTTCTTCCCACCGCCATACACGTCCGCGTTCGAAGCCTGGAACTCCGCCTTGAGGCGCACCTGGAGCTTGGAAAGATCCACGAGTTTCCAGCCGATGAATTTCCATTCACCGTCGTGACCGTCGTGCTCGATGCCGCAGAGCAGGTGGATGGCGTCGTCGTTGATCTTGAGCGTCTCGTCCTTCGGCTCGAAGTAAAAGGTCCGCAGCGTACTGCTCCAGGAGCCTTGCTCGACCAGCTTGGGATCGAGGTAAAATACCGTGCCGCTGGCGAGGTGGGTGATCTTCAGATCCGGGTAACCGCTGCGCTGGGCCTCGCCACGACGGTTGGGTGGCACCTCGCAGCGCAGGCCGGGAGTGGCGTTGATCGAGGCATGCAGGGCGTCCTCAAAGAAGCGCGAGGCTTCATTGATGCGGCGCAGTTGGCGGACCGGTGAATCCTCCGCACTGAGGGTTTTCAGGCTCTTTTCCAAAGCAGCCTCGATGGCAGCCTTCACTGTAAGATGGGCCTCGATGTCTTCCAGGGGAATGACATGTTTCCCGGACGAGGCTTCAACGACGGCGGCGAAAGGAAACATCCGGTGCTCAAGATCTTCCTCCAACAGGCGGTGCACCAGAGCCTCGTCGGTTTGGCGACCGACAGGTTCCCGGCTGCTGATCGGAACGTTAGGCGCCTGATGCCAATTTTCTCCTAACAGAAAACCTGCAGCCAGAAGGACGGCGCCGGTGGAGGTGAGGATCAGAAGCCGCTTCGCGCTCATCGGGATGGATGGGAAGTTACGGCTGATCCGCTGGGAATGGATCCGCGCTGAGCCGGAGTTCCACTTCCTCGGGATCCACAGCTTGCAGGGGCGCGATCTTGTTTCCCGCCACGGCGAGGATGCTCGCTCCTCCGACGGTGATGAGTGCCAGCACCGTGAGGGTGATGAAGCCTTTCGCGCGCTTCGGCTGCATTAGATGTCTGACCCTCAGCTCCAGAGAGGACTGTTCCGCCATCGCGAGCGCTCCGACCGGCATGCTGCGATCCGATGCGAAGCGGCATAGCAGCTCGGCGTATCGGGCTGATGCGACGCCTTTGGAAACCACCTGCCGGTCACAGGCCTGCTCGCACTGCAAGGCCAGTCGCCGGATCATCCAGTGGACGAGCGGGTTGAACCAATGGAGCACCACCACCAGCGAGCCGATCCAGCGCACCAGCGGATCGCGGCGATGGTGATGGGCGAGTTCGTGAGACAATACCGTCGCCCGCGTTTCCTCATCCCACTGGCTCCACTCGGAAGGCACATAGACCACTTTGCGGAAAACACCGGCAGCCACCGGACCGTGGATCGTTTCCAACTGCCGGAGCTCGATGCCGTCTTCGAGTCGTGCAACCAGGACTGATCGCTTCAGCCAACGCCGAAGTCCCAAGCCGCTTGAGACCAGCTTCAGCAAGCCCATGATGACTCCGGAAATCCAGATCAGCTTCAGCGCATCCAACCACGGAAAGTTCATCGACTGCCCGGTTGTGATGACCGACTGAGCTGGCAGGATCGGCACTTTCGGCAGGAGCAACAGCAGCGGGAAAAGCGCCAGCAAGCAGAGCGAAAGGGTCGTCAGTCGCGGATCACGCGCCGGATCACGCCGACCAGCCAGCCAGACTACTGCGGCAGCCAGAACAGGAAAAAGCAGGAGCGGGATCATGCTTGGATGGGTTAGGAGTTGGTATCGATCAGGCCACGGATGCGTTCGATCTCTGCCTTGCTGAGCTGCTGGTCCTCGGGATCGAGCAGGGAGGCCACCAGCTTCTCGGGACGTCCCTCGAAGAAGGTGGTCAGTAACTGCCGAAGCGCCGATTGCTTCGCTTTCTTTTCCGGGATCGACGGACTGTAAACATAGCGCCGCGATTCCTTGGCGTGTTTCACCAGGTTCTTTGTTTCCAGCGTGGTCAGCAAGGCTCTAACAGCCGAATAGGTCGGCGGGTCAGGCAGCTCATCAAGCACCTCCTGCGCGGTCGCTTTGCCGAGTCGGAAAAGAATCTCCATCACCTGCCGTTCACGGCGGGATTGTTGGGAGCTGTCCGGTTTCATGTGGCTGATCCTGTCACGATTTTTCCGCACCGCAATTCGAAATGCTGGAAAAACTGCACAAAAGATTTGACGGGCGGATTTTTAAATGCTGTTTTTCCAGCACCATGAAAATGCGATGGCTGATTCCAGTAACGGGCTTGTTGGTGTGGATGATGAATTCCTGCGCGACGAGCGGAGGCTACAACCCCGCAGCGCCAACGAAAGGTGAGCGGGACGTCAGTGACATTATGACAGGCGGACTTCGATCAGGTGACTCAGCCGTCAACCGCAACAGCATTGATGCGGTCCTGAACAATCCGAACCGCTCGTCGGGCAGCGGCGTGAAAGCTGACGAGGCCTTCGCCCCACCGCGCAAGGAACGTCCCGGTCTCGCCACCACCTTCGGGGAAACCCGCAAGTCACCGATGACCAGCACCGCTTTCGAACGTGCGAGCACGAAGCCCTACGGCGTGGATGCGATCTACTACAACGACCGCGAAGGACTGAAGGCCATGGGCGCGCTCGACTCGAAGATCAGCGGACTGCAAACGACGGCAGGCGGCGTGATGGAGTGGGGCGTCAAGGGCGGCTTCGGATTCCTGCCAACCTATCTCAGCTACACCAACAACAGCCGCCTGGGCAGCGGGTCTTATCGCCGTTTCGTCGAGGGCTCCCACAACGGACGCGACACGATTGTCCTGAAGAACGTCTGCAAGAGTCCCCTGCAGGTCGTGCTCAGCGTCGACGGGCTTGATGTAATCGACGGCAAGCCCGCCAGCGTCAGCAAGCGCGGTTATGTCGTGCCCACAGGTGAAACGCTGGAAGTCCAGGGCTACCGCACCGGCTATGATTCCGTGGCGGCCTTCAAGTTCTCCACCGTCTCGAACTCCTACGCCAACCTCAGCCGTGGCGACACCCGCAACGTCGGCGTCATCGGCCTCGCCGTTTACACGCAGAAGAACACCGATCCCTGGACCTGGATGCCCGGAGAGATCCGCACGCGTGAAACCGCCAGCCCCTTCGCGGCGGCTCCATGATTTACGTGGATGTGACCTGCCAAGTTTTACAGGCCCGGATTGAAGCCTCCGCCGTTATGGAGAGGAGAACATGACGAATTCCGAAATCCGAATGACGAAGGAAGAGGATCTCCTCCCTTGGACTGCGGCGGGAAGTGAAGCGCCACGCCGCCTTCTGATGCGGTTCCGATTCAGGGTTCCTGGAAAGATTCAGATCGTCTCAAGTTTCCGAACTCCATGAAGGTCGTAAGTTGGTGACGATTCGCATCTAGAATCAGCGATGATCATCCAAGCCGCATGCCAAAGCGGTGTGGCACTGCGTTTCCCACCGCAGTCCAAGGTTTGGAAAGAACGTCGAGGTGTGGCACCGGCTACCGGGTGCTCACCTCCGACTGTGGGTTAAAGGTTGTAATCAAGAGGGTCATTTCGAGTCGGGGCGGGTAGCCGGTTGTCCACCACCGTATTGCTCGACCTATTGCATCTGTGACGGTGCAAGATAAGACTCAAAGCTCCAAGCCATAGGAGATGGACGCATGAAGGCTCTGGAACAATCAACAAGGTGAATGAGTCACCAGACGCGCCACTTCCCCAAGTCCAAGTATATTCGCCAACCGATAGTCCCAACGAAGCTAGACTCCGTCCACTCCATGACGATGTGCCGCTTATTTGGGAGTCAGAAATGTAGTCTAAAGGAACCCATATATGGCCAATATTGCCCCAGATTCCCGCAAATTCGCCAGTGACACTTGTGGGTATATACTGTAGCGATGCTGATCCTATTGTTCGGGGCCCCAGTAAGCCCGAATACCTGAGAAAGGAGGCTGAACCTCCGATCCCAAACCTACCAGAATCGGCCTGCACGTTTTGATATCCGAAAGATGGCACGGGATTCGTTGAATAGAGCCGCAGACCAACTAGGTCTATTGAGCCCGAATAGGATGCCAAAACCCCGCCCCCATTTTCCTCAATGCGGGCAATTACCGCCGACCATGCATGATGGAGTGACGCAGCAAAGAAGCAAATCAACAGAGCGAGTATCTTGAGTTTCATAGTCCAGACTTTGGTCATGCCTAGCAACGTAAAAGAGCACGCACCCCTATCAGGAGGGCGAACGTCGATCACGGGGTTGAGGTTAAAACTACGGAAGATCATGAAAACAGGGCGGCTGATAGGGGTTGCGTGTCTCGACTTGTTAGCCATTCTTCATTGCGCTATGCCGTAGATGCTTCACTCGAAGTGAAACCCCTTCAGCGATTCCTTCAAATGGTATTCTTCTACTACGGCGCGGCCTCTATCGAGATCCTCCGGAGCTATCTTCCAAAGCCCGTTGCCCAAATCGACGCTGTCTGGCAAAGCCAAAGAAATACCTGCTTTCTTCATATGCGCCAGAAGCACATCAATTTGATCGTCAAATGGTGCAAATACGAACGGAACATCGTGCTCTCGCGGAAGCCGCCCTCCCATATCTACCAACTTTGCCAAGGCCGCAGCTTGAGGACTCAGCTTTGTATCCACGGGTGCGGGATGTTGGGGCAACTTCTCTTTGCAGGACGATAGCCCACCAGAAAGTGCGATGCCTATTGCTACCGGGATCGTGAGTTTCATTTCTTGGCTAACAGTTTTGTTGAACGACCGGTTGGATTTGGGGGTTACTCACCGACCGGTCGGTGAATAGGGGGCAAAGTCGACCCGGAAGTATGGAATTCCACCCAGCTGTTCATGGGGGATTTTTAGACGAGTCATGGAGCGTGGCCAAGCTTGGAATCCTCAGTCAACGGCGTGCCCAACCAGGTCCACCCTTCGTCATTCGGATTTCGTCATTCGTCATTATTGGCTCCCCTCACCCAATCAAATCCCCGATCGACCCGAAGTCCGGCACGAAGAGGCGCTTGTAAGTTCGCGCCGCATAACCATCCGTCATGCCAGCGAGGAAATCGCAGACGATGCGTGCGCGTCCCAACTCATCCGGCGCGGCTTCGATTTCCGCAGCGGTATCCGGGGCAAGGAGCTGGAAGTCCTGGCCGTCGATGGTTTCTCCACGGACGTAGCGTTTCTCCAGCACGTCCCAGAGCTGGCGGAGCATGCGGCTGCCCTTGTGCTCGAGCTGCTTGAGCTGCGGGGAAAGGAAGACGACTTCGAAGGCGAGCTTCTTGAAGAGCTTGGACTCGGCCTTGACCGCCGGATCGATGACGAGCCGGTAGCGGTAGCGGTTGGTCATGGCGCTGAGGAAGTTCACGTCGGACTCCAGTCGCGTGGCCTGGATGTAGGAGCCGATGCGTTTCCCAACGAAGGGATCGACGCGCTTGCGCCGGATCGCTTTCAGCAGATCGCCGAGAGGTGTGCCCTCACCGGTGGAGGCTCCGGATTTCTCCGCCCAGGCCTCGATTTTCTCGATGGTGAGGAAGCCCGCGCGGACGCTGTCGGAAAGGTCATTGAGTGAGTAGGCGGTGTCGTCCGCCCAGTCCATGATCTGGCATTCGATCGACTTGAAGGTGTCGCGCACGTCGCCCGGGGTGAGCTCGATCGGGAAATCATTTCCGCCCATCGCCCAGTCGAGATGCGCATGCTGGTCGTCGTAGAGGAAGTGATGCTCGGGAGCATGTCCGTCGGCGGCCTTGCGCTCGGTCCAGAGCGACTTGTATTTCAGCACGCCATCGAGAAAGGCGCGGGTCGGGTCCATGCCGGTGCGCTTCGCCGAGAAGATCCGCTCGGTGAGGAGTCGCAGGGTCTGGGCGTTGCCCTCGAAACCGCCGTGATCCTTCATCAGGAAATTCAGTGAACGCTCGCCCGCATGGCCGAAGGGTGGGTGGCCGAGGTCGTGCGAAAGACAGACCGCTTCGAGGAGATCCGGATCGACATGGAACTCGCGCGAGAGCGGGCCATCGGGTCGCGTTTCCAGCCAGCGGCAGATCGCCTTCCCGATCTGCGCGACCTCCAGCGAGTGCGTCAGGCGGGTGCGATAGAAATCGTATTCGCCGCTCCAGAAGACCTGGGTCTTGTTCTGCAGGCGGCGGAAGGTGGGGGTGTGCAGCACGCGGTCGCGATCGATCTGGAACGGCGTGCGGTAATCGGCCGAATCCGAAAGGCCGGATCGGCGTTCGAGGTCCCACGCGTTGTAAAAGCCGTTGTGCATTGCGCATGGATAAGGGGCGGGCCGGAATTCGGCAAACCAAACCGGGCGCGGGAAGATCAGGATTCCTACACCATGGCGAAGGGAAAATTTCTGACCACGGATGACACGGATTTTCACGGATGAAGACCTTGAATGACACCGGATTGGTTGCTTGGAGAACCGGGGGGCTAGAATCCGGTAAGTTGCTTCGACCCAATCCGATCTTATCCGTGATAATCTGTGAAATCCGTGGTTAAGAAGAACGCGCGATGAAATGATCCGCCTCTTTCTCCGGTAATCGTTCTGAATCCCCCCAAACTCCGAATTTCCATGCGCACCAATCCCTTCAAACGCCTCTTTTTCTGGCTCTCCGGCGCGGGCACCGAAACGCTCGAACAATGCCCGAACTGGGAGCAGCGGAAGTACGTGGCCTTCGGCGCGACCGTCCTCGTCCCCTGTGCATTCGCCTTCATTGCCTGCGCCTACGCCCTCTCCACCCTGACCGACAATCCCCGCGTGATCTATCCGGTCGCGCTGGTCTGGAGCCTCATCATTCTCACCATCGACCGCGCCCTGCTCGCCGGATATCGGCCCTACCTTTCTTGGACGCGGAAACTCTCGCAATTTTCCCTCCGGCTCTGCGTGGCCGTGCTGATGGGTCTGACGATCGCCCACCCGCTGGTGCTGCTGCTTTTCCGCGACACCGTGAGTTCGGTGATCGAGAAGGACCGCGCCGCCGAAGTGGAGACGGTGCGGGCGGGATTTGAGAATGAGAAAACGAAGGTGCAGACCCAGATCGCCGCGCTGGAAAAAGGCATCGGCGAGCAGCGGGAAAAGTGGAACGACACCTTCCAAGCCAAGTTCATCCTCCAGGAAAATGCCGATGCGTCCTCCGCGATTCCAGGTCTCACGGCCGAGCAGCAGAGGGAACTGAAGAAGGCCATCGATGAGGGCACCGCGCCCTTCCGCGAGCGGCTGACGGTGCTCGAGACGCAGAGTGCCGAGCTCACCCCGCAATACACCAAGCTCCAGACCGAACTCGGATTCTGGCAGGCGGAGTTCGAGCGCGAACTCAACGGCCAGCGTTCCGGGCTCGCCGGCGAGGGCCCGCGCGCGAAGTCGATCCGCTCCGACCAGCTCGAACCACGTCGCAGCGAATCGACCCGCATGGGTGCGTTGCTTGAGCACCTTTCCGCCGAGAAATCGAGCCTACAGACCCAGAGCCGTGAGGCGGAGGCAGCGGCCATCGGGAACTTCGAAGGGCATCTTAAGGAGATCGAAGCCGCCAATAAGGTCGAGGCGGATCGCGTCGCCGGACTGAAACGGAAAGTCGAAGAAGACCAGGCCGGGCAGTTCGTCACCCAGCAGAACGCGCTGCGGGAGACGATCAAGCAGCAGATCGACACGCGCCTCAAGGAGCTCACCCGCGTGCAGGACGAACTCGCCAGCGTGGCGAAGGAGGAGGACGTCCGCCTCACCGCCCTGCGTGCCGAGCCACGGCGCGACATCCTCACGCAGACCCTCGCCCTGCATGCCCTATTTCAAGCCGGAGCCGAGGGCGGAAGATTCGCCTTCTACACCTACATCATCCTCACCCTGCTGTTCATGCTCGTGGACACCATCCCTCTGGTCGTGAAGTTCTTCACCAAACCGGGCCCCTACGATTCGCTGGTCGACCGCGACGAGGTCACCTTCGACTCCGAGCATCAGGCCTTCAAGCAAAGCCACCGCCGCTACATGAGCCAGCTCGCCACCGGGAACCTCATCGCGGTGACGCGCAACAAACGCCTCGAACACGCCCTCATCGATGGCGTGGAGCACTCACGGGCCGCCCAGGAGTTCCTCGACTCACTCATCGAAATGGAGCGCGCCTTCGCCGAAAAGATGCGTCTCGAACAGGAGGCCCACAGCAACGGCACGCCCGAGAAACTCGCCGCGCTGGAATCCATCAAGAAGCGCTTTTACGACGACATCCAGCACCGCATGGAGGTCTTCTTCGCCAGCCAGAAGGTGGAGGCTTGAATTAAGTGTTGGCGAATCCCTGGGCTTGTGTATGATTACACACGGTGAGCAGCCGTGAGATCATCAGGCTTTTGAAAAAAGCTGGCTGGCTGGAAACCCGCTCAAAAGGCAGCCACCACCAATTCAATCACCCAACCAGACGCGGCGTTGTCACGGTTCCTCATCCAAAGAAGGATCTGCCCCTGGGAACCGCGCGTGCCATTCTGAAATCAGCCGGAATCGAACAACCATGAACTACGCCATCGTCATCGAGCACGAAAAGGGCAAGGCCTACGGAGTGCAATTCCCCGATCTGCCTGGCTGCTTCAGCGCGGGAGATACGCTTGATGAGGCCATCCGCAACGCCGCAGACGCTGCGGCCTTTCATATCGAGGGATTGCTCGATGCAGGTGAGAATATCCCCACTCCTGCGGGAGCTGACTTCCATTCAGCCAATCCGGACTATCGTCACATGATTTGGGCAATGGTTTCCGTGGATCTTGCCTCTCTTTCAGGCAAATCACGGCGCTTGAACATTTCACTTCCAGAACGCGTCCTGCGTCGGATCGACGCCGCCGCGAGCAAGAACGGTGAATCGCGCTCCGGATTTCTGGCGCGCATCGCCCTTCAGGAGGCATGATAGCGGAACGACCATCCGGATGAAGGCCTAGCCGGATTCATTCCAGAAAAGGATTCACCACGATCACCCCGTCGTAGTCCTGACCGTGGTTCAGATCTTCGCTGAGAAGCTCACTGCAACGCGCGGCTTTCGCTGCCGCAAGAATAGAGGCGTCCCAGTAGGAGGTTTGGTATCGTTCCTTGATGACGAGTGCCGACTGGAGAACGGCGACGGTGTTTTCCTGAATCCGGAATCTCAGCCATTTCCCAATCAGCCTCGCCGCGATTTCATGCGATAGCGCATCCGGACGACGCGAATGGGTCGCCTGCACGTAGAACTCCTGAAGCACCTGGACGGAGAGGGCGAGATCGGTGCTCTTCAGAATTTTGGAAGCAATCGCGGCCTTGGCTGGCTGAGAAGGTCCCAGATCCAGCGAGTAGAGCAGGATGTTGGTGTCAACGAAGCGCATGGCGTTCGTGCAGCTCGTCACGGCTGAGATTGTGGGCGGAATCAAGGCTCAGACGCCGGGCGCGAAGTTCGGCACGGAGCTCCTCCTCCTCGCGCTCAAGCCGCTGAAACTCGGTCTCGGCCCCTTCGTTTGCCGTGAGCCGGATGAGGAAGGCTTTGAACAAGGCTGACACCGAACTGGAGTTTTCCGCCGCCTTGATCCGGGCCAGGCGGTAGAGTTCGTCATCCACGGCAATCGTGATGTTCTTCATGAAGCTCACAGTTTCACATTTTCACAGTATTTCAAGCAATCTCCTTGGCCGAGTTGAGGCTTGATCAGCTATCCACCACCCTTTCGACTCACCGCCTTGTCCGACTACTCCTCACTCGAAGCCGAATTCCACGATCCGTTCTGGGAAGCGGAAGGACCGTCGGCGGAATTGCCGCTGCTGACTTCCTTTCTGGAATGTTTCCCCGGTCCCTCGATCGAAATCGGCTGCGGCTCCGGGCGACTGCTTATGCCCCTGCTGGCGGCGGGATTTGAGATCGAAGGCATCGAACCCTCGGCGGACATGCTGCTTCTTTGCTCGCAGAAAGCCGCAGGAGCCAAGCCGGTTCTTCATCACGGAACGATCGAGGATTTCACCGCCTCGAAACCTTACGCCGCCGCCGTCATCCCGGCGTTCACGCTCCAACTCACGCCTGATCCCGCGCTCATGCTCGCCTCGATTGCGAACATCCTTGAACCCGGCGGCGGGCTCTACCTGAGCGTGTTCCGTCCCGAAGCCGAGTTGGCGGGTGAGATCCCATCGAATCAGTGGTTCCCAGATTATGAAACCCGCCTCGCGGATGGACGAATCGCCGCGATGGAGACCCGCTATCGGCTGGACCGCCCGAAAAAACTCCTGCATCGCGAGCATCGCTACCAGCTGATGAACGGGGATCGAAACCTCCTCTCCGAGCACCTTTGCCAGCAAACGATCCGCTGGTTCGGAAACCACGAGCTGTTTCAACTGATCAAGTCCGCTGGCTTTGAAATCGGCCGGGCCTTCGGGGAATTCGATCCGGACGACGCCGTCCGATCCTCCAGCAAGGACAAGGAGCACCAGATCGTCACGATTCAGGCGACACTCGCCTGAATCAGACAGCTTCCTTTTCGGCAGCGGCTTCAGCTTCCTTCTCGGCGGCCTCAGCTTCCTTTTCAGCGGCAGCCGCAGCCGCAGCCTCCTCGGCTTCAGTTGGCAGCTTACGGAAATGGATCTGGCCCACACGACGTCCGTCCGTGCTGGTGACCTTTGCCTCGTAGCCGAGGATCTCGATCGACTCACCGACAAGAGGGAAACGTCCGAGCTGCTGGGTGATGTAACCGCCGATCGTGGTGACTTCGCCGCTGTCGAGGTAGAGTTCCTCGACGTAGCCGGCGAGGTCGTTGAGCGTCATGGTGCCTTCGATCACGAACTCGCCGTCATTGATCCGGGTGAACGACGAACGCTCGTTGTCGAACTCGTCCTGAATGTCGCCCACCAGCTCCTCGATCACGTTGTCGAGGAAGACGAGGCCGTTCGGCGCGCCGAACTCATCCACCGCCATCGCGAGGTGGGCGTGCTCGCGGAGGAAGAATTTCAACAGCGTATCGAGCGGCATCGTGTCCGGCACCATCTTGAGCTCGCGCTTGATGCGCATGAGGTCGGGGTCGGGCTCGCTGATGAGCTTCAGCAGATCCTTGATGTGGATCAGGCCGATCGCGTGGTCGAAGTGGCCCTTCACCAGAGGAAAGCGGGTGTGCTTGCTGCGCTGGGCTATTTCAAGGGCCTTCTCGAATGGTTGGTCGGCATCGAGCACCACCACCCGTGCACGCGGCGTCATCACGTCGCGAACCCAGAGTTCGTTCAACTCAAGGGCATTGATCAGGATCTCGCGCTCAGTTTCCGTCACCTCCTGGGCGCGCTCGCTTTCGGCGACCAGCAGGGCGAGTTCATCGGCCGAGTGGACGTGCTCGCTCTCGCTGACCGGATCGATACGGAAAATGGTCTTCAGCAGCCAGTTGGCCGTGCCGTTGAGGAACACGATGCCCCACTTGAAGGTCTTGTAGAAAACGTGCAGCGGAGCCGCCAGAAGCAGCGTGGTGGCGGCAGCCTTGCGGATCGCGATCGACTTCGGCAGCAGCTCGCCGACGACGACGTGGAGGAAAGTGAACGAGGCGATCGCTAGAACGAAGGAAATCGTCGAGACCGGACGGAGGGTCAGGCCGAGGAAAACCGTTTCCCTCGGCACGCCCATCATTAACAAAAGCGGCGAAACGAAGGCCTCAACAAACGGCTCCCCGAGGAAGCCCAATGCCAGCGAGGCGATGGTGATGCCGAGCTGGTTGGCGGAGAGGTAGCCGTCCAGATGGGCCACCACGCGCAGGGCGGTGGCGGTGCGGCCTGGCTTTTCTTTCGAGAAGGCCTCGAGCTGGCTTGGCCGCACTTTCACGATCGCGAATTCCGACGCGACGAAAAAGGCATTCAGCAGCAGGAAGAACGCGATTCCCACCAGATAGAGCACGGTCACCCCGAAGGATGGAAACTCGGTGGAGGATTCGTGACCACCTGTTACAGCGAGAAATTGGAGAATCGACAGGACGTGCATCGCGGATCAATCAGAGTTTCTCGTAGACGCCTTGGTCGCGGCGTTGGAGCACGGTGAATCCCGCGGATTTGGCATCACTCACCGAAAGCGGCTTGGTGATCTTCGGCGTGTTGATCCGGGAGATGACTTTCTTCACCGGATTCCTGCACAACGGGCACTTCTCCAGAGGTGCCCGGTCCACCGGTCGCCTGAGCTCAAACCCGCGCGCGCAGATGCGGCACGAGTGCTCGGGATCGTCCGGTGATTCGGAAACGTATTCGTAGATTGGCATTTGAGGGATCCGGGAGCGGGCAGTTTCCGTCCCGGATCGGCAAGATAGCGCGGACCGTGCCAGCTTACCAGCTGGACTTGGTCACACCGGGGATCATCCCGGCGTTGGCCAGCTCGCGGAAGCTGATACGGGAGAGCTTGAAGCGGCGCAGGAATGCGCGGCGACGGCCTGTTGCGAGGCAGCGGTTGACCACTCGCGTAGGACTTGCGTTGCGTGGAAGCATGTTCAGACCAATATAGTCCTTCTCCTGCTTCAACTTCAAACGAAGTGCTGCGTACTTGGCGACGGTTTGCGCCTTTTTCTCGTTGCGTGCGATCCAGCTTGTCTTGGCCATAATTCGGGCCGCGTTGGATACCCGATGAGCCCGGCGATGCAAGCCCAATCTTGCAAAATCGCCCCGAAACTCGATCCAGGCATCCTTTTCGCGGAGGTGAAATTCATTTAGCTTCAGTGATATTCAGGCGAATCTCGTCCGAGTTCCCCTTCAGTTCCGGCGCATACATCGCCGCCGCCGTGGTTGGCAGGGCGTGGTAGAGCCCCGGTGCCTCGGCCCGGAGCTGGTAGCTGACCTGGCTCTTGCCCCGCGCCAGCGAGCGGACGAAGAAGTCCACCGAGCGGTCGCGCGGCTCCATGTAGGCCCCGATCGGTCCGTTCACGTAGCCGCTCAGCGCCTCGATCGCCTCGAAGCCCGCAGGCTTGTTGTCGGAGAAGAGCAGGTATTCGTAGTCGTTCTTGCTCTCCAGCACGAGCTCGACCTCGATGCGGTCGCCACTGACCACGCTGTCGCCATCCTTCAAAGGCTCGCGGCGGAATTTCTCCACCTTCTGGTTCACCACCAGCCCGGTCGAATCCGGCACCGCCGTGGACTTGTCCTCCGGCACCAGCTTGTAAACGTGACGCTCGACCTTCACCTCGAGCCCGGCTTTCGGCAGGAAATCCTCCAGCGAAAACACTTCCAAATAGGCGTTCGCATAAAGCGCCCCCTTGCCCGAGCGCTTCAACTCGATCTCGTGCTTGCCGGTCGCGAGGGCTCCGGCATCGACCACGATCGTGCCATCGAAGGCGAAGAAGTTGTCACGGTTGATCGAAATTTTCCGCAGGCTCTTTCCATCGAGCAGCACCTCGACCTCCATCTCCGGAGCGAGTTCGCCACTGGCCTTGAGATAGGCCGCGATCGCCTCGATGGCGTAGGCGGTGTCACGGGTGGAGTTCCAGTAGCTGGCATGCTTGCGGTTGTTGACGAGATACTTCACCAGGCCGCGGGTTTCCTTGGCCTGTGGCTTCACGGCGGAGAGCAGTTTCAGATACCAGGCGTGGGCCTCGACATCGCCGCCATACCAGAACCACCAATAACCGTCGTTCTTCAGGTCGAGGAAGTTCGTCTGGTTCTCCTCATCGCGCTTCAGGAACTGGGCAATGGTCGCCATCACCTCGTCGCGTCGGCCGTTTTCCTTCGTGCGATGCAGCTCCAGCCCGAGCAGGCAGCGCGCATAGATCGGCAGGGAAAGGTTGTCCCTCACCAGGAAATCCACCATCGCATCGCCATTGCGGCCAGCCTCGCCGAGCACCATCCGCACGAAGGCATCAAGCGAATCGGCGTTGGCCTTTTCGTAAAGCTTCGAGGGCTTCACTTTCTTGCCAGCCTTCTCCGCCGCCATCCGGTCAGCGTACCGGCGCAATGCGGCTGCTTCCTTTTTCTCGGCACCTTCCAGCCAGTTCAGTCCCTGCTTCAGCATCGCCTCAGGCACCTCGGCTCCGCTGGCTTTCGCCGTGAGAAGACCATGCACCACGACGGCGGTGGTGTGGGAATACGAACGCTCGCCGTAACCGGAGAACCAGCCCCAGCCACCGTCGGAATTCTGCATGGCTTCCAGTTTGTCGAAGCCGGTCTTGACCATCTGCGAGAGTTCCTCCGGATCGAACACCGGATTACGCTGCCATTGTTTCCAACGCTCGGCGCGTTCCTGCGGATCACCCAGTTCCTGCGGGTTGAGGTTGTTCCGTTTCGCGCGGATTTCATCGAGGTTCACACCCAGATCCTTCACCAGCTTCTGCGCGATCACGGCCGGCACGAAGCGGTTCAAGGTCTGTTCGGTGCAGCCATGCGGATAATCGGCCAGATACGGAATCGCATCGACCACCGCGCCCGCCACACTTGGAGAAACGCGGACCGTGAGCTTGGTCTGATCGACGCGACGCTCAGCAGGCACGTTGAAAGCGATCTTCGCGGAGTCCTGCTCGGGCTCGACCACGCGGCTCCACGCCTCCTGGCGCAGCATGCCGTGCACGACGACCGGCAGCTTGCGCTCCATCGCGTCGCCATCGTCGTCGGCCACCGCTTTCATGCGGATCGTGAGCTCGCCTTCCTTGGTCGCCTTGACGCGCCAGTCGATGCGCGATTCGCCCTTCGCGGGAATCTCGACCGTCTTGGTTTCGCCCGACATCAACTCGGTGACTTCTCCTTCGAGTTCGAGGGAAACCTTCACCGTTTTCGCGACTTCGTAGTCGTTGTGGACCACGGCGCTGAACACCGACTCATCCTTTTCCACCAGGAACCGCGGAGCTTCGAGACGCACGAGAAGCTGCTTCGAGGTGATGATCTCGGCACTGCCCTCGCCAACGCGTGTCCCCTCGCCCAGCGCCCAGACACGGGCTTTCCAGGTCGTGAGGTTGTCGGGGAATTCGAGTGGGATTTCGGCTCGGCCAGTGGCATCGGTCTTCACCTCGCCGGACCATTTGAGGAGATCTGCGAAGTCTTTGCGGACGAGAATGGCCGGACCGGCTCCTGGCTCTCCGCCCGCTGGGGCTTCCGCACCAGCCCCTGCGTCAAATTCCGCAGCCATCGGAGCAGCGGCAGAATCCGACAACATCGCAGAACGGCTGGACATCGACTTTTCGAGCATCGCCCCACGAAATACACCTCCGCCGCCGAATCCCATTCCATCACCTGCCATCCTTGCGAACCCAACTCCAGGGTGGGACGGCTCCAGCACCTCCATCTCCTCCACACCAGGCTTCACCAAATTTCCTGGCGACGCTGGAACCGAATCCGGAATACGAGGCCCATAGTAGTTCCTCTTCCAAGACCAGAAGTTCTCACGGATCGGCCCGACGTTCGAGCCACCGGTGATCGCCTCGAGCGACTTGTCATAGATCGCCAGCGTTGCACTTCCTGAAAACGGCTTCCCTTCCGCATCGCGGATCGTCACGACCAGCGACGACTTCTCCTGCGGCTTCACCTTCGCCTTCGCGGGCTCCACCGTCACCTCCAGCACCCGGCTTTCAGGCGGCAGCAGGATCTGACGGCTGGCGGTGTGAACCTCCGCGCCGTGAACGGTCACCGCCTCAATGAAGGTGTTCGGCATGTCATCGAGCGACAAGGGGATCTCCACCTCGCCGCTGCGACCATCCAGCACGATCCGCTTCGCCTCGCGGCCACCGCCCTGCTCGGCACGTAGGAAGAGCCAGACGTGGGCATTTGTTTGATCGCTGTTCACACGAAGGCGCACCGTGTCCTTCGGCCCATAGGAAATCTTGTCCGGCACCAGCTCGATCGCGCCGAAATGCCAGTCCGCGCCGGGTTTCTCCGCACCGTGGACGTTGAGAATGATCGCGCCTTCGACCGCTTCCCCACCCGCCACGGAAAGCTTCGCCGCGAGCCGGTATTGTCCGGCTGCGGGAGCCTGGAAGCGTTGGATGATCTCGCCTTCGGCATCGGTCTTCACCGGCCAGATCGAGACTTCCTTCTCATCAATCTTTCCATTCTCGCCAGCCACGAGACGCAGCAGTCGCAGCGTGCCTTCAGCGAGCTTCACCGGCTTGCCTTCAAGCGTCGCAGCGGAAACTTTCGCCTCCACCTCGTCGCCTGGACGCGCATAGCCGCGGTTCGTCTGCACCACGATTTCAAATGGCTTTCTGGCCGCCACGACTGAACCGTTGCCGCGCTCCTCGCGGCGTGAGGCGTCGACCACCTTTGCCTCGATGACATACTTCGCATCCATGTCGCCGTGGACCTGCTTGGCCATCGCGGTGTCGACCTCGACCATCGCCGTGCCATCCGCGCCGATCGGCATCGTGCGCTCGATCACCAGCTCCGGAGGCGTGAAACGATTTCCCCGCCACCACGGCGGACGCGGTGGGATGCAGCCCCAATTTCCCCAGCCCGGATGCCACGGAGCCTCAGTGCCACACCACCAGGCACCCTTTCCATAAAGCCAATCCCAGCGCCAGCCGGGGAACCAACGCTCGGTCATCGACTCGCGCTTCACCGTGATCGTCACCGACGCGTTTCTAACAGGAGCGCCGTGGAAATACGTCGCCTTCACCGTGACCGGAAACTTGTCACCGAGACGAACGGGCTCCTTCGGGGCCTCCACGCTCACCTCATACTCAGGCTTCCGGTATTCCTCGACGCGGAAGCTGACGTTCGCCGTCATCTGGTTCGGAATCTCCAAGCGGCCCGACCACGAACCGAGCACCGCATTTTTCGGCAGCACCGTTTCGATCTCCACCGCGCCCATCGCATCAGTCTTCAGGTTCTCCAGCTTGATCGATTCCTGACCGCGGCCATCGGTGAAAATCACGCGGCAATCCTTGCCCGCCCAGCGGCTTTCGTTGACCTGGCCGTAGCCGACCTCACGCAGCCAGAACTTCGCGTGCAGCTTGTCGCCCGCCTTGTAGAGCGGCCGGTCCGTGACGCCGTAGGGGACGTTTCGGTTCTTGCCCTCGCGAGGTTCGGACGAATAGCCGAAGTTTCCGAAGCCATGGAATGCTGGAGTTCTTCCATCCTTCCGCGCGACCACCATCCACTGGAAATGCGAGTCGGTGTCGCCAACTTTCAGCAGCACCTTGCCCTCGCCATCGGTCTTGCGGACAAAAGTCTTGGTCTGGATTTCAAAGCGCTGGCCTTCCTTGTCCTTTTGTTTGAGAGGGACCATCCGATAGCCGAAAAATTCCACATCCGACTCGGCTACCGGCGCACCGGAGGCCGCGTCCGCCAACATCCATTGCTGCGCTCCGGGAAGCGGATGCTGGACCAGCACGCTGTCCACCACCCAGGCGATCGTGTGGATCGTGTTGCCATTCGCCAGCGTCGCCGTTACCCACCAGGCACCCGCCTTGTCGAGCGGCATCTCGATGTCGGCATGCGTCTCGCGATGCTTTTCCAGCGGCTTCAGCGCCGACTCCCACGCGGAGGCCACCTCGCCGACATACTCGCCCGGTTTTCCCTCGATCAGACGCGAGCCGATCTGCCCGGGCTGGAGGCGTTCCCAATCGAGCTCCTTCGGATTGCTTTCAAGATAGGCCTTCGTGTCGCGGAGCACGCGCTCCATGTTGATCGGCGCGGCGGTAAGCTTCACGGAGTTGGTGTTTCGAAACACCAGCGGCAGCACCGGATGCGTGCCGGCCGCCACGGTCTTCGCTGGCTCGAAACGACCCCACGAACCGGTGATCTGAGCGAGCAGTTTCTCGCGCGGCTTGCCTTCGCCGCCGTCGCCGTGCTTGGAAATCACTTCTCGCAGTGCCGTCTCCGCGCGGTCGAGTTGGCGACGGCCGATGTAGGACTGCACCAGGGCATCGCCTGCGTCGCCACCGACACCTTTGTCGGCGAGCAGTGCACGATAGATCGCAATGAAATGCTGGTCCGCAGGCAATTTGAACCGACGGACGCCGTCGGAGGTTTTCGCGAGGCACTCGTCATCGGCCAGCGTGTCGAGTGCGAGCTGGCCCTTCTCGGATTCCGGGTCGCCGTTGTTGAACCAGCCGAATGACGCCAGTGTCTCGGCACCGAACTGCGATTCAAGAATTTGTCCCCGCTCGAATTCATGACGAGGAGCATCTGCCGGGGTCAAACGGGCACTTTCCGCCAGCGCGAACCTCCAGCGCTCTCCGTCGTTCTTCGCGGCTTCCCAACTCGCGGGAATCGAAAACAACACCGGCGCATCGCCACTCCAAGGCGCGCCCTCGGTCCCGCCGGAAGGCCCCTCGTCGGTCCACTCGGGCAGCTTTTCCAGCGGAGTGAGCACCTGCATTTTCCAGAACTCCGAGCCGTCACACATGGAACCCGAGATCAAATCCCAGGCTTGTGTGCGGATCTTGTCATCCGGGGCTTTCCCGAGGGACTCTAAAAGCCATCTCAGGCTCTGCACCCGGTCGCGGTGGGTGGTGTTCACCATTTCCCCGGGAGCACCCTCCTCGCCTCCGCGAAATCGCCCACGTCCATAGTATCCCTGCTGCCGCTCGAACTCCCCAGCCAGAATCCGCCCGCTGTGGGGGGCATTCGAAAGCGCCGAGGCCGCCATGATGCGCAACGAGGCATCATTCGGATGACCTTCCACCGCTCGCTCCAGCAAGCCGTCGAAGTCCTTCCACTCGCCAAGCTCGGTCAGGCAGGTCGTGGCCTTTTCGAGATCATTCGCCGAACCCGGATCCTGGATGACTAGAAGCTTCCCTTCATAAAAATCCAGCGCCTCACGCCAGCGGCCCTTTTCCACCATGACATCACGCTCCTTGCGAAGCGAGGCCACATCCTGACCCAAGGCAGTCATTCCGACCATCCAACCACCGAAAGCGAGTAAGAACCAGATTTTCATGCGTCTCTGTGAGTAGACACACAAAATGGCAAAATCTTGGAGGATATTTTTGAAACGTGCCCGATTGCCCACATTTCGAACAACTGCGGGACGGAATCACGGTTTTTCCCTGTGCCGCTGAAACACCTGCCTTCCGCAATCCCCGTTGGCACTCATCACTCCACCCAGTTCAACTGCTCCGGCAAGCTTCCGGGATTGCCCGCCAACCTCGGGTAGCCTTCCCAGGCCTCGCGGTTGCCGAAGATCCGACCCGCCATCCTCTCCAAGATCTCGCCGCTGTTTTTGGTGTCGCGGGGCAGATTTCGCAGGCGATCACCCTCATCCTTGTATAGAAGCAGCCAACTGAAGGCCGGGCGAAGGTCGACGGTTTCCTTTTTTTCCCATGAGCGGGTTTCGCCGAAACGCATGTCCGCGATCCAGACACCGGTGGCGGTCTTGCGCGCGATCCACCAGCCACCGGAAAATTCGTCCACCGTCCTGGCTTCCCGGCTGTCCGCAACAGCCTCGAAGGCGTCACGCTGCCGGGGGATGACCGTCCATTTCACCGGAGTGGAGGAAAGCTCGAAGACCGAACGGTATCCGACCCAGAGTTCGTCGCCGCGATCGACCACCGAACGCCACAGGAAGATATTGAAAGGCGTGGGGGCCTCCATGCGCCGCTCGAAGGCGACCTTTCGACGCTCAAGATCGGCATCAAAGGAGGAGGAAGTCCAGAATTTCGCCCCGAGACTCAGTCCCACATACGCAGAGCTGACGATCAGACCACGCACGCATAGCTTGAGGCGTTTCGGATCCTTTTTGGTGAGAAAGCCAGCCCATACCAGGGTCACCAGCAGCGGCAGGGTGTAGAAGAGATCAATGATGAAGAGGTTGTTGAAGCCGACCCGGTAGTTGGAAAAGGGGCTGAAAACCATGGTCCCGTAGACCGTGAAGCAGTCGATCAGGACATGCGTGCTGAGCGCCAGGAACACGAACCAGCCCGCACGGGCCTTCGAGACCTTGTCGCGCTTCCAGCGTTTCTGAAGCAGAGGAGCCAGACCAAAGGACGCCGCGATCATGAAAAGCAGCGAATGGCTGAACCCGCGATGCACGTCCAGCTTCCGGGCGGTATCGAGAAAGGGCGAGAGCAGAACGTCCAGATCGGGGATGGTGCCGAACAGCGCCCCCCAGGCCAGCGCCCGGTTGCCGAGCTTCCTTCCTAGGAGCAATTCCCCCATCGCCGCGCCGAGGGCGGCCTGTGTGATCGAATCCACGGGTCACCCGTTCTTCCGTTCATCGCCATCCGTCAAGACCAACGCTGACTTTCCCGCTTTCCAGTCGACCCACGGAAGGCCAGGATCCGGAAGCGGAACTTTTTCCCGAAACCGTGGCGATTTCCCGGTTGACACCCCCATGGGTGGTCCCTAAGTTGCGCCCCCCTTCGCCCGTAGGCAACTGACTGCGTCTTCCGGAGGGATTTTACGATTTGCCATGAAAACGTTTTCCGCCAAGCCTCACGAAGTCGTGCGCGACTGGTATGTCATCGACGCCAAGGACAAGATCCTCGGTCAGGTCGCCGTTGAGGCAGCCCGCCTTCTGCGCGGCAAGCACAAGCCGATCTTCACGTCGCATGTCGACACCGGTGACTTCGTCATCGTCATCAACGCCGACCAGGTCCGCTTCTCCGGCACCAAGGAAATCGACAAGATCTACACCCGTTTCTCCGGATACGTCGGTGGCCAGAAGGTCGAAACTCCCCGCATGGTCCGCGAGCGTCGTCCGGTTCTCCTCGTTGAAAACGCCGTCTGGGGCATGCTTCCGAAGAATCCCCTCGGCCGCGCCCAATACACCAAGCTGAAGGTCTACGCCGGTGCCGAGCATCCGCACGAAGCCCAGAAGCCAGCTGCTTTCGAGGTCCGCTAATTTTCACGACTCTCCCACATGTCCGCCACCACGACACAAAGCGCCACTGGTCGCCGCAAAACCGCAGTCGCCCACGTTTGGATGACTGAAGGAACCGGCCAGATCACCATCAACGGCCGTATCTTCGAGGAATACGTTCCGACCGTCGAACTCCAGAACGCAGTCCTCGCTCCCTTCCAGGTGGCCGTGCTCGTCAACAAGTTCGATGTCAACGTCATCGTCAAGGGCGGCGGACCGCACGCCCAGGTGATCGCCATCCGCCACGCCATCTCGCGTGCGCTGACCCAGTACGATCCCGAGACGCGCAAGCTGATCAAGCCAAAGGGCTTCCTCACCCGTGACCCTCGCATGAAGGAACGCAAGAAGTACGGTCAGCCCGGCGCCCGCGCCCGCTTCCAGTTCTCCAAGCGTTGATCGACCTTCGAGTCCGTTTTTCAAAAAGCCGCATCTCTCACGAGGTGAGGCTTTTTTTGTGGCAGGGACTCGACTTGCGCTCACGCAATACCGATCTGGCCCGCGGCATTCTGGACCGCCGTGATGACGGCTTCCTGCATTCCGGACGGTCCGGCGGGTGGCGGTCGATATGGGATTCAGGCGCTTCCGAACCTATCGATGCGATTGTTGAAATCCGCTCGATGGGGAATCGAATCTCGTTGGAACGGGTGAGTCTACCCCCGCCGGACCGTCCGGAGGCCGAGTCCCTGCCCACAAAAACGCCGGCCGGCCGATCGGTTTCAGTGGTCGCACGTCGAACCAGCATCAGAATGGAACGGGCCTTCAACCCTCGGGAAACTATCAGCCCCGAAACCTGGGGCGTTGCCCGCAGGCTGGTATGGAACAGGCCTTTGGCCTTCAGACCTCACGAGAGGAAAGCGAGTGCCATTGTCAACACCAAGGCCTGTTACGGGAGCGCAGCTTGTTTCCGCCTCAGGTGTCTGAACCAGAGGTGCGCGATGAGCAGCCAGAGGATGAGCGGGAGCCAGAGGGGAATCGTGATGCACCGGCTAAAGCCTGCATCTGAGCCTTCAGCTCCTTCACAGCGATATGCCTTCGGAAACGGCTCGAATCCCGGGTTCCACCTAAAGGCTGCGTCCAAATTGTCCCATTTAAGACTAACAATTTCGCTTGGTGAAGCCATCTCGCCATTCACCAAAAACGACACGGAGCCGTCGCTTATCTCCAGGGAATAAACGACCAAGGAGGAGGTGGTATATACGATGAGCCCAACATTTTGCTCAAACAACATCCCCTCCACCCACAACGCCAGCAGCAACCCCGGGACCGCCCAGCGGAGCCAGAACCGCCTCGTGCGGAGGAAGCTGATTTTCGGCTGCGGTGGAGCATCTAACATGGTGGAGCGAAGGCTGGATACTTCCTGTGCCGTCTCGACCGGAGAACCTCGACGATTCATCCGGCAGATCATGGACCTTCATCATCTGCACGGATCCCAGTCGATCACCAAAAAAACGCCGCCCGGCAGGGTTTCGAACGGCATCTGGACCTTGGAGTGCGGCGGGAAGCGAAGCGCCACGCCGCTTTGGCATGCGGGATGGACGATCGTCCTCTCTTCTCGGTCGCAGTTCGTCATTCACGGACCAGCAGATTATCAGCGGTTGTTTGAGACGGACTGGTACTCCCAAGGCGGATGCAAATCAACTAGGCATCTGAAAGCGGCGTGGCGTTTCACTTCCCGCCGCACTCCAGGGTACAAACAAAAAACGCCGCCCGGTACGAGACCGGGCGGCGTTTGGATTGGTTTCAGTCAGTCGCTTCAGGCAGCGGCCTTTTCGGCCTTGGCCTCAAGGGCCTTCTTGACCTGGGCAACGATGGCCGAGAACGCAGCGGCGTCATGAACAGCGAGATCGGCGAGGATCTTGCGGTCCGCCTCAATGCCGGCGGCCTTGAGGCCTTCGACAAATCGGCTGTAGGTCACTCCCTGGTTGCGGACGGCAGCGCTGATGCGCTGGATCCACAAACGACGGAACTGCCCCTTGCGCTTCTTGCGGTCGCGGTATTCGTAGGTCATCGCCTTCCGCACGGCATCCTTTGCGTAGCGAAAAAGCTTCGAGCGGAATCCGCGGAAGCCCTTCGCACGCCGGAGGACGCGCTTGCGGCGCTGGCGGCTGGCCGGTGAATTGGTGGCGCGTGGCATGGTATTGTTTCAGTTCGAACAGGCAGTTGGTTGATCGTTTCTTCTGCAGTCTCGCCTGTTCGGGCATCCGGTGAGGGACAGGCTGCATGAAGACCACCCGATTCGCGGGTGGGGGCGTTGGTTTGCGTCGGACGTTCTTTGGATCAGGCGAAGGGAAGATTCTCCATCACGCGCTTGTGGTCAGCGGCACACACCACAGTGGATTTGCCCAATGAGCGCTTCCGTTTGCGGTTTTTGCTTTGCAGCAAGTGGCGCTTACCCTGTTTGCGACGCAGGAGCTTCCCCGTACCAGTCACCTTGAACCGCTTTGCGACGGCTTTCCGTGTTTTTGCTTTTCCTCCAGTCCTTGGCATGGGGCGGGCAGACTAGGGGCCAGCCTCCGGGTGGCAAGAGGAAAGTGGGAAGAAATTCGAATTGGGGATTGCGGATTGCGGATTGGAGGTCGGAAGACCCTGATGTCTGCTCTTCTATTGGAACTTGGCCCTTGGAATTTGGAACTTCAGCCCTCCACCGCCTTGGCGATCTGGAGGAGCTTTGCCTCACCAAAGTGCGGGCCGAGGATTTGGACGCCAACCGGCAGCTGGGTGTCGGAATCGGACGCGACCGTACCGCACGGTACGGAAATGGCGCAGTTTCCGGCCAGGTTCGCGGCGAGGGTGAAGATGTCGGAGAGGTATTCGCTCAAGGGATCGTGGGCCGACTCGCCGAGCTTGCGGGCGGGCGATGGAGCAACGGGAGAGAGGACCGCATCGACGGTTTCGAAGGCGGTCTCGAAATCCCGGCGGATCAGGGTCCGGACTTTTTGCGCCTTGGTATAATAGGCGTCGTGGTAACCGGAGGACAGGACGTAAGTTCCGAGAATGATGCGGCGTTTCACTTCCGGGCCGAAGCCCTCTTCGCGGGAGCGACGGTAAAGATCGAGCAGATCGGCGGGATTCGCGGCACGGTGGCCGTAGCGGATGCCGTCGAAACGGGAGAGATTCGAGGATGCCTCGGCCGGGGCGATGACGTAGTAGGTCGCCACGGCGTATTCGGTATGAGGCAGGGAAATTTCCACCAACTCGGCTCCGGCGGCGGCGAGCTTATTCGCGGCAGCCATGACGAGCTCGCGGACACCGGGGTCGATCCCATCCCCGAAATACTCCTTAGGCAGGCCGATTTTCAGGCCCTTCACGCCGTCATTGAGCATTGCGAGGTAGTCCGGCACCGGGCGATCCAACGAGGTGGAGTCCTGTGGATCGTATCCAGCGATCGCTCCCAGCAGCAGTGCCGCGTCCTCGACGGTCTGGGTCATCGGCCCGATCTGGTCGAGCGACGAGGCGAAGGCGACAAGCCCAAAGCGGGAAACGCGACCGTAGGAAGGCTTCAGCCCGACGATCCCGCAGTGCGAGGCAGGCTGGCGAATCGAGCCACCGGTGTCGGAGCCGAGAGCCGCGAAGGCCGTGCCGGACGCAACCGCAGCGGCGGAGCCTCCGGACGAGCCGCCGGGGATGCGGTCGAGGTCGTGGGGGTTCCGTGTGATTTGGAGCGCGGAGTTTTCCGTGGCGGAGCCCATCGCGAACTCGTCCATGTTCAGCCGGCCGAACGGAATCGCCCCGGCGGCGCGGAGCTTGCGGATGACGGTGGCGTCGTAGGGCGAGGTGTAGTTTTCCGAGAGGAACTTCGAGCCGCAGGTGCAGGGCTGGCCGAGGACATTCATGTTGTCCTTGATGGCGATCGGAATGCCACCGAGCGGCAGCGAGAGATCCACAGCGGAGGCCTCAGCTTTCGCGGCGGCGAGGTCGTGGCTCAGGTAGGCGCCGATTTCAGGGTCGAGGCTGGCGATTTTTCCAGCGAGGTCGTCGAGGAGGCCGTTGGGAGTGACGCTGCCGCTGCGGAGCTGGTCGCGAAGGGAAAGGAGTGACATGGCGGGAAAAGATTCAGGCGTCGGCAACGACTTTCGGGACACGGATCTGGTTCTGCGCCTGGTCGGGCGCGTTCTGGAGCACGGCGGCCAGCGGCAGGCTTTCGTGCGGCTCGTCGTCGCGCATGCGGTCGAACACCGGCGAGGGATAGGCGGTCGGCTCGATGCCGGAAACGTCGAGCTGGGAGATCGTTTCCACGTAGCCGAGGATGGCGTCGAGCTGGCCTTGAAATTCCGCGACTTCCTCCTCGTTCAATTCGAGGCGGGCGAGGTTCGCGACGTAACGGACATCGATGTGCGGCTTCGACATGGGCGGAAGACTCCAGAGCCGGGCGGAGGCTGGCAAGACTCAACCGCCGAGAGAAGAGATTGCGCGAACGACGACCCGCTCGCTAAAGTGGGGCCATGCAAATATTGCGCCGCGTTTTCCCCCTCCTGCTCCTGACGCTTTCGCAGGCGTTCGCCGGCTCTCCCGGTGAGGCCGCGCAAATCCGCAAGGAGCTGACTCTGGCGACGGAGGCCTGGCAGTTGAAATTGAAAGTCGCGGCGTCTCCCGAAAGCCAGCGGGAACTCTGGAAGCAACGTCCGAACCTCAGCGACTACGCCCGCCGCATGTGGGGCTGCCTCAGGCCATCGCTCGCCGAAGACTGGACGCTCGAGCCCGCCGCGTGGCTGTTGCGGATTTCTCCAGGTGTCGTTGAAACACGTCCGGATGGCACCACCGCTCCCGCCATGACCGAGGCCGCCAAGGCGATCCGCCAGGCCGTGGAAAAGCAGCACCTTCTCAGTCCGAAGCTCAACCCCATCTGCCTCGCCTTGGTCTCCAGCCAGGATCCGGAGTCCCTCGCCCTGCTGGAAAAAATCCAGACCCAGAACCCCGACCCGAAAGTCCAGGGCGTGGCGGCGCTGGCCCAGGCCATGCTGTTGAAGGGCTTCGGCGACGAAGTTGAGGTCATTCGCAAGCGACTCACGCTGATCCGCAAGGCGATCATCAACAGCGCGACCGAAGAGGTCGATGGCATCCCGATTTCCCGCCTCGCCGAGGACGAGCTCTACATCATCAGCAACCTCAGCAAGGGCCGCGAGGCACCGGAACTCGAAGGGGTCGACTCGGGCGGCAGGCCGATGAAGCTCTCCGATTTCAAGGGCAAGGTCGTGGTACTTCTGTTCTGGGGCAGCGACATGCCGGAGGCCGAGCGGACCCTTGAATATTGCGCCACTCTTCAACAGAAATTCGCTGACAAGCCCTTTGCCCTCGTCGGCGTGAACAACGATCCGGTCACCACGCTGCGGATGATGCAGGCCAGTGAAAAGGGCCGCATCACCTGGCCGAATTTTTCAGACCCGGAAGGAAAAGCCGCCAAGCAGTTCCGCATCGGGGCCCGGCCGGTGGTGTATGTGCTCGATGGTGACCGGAAGATCCGCTTCTGGGGCGCTCCGGGCTCATTCGTAGAACTGACCGTCGAGGCCGTGCTCACTGAGAAAAAGGCACCGGCAGCACCCGCGCCCGACCGATCCACGCCGCCTCGATAGACTTCGCCGTTTTGCTTGTCGCCACCGTCTCCGTGCGACAGCTTCGCGCCGTGCCCGACGAGATTGAAACCGAACCAGCAGAAGACCTGATTCGGGCGATCGAGGCAGGTGATGGATCGGGCCTGCTCCTGGCCGCCGGGCAACTCCACTACGCGGACCTGGCACATCTTTACGAGAACCTCAACGACGGACAGCGGGACTTCCTGATGAAGACCATCGGGCCTGAGCTGGCCACCGATGTCATCGCGGAACTGCCCCAGTCGCTCGTCGAGGACGCGCTCCATCATTTCAAGCCGGCTCAGCTCCGCTTCCTGCTTGCCAACCTTTCCGACGACGACCGCGTGGACGTATTTCAGGTCGTCAGCGAGGAATCCCAGCGGCGCTTCTTTTCCCTGCTCGGACCTGACGACAAGGAGCTCACCCGCAGCCTGCTGAAATACGGCGAGGACACCGCCGGCGGGCGCATGACCACCCACATCGGCCGCATCACGGCGGACATGACGGTAAAACAGGCCGTCGTCGTGCTGCGCCGGGAGCTGGAGGACACCGAAACTCTGGCGCGCATTTTCGTGGTCGATGAGGAGGGCCGCCTCGTCGGGAAAGTCCGGCTGCGCGATCTCGCATTCAACACCTGGGACACGCCGGTCCACGACATCATGCAGGAGGCCGACGAGCGCATACTCGCCACCGCCGACCAGGAAGAAGCCGCGCGGATGCTTTCGAAATACGACCTCATCGTGTTGCCGGTCGTCGACGAGTTCGATCATCTGTTAGGCGTGCTGACCTACGATGACGCGCTCGAGATCATGCAGGAGGAATCCACGGAGGACCTTGAAAAACTCGCCGGTATCGGTGGCGAGCAGTCCGAGCTTTCCTACCTCAATACCACGGTCATCAGCCACTTCCGGCGCCGCGTCATCTGGTTGGTCGGGCTTGCATTCGTCTCGATCATTTCCGGCTACGTGATGTTCCGTTTCAGCGCGATCCTCAGCAACGCCTTCGTCCTTTCCCTTTTCCTGCCAATGGTCGTCGCCGCCGGAGGAAACAGCGGCGGGCAGGCTGCCACGATGGTCATCCGCGCCATGTCGCTCGGGGAAATCGCGCCCGGTGCCGCGCTGCGCATCGCCAGCAAGGAGATCCGCACCGGACTTCTGCTAGGCCTCTCCCTCGGCCTGTGCATGGCGGTGTTCATCATCTTCCTGCTGCCGCGCTTCAACCACGAGCCCCCTTCGTTCGGTTTCCTCAGGCTGGCGCTTTCCGTCGCTGTGGCGCTCACCACGCAGGTTCTCTCCGCCACCATTCTAGGTGCGCTGCTGCCGCTCGGCGCCCGCGCCATCAAGCTCGATCCGGCCGTCGTTTCCGCGCCGTCGTTGGCCTCGATCGTCGACGTTTCCGGCATGGTGATCTATTTCACCACCGCCGGGGCGATTCTCGGGATTTGATCGGGCAGCCCTCCCCTCCTGCGTTAAACTTACCACCATGAAGGAACTCAAGGACGGCATCCGCTCACTCGTCCGCATCGACTTCGGCGGCCGTGTCCACAAGCGTTTCCGTGGCACAGGATCCGCCGAGCGCTACGCCACCGAGATCGAGGTCCTGAAGGTGCTCGAAAAGCGCGGCTGCCCCTACGTTCCGAGGCTGCTGGAGGAGCATCCCGAGGAAAACTACTTCGTCTCCAGCAACTGCGGACAATCCGCCACCCAGATTTCCAAGGCCAAGTCTGATGAACTATTCGCCAATCTTGAGCGCGACTATGGCGTACGCCATCTCGATGCCGAGCCGCGAAACGTCACCTACTCTCCCCAGCTCGGACGCTTCTGCCTGATCGACTTCGAACTCGCGGAGATCCTCCCTGATCCAAAGGCCTGAGAAGCTTGGAAAGCAGCCGAAAAATCTGGGACCATTTGGCGCACGGACGCTTCAATGAAACCCTTTCATTGAAGATTTCACACAAGTTATTCACACAGGAAATCCGAAGTAAGTTGTCACGCAACGTGTGGAACGCCTCAATTTACGGGCAATTCACAATGCGCCAACGAACCACTTCGAAGGCAGCCAATCGTTGTGAATAACTTGTGAGGAAGTGGCGGTAACACTTTCGTAACATTTCAAATTCCTCATGATCAATAAGTTACAATGATACACCACGACACTTCGACGAATCCTCACGTGAACAAGTGTTGGAAATCGAAGTTAGAAACCACCCTTCGTCTGGAGAGACTTACCAGTGAGCGAGCCGCAACTGCTTGAGCGGAGGGAGTCGTGCCAACTGGCAATGGAGATTATTCCAAAGTTGTTCACATCCATCTGATCGAGGTGGAAGATCCCTGCTGATTCGGAATGCCCGCGACAGCCGGGACTTGCCAAGGTCCAGCCATCGGTTCATGGAAGCGACGTTGCCCCGCACAGGGGAGCAAACCCGCCATGACCCTGCCGATCGCCCTTACCCTTGCGGTCATCGTCCTTACCCTCATCGCCTTCATCAAGGAGTGGGCGGCCCCGGACGTGATCGCGCTGACCGTTCTCTGCGCCGTCGTTGCGCTTGGGTTGGTCGGCCCTTCGGAGATGACCAACGTCTTCAAGAACGAGGCCCCGCTGACCATCGCGGCCTTGTTCGTGATCGGGGGGGCTTTGGAAAATTCCGGCGCGGTGGATCACATCGGGCGCTTCCTCCGCGACCGGTTGCCGAGCAGCACGCGCCTGGCGATTCTCGGCTTTTCGCTGCTTACTGCGTTTTTCAGCGCCTGGATGAACAACACGGCGATCGTGGCGATCCTGCTGCCGGTGACGCTGGGGTTCGCCCGTTCCCGTGACATCGCCGCCTCGCGGCTGCTGATGCCACTTTCCTACTGCTCGATTCTGGGTGGGTGCTGCACGTTGATCGGCACCTCCACGAACCTGGTGGTGAACGGCGTGCTGAAGGATTTGAAGATGACGCCGATGAGCATGTTCCAGTTGGCTCCAGTCGGCATCCCTCTGGCGATCGCGGGCATTGCCTACCTGACAATTTTCGGCCCTCGCCTGATCCCCTCACGCAGCTCGATTTCCGGCAGCCTGGAGATCAACCAGCGCACGACACCACTCTATCATCTGCTTGTCGGAGAGTCCTCTTTGATGGTCGGCAGGCCGATCACTGAAACGCCCCTTTTCGATCGCAGCAACGGCATCCACATCATGGAGGTGCGCCGCAACGGCACACGGGTAATGCGCTCGTTGAAGACGCTGACGGTGGAGAAGAACGACCGCTTTCTCGTCGCCCTGCACAGTCGGAAGGGGAAGATCGCGAAACCAGACGATCTCTTCACCGAGATGGGCGTACAGCTGCTTTCGAAGATCGATGGCATCGTGACCGAACTGGTCATCCGTGATGAGTCCTCACTCTCCGGCGTGACGCTGGCCAACTCGGATTTCCGCCAGCGCTACAACTGCGTGGTGCTTGCCGTGCACCGCAACGGAGTGAACATCACGAGTCAGCTTTCGGACATTCCCCTGGAAATCGGCGACACCTTGCTGGTGATCACCGCGCACAACAACCTCGATGACCTGGAGGCAACGAAGGATTTCATCCTGACCGACTCCCCCGAGGATTCCCCTGATGGAACGGAAGCCCCGCCCCACAAGCCGGTGCACCATGTCTGGCTTTCGTGGGCAGTGCTGATCAGCGTGGTACTGGTGGCCACGCTCAGCGACACGCTGGGAGGCAAGGGCGGTGTTCTTCCCTGGCTGCCCCCGATTCCCATCCACTACGCAGCGCTGGTCGGCGCATTGTCCTTGCTGTGGATGAAGATCGTTACCCCGCGCGAGGCCTACGCGAGCATCGACTGGCAGGTGCTGCTCATGCTCTATGGCCTGCTGGGACTTGGCATGGCCATGCAAAACACCGGCACGGCGCAATGGCTGGCCAACAACCTCGTCAACATCGCTCAAGGCATTGTGTCACCCGCCATGCTTCCGATCACGCTGCTGTGGGTGACCTACCTACTGACACTGCTCCTCACCGAAATCCTTTCGAACAACGCCACCGCCGCCATGATGGTGCCGATTGTGGCGACCCTTTCGATCAAGCTCGGAGTCAGCCCCTGGCCCTTTGTGATGGCAGTCACCGTGGCCTCGTCCACCGCTTTCGCGCTGCCGATGGGCTACCAGACGCACATGATGGTCTATGGACCCGGCGGTTACCGGTTCAGCGACTTCCTGCGGGTCGGCATTCCATTGAACATCATCTGCTGGATCGTCGCCTGCCTCATCATCCCAGTGGTGTGGCCATTTCACCCTTGAGCGGTCGGTCCTTGATTCCGGATCCGATCAGGCGGCATATGGCGGAATGAATCGCCGAAATTTTCTGGCCACCACGCTTGCGCTCCCCGCCGCATTGACCGCTGCCGAAGGCTCGGATGAAGGAGCCCTGCTCAGGTTTGGTCTGATTACGGACGCCCAGTATGCGGACGCCGAGCCGAAGGGCGAACGCCACTACCGCGCCACTCCGGAAAAGCTCAAGACAGCTGTCTCGGATCTCGCGAGCCAGAAGCTTCCATTCACCCTGCATCTCGGCGATTTCATCGATCACGATTTCAAGTCGTTCGCGACGTTGCTGCCGCTGCTGGAGCCGCTCGGCCATCCGATCTTCCATCTTCTCGGAAACCACGACTACGATCTCACCGATGCCGAGAAATCCCGCGTGGTGCAGACACTGGACATGCCCCACGACTACTACACTTTTCGTAAAAACGGGGTGCGCTTCCTGATGCTCGATACCAACGCGCTGTCGGTTTACAAGCATCCCTCAGGCAGCCCCGGAAACCTGATGGGAAGAGCCAGTCTCGAACGGTTCAAGCAAGACAAGCAACCCGGTGCCCAACCTTGGAACGGAGGGATCGACGACACGCAGCTCGCCTGGATGGATCGGGAGCTGAGGGCCGCCACTGCAACGGGAGAAATCGTCCTGGTCTGCGGCCATCACCCGCTCCTGCCGGCCGCCGGCGAACAGATGTGGAATCCCCAGCCAGTCCTGGAGCTTCTGCTCAAATTCCCCTGTGTGAAGGCCTGGCTCAACGGCCACAACCATGCGGGCGCCTATGCCATCCATGAGGGCCTGCACTGCGTCACCTTCTGCTCAATCCTTCATCAGCCGGACAAGAACGCCTGGTCGACGGTCGCCGTGCATGACGACCGCCTGATCATCACAGGACACGGTCGCGAGGTTTCCCGCGACCTGCCCTTCCGATCATAACGGCTCAGTGAGGCTGCACGTCCATCACCAGAACCTTCGCCCAGGTTTCCTTGAACGTATCAATGAAGACGTTGTGATCCGGATCGACCTGATAGGCGTCCTGCAGCTCGATGGATTCGAATTTCATCGAAAGCGCATAGTCCCATGACTGATCAATCACCGGACGCGGCATCACCGGCGCGGGGGTGCCCCAGAAGCCGCTGACGATGCCGGGTAGGGTCAACAGCATCGCGAGTCCGCCTTCGAAGGCCTTGCGATCGGCATCGTTCTTGTGCTCGTCCTTCAGCCAGAAATAAACGTGGTGGTCCATGGCAGTGGCTTAACCAGCCGACTGGCCTCGTGCAAGCCTTCCGTCGTCACTTGCCAACAAGCCACAACTCCAGCAGGATTCTCCCATGGAAAAGAGCTTCCGGGTGTTTGCCATAGCGATGCTTTCAGTCCCCGTGCTGGGGTCTTGCGGCAGTTTCCAGCGTAACGCCCAACGCTCGAGCGAACGCTTGCCACAAACCAGCGATCCGTTGAGCAGCACGCGTGGCATCGCCCTCACGGCTTTCCGTTCCACGGTCCTCGCCACCATCCGGCAGCCGGTCACCACCACCAAGGTGGGCTTCACGCTGCTTTATCAACGCTCCAGTGAAGTCCTCCGTTCGAATCTCCCCACCCCGGATCTCCAAAGCCAGCCGCTTGCCGAAATCCCCGGCACCCCGGAATTTGAGCAACTGCTGGATCGCCAGAACATCCGCCCCGCCGAACTCGGAACCCTCTCTCTGCGGGTTGATGGCCAGACATTCTTTCCAGACTTCGAGCGTGAGGTACTAAGGGCGAAGAAGTCGATCAACGTGCAGGTCTATATTTTCGACAACGACGATGTTGGAGTCCACTGCGCTGATCTGCTCAAAAGCCGCGCGACCCGCCTATCCGCCCACGTGCTCTTCGATGACATGGGCACCACATTTTCCCACGCTGCCGCGCCTTCGACGCCCGGGCCGGCTGGCTTCGCCCCCCCCGGAGACATCGAGGACTACCTGCGCGATGGATCAAAAGTGAAGGTTCGCCGAACGCTCAATCCGTGGTTGGTTTCCGATCACACGAAGCTGATCACCTTCGATGAGGAACGCGCCTACCTCGGCGGAATGAACCTCGGGCGGGAATACCGATCCGAATGGCACGACCTGATGGCACGGGTGGACGGGCCGATTGTTCGATCCCTGGACCGGGAGTTCAACCGGGCGTGGCGAAAGGCCGGACCGTGGGGAGACTTCGCACTCTTCCGCAAACCGGTCCGGTCCTCACTTGAAAATCATGGGTCTGGTCCACATCTGCGACTGCTGCGCACCGATCCATCCGAAGGGCGCTACGATGTCCTGGACGCCATCAAGCTTGCCATCCAGGCCAGTCGGAAGCGCATCTGGGTGGAGAACCCCTATTTCGCCGCCGACGACATCAAGGACGCGCTCATTTCCGCCGCACGCCGGGGAGTGGACGTCCGCGTGATCCTCCCTGCCAGCGGCGATTCCCCCATCATGGATGCAGGAAATCTAGAGACCGCAGGAAGCCTGATCGCGAATGGGGTGAA
Source organism: Luteolibacter sp. (assembly GCA_031411755.1). Lineage (GTDB taxonomy): Bacteria > Verrucomicrobiota > Verrucomicrobiia > Verrucomicrobiales > Akkermansiaceae > Luteolibacter. The sequence goes on along the minus strand of JANOBS010000058.1, from coordinate 34,983 downwards.
GGTCTTCCGATATCCAAAAATGACCCACATGAAGGTGATGCTGTGCGATGGATGGGGGACGCTCGGCTCTGCGAATCTCGACACCCTGAGCATGCGGATCAACCGTGAGCTCAACCTTTCGTTCAACGAACCCTCCGCCATCAAGGCTGTGGAAAATTCGGTATTCCTTCCGGACTTCAAACAATCCCGTCGTCTCCAGATCAAGGAAACCGAAACCCTGCTGGGACGCATCGTGGAAAGCATCGCCGACCAGCTCTAGCGGCCCACCATCGGGGTCAGTGGCGGAAAGGCCGGATTCATCTGATCCTCCCACGCCTGCAAGACCGGCGCCTTGAGAACGTATGGTCCCGCGATGCGTGCCATTTTGTTTTCGATAGGAATGATGCTGGGAGCGGCGGCAGCCGAGCGACCAAACATCGTATTTTTGTTCTCCGACGATCATGCGCTGAATGCCATTTCCGCCTATGGTGGACCACTCAAGGACGTCGCCCCCACTCCGAACATCGACCGGATCTCCAAGGAAGGCGCGATTTTCACACGTTCGTTTTGCTGCAACTCCATCTGCGGTCCATCACGCGCGGCGGTCCTTACCGGCAAGCACTCCGCCATCAACGGCTTTGTCGACAATGACCAGTGCCGCTTCGATGGCACGCAGACCACCTTTCCCAAGCTGCTCCAGAAGGCCGGCTACCAGACAGCCGTCGTCGGCAAGTGGCACCTGGTCACCGCGCCCACCGGTTTTGACTATTGGGAAATCCTCCCCGGCCAGGGCCAATATTACAACCCGCAGTTCATCACTGCGGCGGGAATGAAAAGCGAGAAGGGCTACATCACCGACCTAATCACCGACAAGGCGATCTCCTGGCTGGAAAAGGGCCGCGACAAGTCGAAGCCCTTTGTCCTGATGTGCCAGCACAAGGCACCGCACCGCAACTGGGCCCCCGCCCAACGGCATCTCAAGCTGTTCGACGATGTCACTTTTCCGGAACCCGCAAACCTCTTCGACGATTACGCCAACCGAAGCGAGACGCTGAAGAAGCAGCAGATGCAGATCGCGAAAAACTTCTCCTGGGGCAACGACATGAAGTTCAAGGGCGAGAACCCGTTTCCCGCCTACTTCACCAACGAGGGCAGGAACAACGAATACGAGCGCATGTCCCCGGAAGAGAAGGCCGCCTGGGACGCCGCCTATGAGCCACCGAACCAGGCCTTCATCGAGTCGATGCGCGCGGGCAAGCTCAGTGATCAGGACATCACCCGCTGGAAGGCCCAGCGCTACCTGAAGGACTACCTGCGCTGCGTCCGCGCCGTCGATGAGAACGTCGGCCGCATGCTCGACTACCTTGAGAAAAGCGGGCTCGCGAAGAACACGATCGTCATGTACTCCGCCGACCAGGGATTCTACCTCGGCGAGCACGGCTGGTATGACAAGCGCTGGATGTTCGAGGAATCACTCGCCATGCCCTTCCTCATCCGCTGGCCCGGCGTGGTCAAGCCCGGCTCCAGCAATGCTTCGCTGATCCAGAACATCGACTATGCGCCGACCTTCCTGGAAATGGCCGGCGTGCCGGTGCCGAAGGAGATCCAAGGGCGCAGCCTGGTCCCCTTGCTCAAGTCGGGAAATGAAACTCCGTCCGGCTGGCGGGATGCCATCTACTATTTCTACAGTGGCGAGGGCACCCACTCGGTGGCCGCCCATGACGGCATCCGCACCGACAAGCTCAAGCTGATGCATTTCCCCGGCACGAAGGAATGGAACCTCTTCGACCTCGAAAAGGACCCACAGGAAATGAAGTCGGTCCACGCCGATCCGGCTTACGCGACCATTCTTGAAGGACTCAAGAAGCGTTACGAAGAGCTCAAGACCGAGTATCGCATCAACGAGGCCACCGTGCCCGTCGACAAGCTCAAGGAGGACTGGTGGAAGGCTCGCCACCTGGAGGCCAAAAAGAATGCCGCACAAGGGGATCATGACCTCGTGTTCATTGGCGACTCCATCACCCAGGGCTGGGAGGAGGGCGGCAAACCGGTGTGGGACGAGTTTTATGGCAACAGGAAGGCCCTCAATCTCGGCTTTTCCGCCGACCGCACCGAGCACGTGCTCTGGCGCTTGCTCAACGGTGAACTGGAAAAGGTCAATCCGAAGGCCTTCGTCGTGATGATCGGCACCAACAACACCGGCCAGCGCGGCGACGACCCGGCCCAGACAGCCAGCGGCGTCCGCTGCATCCTCGACCTGCTGCGCGACCGCAAGCCGGACGCGAAGATCATCCTGCTTTCCGTCTTCCCGCGTCAGGCCACCGCCGATGCCAAGTTGCGGAAAATGAACGACGATCTCAACCAGCGGATCGCCAAGTTTGCCGATGGCGAAACGATCCTTCACCTGGATGTGAACGCCAGCCTGCTCGAAAAGGACGGCACCTTGAGCAAGGAGATCATGCCGGACCTCCTGCATCCCGGCCTGGAAGGCTACCGCCGCTGGGCGACCGGCCTGGAGCCAACCCTGAACAAGCTAGGCTTCCCAAAACACGAGCCAGCGCCTGCAGGTAAGTGAGGGTGGTTAGAGGTTAGAGGTTGGGAGAAAATCTTGGCCACTCGATTCTGGATTCTGGATTCTCGATTCTGGTCTCTGGTCTCTGGTCTCTGGTCTAAAGACCCAAACAAAGCAAGGGCGCGAACCCCGTGGGATTCGCGCCCTTGTGTGCGCATGAACCAGTTCAGTTTTTCGGCGGCCTTTCTTGGTTTGCTCCCCCCGGATCCACCAGAGAAGGGCCAGCGTCGAACGTCTGGAAATGTCAGAAAGCTTTTCGCTCACCGAAGTGCGCTGTCGTCTTTCGTTGGAGATAGAGTGACCTGAAATTTCAGCCTTTGAAAGCATTTCAGGGCCGCAAATTCGGCCAAGTGGTCACTATTTCGGCCATCTCGGCGGATCAATGACCGGATTCGGCGAGATTACGCGCCGAATGAAGAGGAAGCCGAGGAAGTTCAAAAGCATCGCCGCCAAGAGAAAATAGAATCCGGGGCCCAGCACGACATCGCCAGAGACCGTGCCTTGAGGAATAATCACACTTCCAAAACCGATCATCGCGATTCCCGAAGTCAGGACACACCCCCACCAAGCCAGTCGGGAGGACCTGAGAATCGGCACCAAAAACGGCGACGAAACCAGAAGCAGGGCACAGGTCAGAAAACCGCTGTAAGCAATCATCGTCCTGGCATCGACTCGTGACGGATGCCGGAAGACATCGGCGACAAGCGCGACCCAGATATTCCAGCCTGTAAAATCTTGCGAAGGGAACGGTTGATTCCGAAGGATGTAGAAGCTGCCAAAGTGGAAGGCCACGAAACATCCGAGTGAAACGATGAACAGCACCCGGGCGGCTCGATTCATCAAATGGACGGACACAAATGGCATGAGGCAGGAAAGGAGATCACGCATTGTGTCGCAAGAATGAACAATCGGCCAGGAAACCACAAAGGGCTCGGATCCGGGATAGTTTGGATCCGAGCCCTCTTGGAGGCACTTCCAGAAATCCTTTGCGGCGTTTCGTCTGACTTGCTCCCCCCGGATCGGCCAAAACGAATGCCAGCGTTGGACACTGGATATGTCGGAAAGGTTTTCAGCTCACCGAAGTAGGCTGTCGTCTTTCGTTGGAGGTAAGCTGACCTGAAATTTCAGCCATTGGAAGCATTTCAGGGTCTCAATTTCGGCCAAGTGGTCGCTTTTTCGGCCACAAGGACCCGAGGTCGGTCATTTCGAACGTTTGCCCGCCACTCCGGCCGGATCGGGCCAGTTGGGATCGGCGGTCCGGTAGTGGTTCATCAGGTCCACCGCTTTCTTGACGAGCTCGGGATGCTCAGCCGCAAGATCCTTGCTCTCGGCGGAATCCGTTTTCAGGTCGAAAAGCATGACCGGCTTGTTCGGCGCTGGCCGAACGGTCTTCCAGTCGCCGAATCGGATCGCCTGGCTGGGCTGTCCCTCGTGGAGTTCCCAGTAGAAAAACGGCCGATCAGGGGCCTTCCCTCCCTTGAGGAACTCCACCAACGAGAGGCCGTTCGGCTTCCAGGTTTCGGGAATTTTCGCGCCGGTGATTTCCGCCACGGTGGGCATGAAGTCCCAGAAGGCCCAGGGTTCATCGGAGACGCGACCCGCTGTGACCTTGCCGGGCCAGCGCGCGATCGAGGCCTGCCGCAGACCGCCCTCGAACATCGAGCGCTTGTTGTCGCGCAGCTTTCCACCCATCGACTGATCGAAGAGCTTTCCGACCGGACTACCGGGACCGAAGGACGAACCGTTGTCGCCGGAAAACATCACCAGGGTGTTGTCATCAAGTTTCAGTTCCTTGAGCAGCGCCAACAGCTCGCCGACATCGTGATCAAGGCGGGAAACCATCGCGGCGTAGGTTTTCTGCTGCGGCGTCCAGGGCTTGTCTTTATAGATTCCCAGCGAGTCGATCTCGTAGTCCCCGTGAGGCAGGGTGACGGCGTAGAAGAGAAAAAAGGGCTTGTCTTTCACCGAGCGGACCCAGTCGAGGGTAGCTTTCTGGATGAGGTTCTGAGAGTAAGTCTTTTCCGGCAACTCGACGCGCTTGTCGTTGTCGAAAAGGTAGTTGGTGAAGTAGTCGTGGGCGTGGACCTGATCGTAGTAGCCGTAGAAACGATCAAAGCCGAGTTTCAACGGCTCACCTGATGAACCCGGCATGCCCATGCCCCATTTCCCGGTGCAGGCGGTGGCATATCCGGAGGCTTTGAGCATGGAGGCGACGGTGACCGTACCGGATGGAAGCGGCATTTGTCCCAGGCCTTTTCCGATCTCCCGGTTCGCGCGGACCGGGGAGTGTCCCATGTCGAGGCCGGTCATCAGCGAAGTCCGGGAGGGTGCACAGACGCTGGTGCCGCAGTAGGCCTGGGTGTATCGGGTGCCTTCCGAGGCCATCCGGTCGAGGTTCGGCGTCTTGATCAACTTCTGACCGTAGCAGCCGAGGTCGCCCTGAGCCAGATCGTCGGACAGAATAAACACCACGTTGGGCTTTTCCGCAGCCAGCGCAACACCTCCCAATAGCCCGAGGGTCAGAAAAAATCGTTTCAATTTCACGCACTACCTACGCGGGACCGACCTGCCTCTTGCAAGCAAGATCGGCCGGAGGAAAGAGGGTGCCGCCCCCCTGTAAGCCGGATTCTGTCCATCCCGCGAGCGGAACTGGACGGCCATTTCTCTTCCCGCTTGCGCGGGACCCTGCTTGCGCAGGGTGCGACTAATACCCGGAGATCTTGATCGGGCGGGCCGCCCTTCCCCTGTTCTGTCTTGCACCACGCGGGGTTTGCCGTGCCACGCCGGTTGCCCGGACGCGCGGTGGGCTCTTACCCCACCCTTTCACCCTTGCCTGTGCCCTTGCGAGCCATCGGCGGTTTACTCTCTGCTGCACTTTCCGTCCGGTCGTCTCACGACTTCCGTCCCCCGCTTTCACGAGGCGCGTTGCCCTATGGTGTCCGGACTTTCCTCGACCGTGCTTTGACACGCGACCGCGACCGTCCGGGAGGCGGCGGCAGAAGAGAATCATGGGAAGTTCCAAGTTCCAAGGGCCAAGTTCCAAGGGAGGGAAAAGACGAAATTCGAAATTCTAAGCACGAAATTCGAAACGAAGAAGAAGAGGCTCACCGAATACCTCCACGTTTCCGACCTTCGACTTTGAGACCTTCAGACTTTCGCATCTGAACTCTATTTGATGAGGAAGACATCTGCGAAAAACCACACGATCATCATCAGGCCGATCACCAGCTTCACGACAAGACCGGCGACGGTTCCCACGACCGAGCCGACGCTTGACACCGTGGCCGGTTTCCATCCCTTCCGGGCGATTCCGAGTTCGAATACCAGTGCCCCGATCAATGGGCCGAGAAGCAGGCCTCCGAATTGCAGGAAAAACATCCCGACAATGCTGCCAATAAAGGCCCCGAGCGCCCCCCATCGCGTCCCGCCGAACCATTTGCTGCCAGCGGAGCCGCTGAAAAACTCGAAGGCCTGGGAAGCCGCCATCAGCACCGCGAGAATCACGAACGACCACCATTCCAGCCCGGAGCCTTCCCGTCCCAGCATCAGGCGATGGCCGATCGCCGCGATCAGCAGGATCAGATGACCTGGAAGAATCGGCAGAAAGCATCCGACCAAGCCCGCAAGAAGCAGGCAGATCGTCACAATCCACGCCAGACCAACGCCCACCGTGCCCCAGCCACTCCAGCCGACCAGCGTTTCCCACATGCAGGAGCGAATAGCCCAATCATGCCAATCTGCAACTCAATCCCCGTTTTTGGATGCTAGACCCCGCTGGCCCAGTGCGTAGGATGCCGCCTATGTCGCGAACAAAGCTCACCCTAGCACTCCTCGTCGCCTCTCTGACCAGCGCCAACGCCGCCAAGTGGTTCGAGGAAATGAAGATCGGTCCCGTCTGGTCGAACACCTTCGAGGACACCTATCAGGGGCAAAAGCGGGTGGCCTCCCTGAAGGGCATGTTGATCGAGCTCGGAGATGAAAAATCCCACGCCCTGTTCGATACCGAGACGCTGAGGCTGGTCTCCGCCTACGAAGGCTACGTCAACTGGGCTGGTACCCCTTGGACTGGACAACATGGTGTTCTCATTTCCCTTCAGGATAATTCCGCGATCCTTAAAACCGCCAGCGGCCCCGGCTGGGCGGATGCCGATGGATCCTTCGACGACAAACGCAAGATCCCCGGCTTCGGAAATCTCTCCCATGCCTCCTTCAATGGATTCTTCCGCTCCGGAAATACCGCCGTATTCGATTACACCGTGCGCGGCAGCCGCGTGCTCGAAACCTCATCGGCTGAGAACGGCACCGTCACCCGAAGCCTCCAGGTCGAGGGCCAGGAAAACCTAACCGGACTCGTCGCCGACGAAGCGAAGCCGTTCAAGGTGGCCCCTGATGGACTCTCCGCGAAATCCGAGGATGGCCTCAGCGTCTCACTCAAGGGAGGTGGAAAACTCTCTGCCGATGGCAAGAATCCCAACCGCCTGTTGGTGAGCATCGCCAAGGGCTCCGGCAAGTCGCTGGTGCAGCTCGCATTTTCCCGCACCGCCGAGCCCAAACCTGCCGCCGCACCGGATTTCGCTGCGCTTGTCAAAGGGGGTGCACCCATCTGGCCAGACAAGATCGTAACCGAGGGCAAGACCTCGACCGACAAGGACACACCCTACGCCACCGACGTCGTCACCCTTCCCACTGAGAATCCTTGGAAATCGAATCTCCGCTTCGGCGGCTTCGACTTCATCGACGAAGATAGCGCCGCCCTTTCCTCCTGGAATGGCGACGTCTGGGTCGTGAAAGGACTCAAGGGCGACTGGAAGAAGCTCACCTGGCAGCGCATCGCTTCCGGCCTTTTCGAAACCCTCGGACTCAAGGTCGTAAAGGGAAACATCTACGTCAACGGACGCGACCAGATCACCCAGCTCATCGACCTCAATGGCGACGGTGAGATCGACCAATACAAGGTTTTCAATCGCGACGTCATCATCTCCTCGAACTTCCACGAGTTCGCCTTCGACCTCCAGACCGACAAGCAGGGCAACTTCTACTTCGCCAAGGCCTCGCCTGTTCGTGGCGGTGGTCGCGGATTCGACCGCATCCTGCCGAACCATGGCATCGTCGCGAAAATTTCCCCCGATGGGAAAAAGTTCGAGGTCGTCGCCACCGGCCTGCGAGCCCCCGGCGGTGTGGGCATTGGACCGAACGGTGAAATCAGCGCCGGTGAGAACGAGGGCACCTGGGAGCCCGCTTGCAAAATCAACTTCGTCCGCGCGGAGGATGCTCCGGTCTTCTTCGGTTGCGAACCGAGCAAGCATGACGTGAAGACTCCCTACACCGAGCCGATCTGTTTCATGCCGATGGATGTCGACAACTCCGGCGGCTCCCAAATCTGGACCACTTCGGAGTCGAAAATCGGTCTCAATGCAGGAGAAATGCTCCACCTCTCCTACGGTCAATCCAGTATCTTCCGCGTGCTGCCGCAGAAGGTGGGTGACAAGCTTCAGGGCGGTGTCACGAAGCTGCCGATCAAGCTCCAATCCTCCGCCATGCGTGCCCGTTTCCATGCCGATGGCTCGATGTATGTCCTCGGCTTCCGTGGCTGGCAGACGAACGCCGCCACAGAGTGCGCGTTCCAGCGCATCCGCTACACCGGAGCAGCCCTGCCGAATCCTGACAAGTTCGAGGCCACCAAGACCGGCGTCCGCCTCCACTTCGCCCAGACGATCGACAAGGAACTCGCCAACGATCCCACCAGCTACGCCGTGCAGCGTTGGAACTATGTTCGTTCCGAGCAATATGGCTCTGGAGAGTTCTCGGTCGATCAGCCTGATGCCGAGGCCGAAAAACAAGCCGCCTTGAAAGAATCGAAGGGTGTCAAGAAGCGCGACGACGTGAAGGTCAGCTCGGCCAAGCTCCTGCCCGATGGCAAGACCATCGAACTCGTCCTCGAAGGCATGAAGCCCTCGATGGGACTCAAGGTCGGTTATGATCTTGAGGACGATAAGGCAGGCGTCATCAAGGGTGAGGTTTACTCCACCGTTTACGCGACTCCCTGATTCACCGCCTTCGACATTCAACCCAAAGGGCGGGGTCACTCCCGCCCTTTTTGCGTCTCGCACTCACATCGATTGCACCGTTTCATTCGGGAAAACTTTCACCGCTTCCTGATCCCTCGTTCATTCATCCCATGATCCGCCCGCTGCTCCTCACCGGACTCATTCTCGGCACCGCCCAGGCCGACTTGATCGCCACTTTCAAGTCGGGCGACGCCACCGACTCGCGGCTCGATCGACTCCCGGCGCTCTTCGTGAAAGCCGGTGAACCCGCCACGCCGTTCCTGGCACCCGGAGCCTTCGAAGTCACCTGGAGCGGTCAACTTTCCGTCAGTCAGCGTCAACGGCTTGTCTTTTCCTTCGAAGGCACCGGCAGCGCCACGCTTTCGATCGATGGAAAGCCGGTCCTTGAGGAGAGCGGCGAACTCGGTGCCAAGCCCTCCGAGCGACTCCGGCTCAACCCCGGCGATCACGAATTCAGCCTCACATTCAAGAGCCAGCCCGATGGCTCCGGTCGCATCCGCCTTTTCTGGGAAGAGGCCGCGTTTCCGAAGCAGTCGATTCCACCCGGAGCTTTCAAGTCCACCCCCAATGAGGCCGCTACGCTCGGCGAACTACAGCGCCATGGCCGCGCACTCTTCGCGGAAAACCACTGCGCGAAGTGTCACAGCGCCGCCACCGGATTTGGGTCCGCGCCGATGCCAGAAATTTCGGAACTCGTCCCGCTGCTCGCAGGCATTGGTGATCGCGTGAACGAGGACTGGCTGAAGAGCTGGATCGCCACACCCCAATCGCTGCGCCCCACCACCCGGATGCCCGCGCTGGTCGATGCCACCACCGAAGCCGGTCGCCAACAGGCTGCCGACCTTGCCGCCTACGTGATCACCCAGACCTTCGGCGCACCCGCAGGAAAGGCTCCTGATCCAGCCCTTGCTCAGAAAGGAGGAGAGACCTTCCACACCCTCGGCTGCGTGGCCTGCCACACCCTTCCCAGCCAGACCGAGCCGGACCTCGAGCACAAACGCCTCCCTCTCAACAACGTCGCCGCCAAATTCAAGCCCGGTGCCCTGGTGACCTTCCTGAAAAAGCCGGACGCCTACCACCCCTTCACCGGCATGCCCGACTTCCGGCTTTCCGACGAGGAGGCGAACTCCCTCGCCGCCTATCTAACAGCCGCCTCCACCGGCAAGGAAACCAAACCTGCGTCCACCTTCCCCGCCGGCGACAAAGCCCGCGGTGAAGCACTGGCCAAAACCCTCAACTGCGGCACCTGCCACTCCGGACTTCCTGTTTCGGAAACGCCCGCACCCGCCCTCGATGCCATCTTCAAGAAGGACTGGAGCGCATCAGGTTGCGTCGCTTCCGTCGACAAACGTGGCAAGGCTCCCGTCCTTCATCTCAACGACGCCGAACGCACCGCCCTCGTCGCCTTTTCCAAAACCGGAAGCACCCCGCTCACCCGCGACACTCCCGGCGAATACGTCCGTCGCCAGATCGAAACCCAGCGCTGCACCAACTGCCACAACTATGATGGCACGGGCTCGCTGCTCGACTCCGTCCACTCGGACAGCCGCTCGCTCGTCGCCGATTTGAAGCACCTCGACGAACGCGTCGATCAATCGCGCCCGCAGCTCACCTACATCGGCGAAATGCTCCATGCCACCGTCACCGAGTCGATGATCCAGGGCACGACCGATCCACGTCCGCGGCCCTGGTTGCTGATGCGCATGCCCGCTTTCCACGCCAAGGCCAAGTCCATCGCAGACGGTTTCGCCTGCATGCACGGCATCGAACCCAGTGGACCGAAACCCTTCACCGTCGATCCCACCCTTGCGGAAACCGGCAAGACCCTCGCCAACGCCACGGGCTTCGGCTGCACCACCTGCCACGCCGTCGGTGACCAGAAACCCACCGCCGCCTTCGAAGTTCAGGGCGTGGACCTCCAGCTCAGCGCCCAGCGGCTCCGCGAGGACTACTACTTCCGCTGGATGGCGAATCCCGGCTCGATCACGCCTTCGACCAAGATGCCGAAATACGCCGAGGGCAATCTCTCCCAGCGCGCCGACCTCCTCGAAGGCGACGCCCACAAGCAGTTCGAAGCCATCTGGCACTATCTGCACCAGAAATAACCGGCAGCTGCGGATTCCTGCTTTCCTGGCGCCCAATGACAGGAGGCGGGTTGATCTGCCATTCGCTATTCCGTTTCGAATTTAGTCTGCCCTTCGTAGCTTCAGCGTAGAAGGGTCCTTACAATTTAGTGCTTTTCACCACCCCGACTTCCCTCTTGCGGAGGGATCAGGGCTTTCCTACTCTGCCGGACTCATGATTCACCGGGTTTCTTCATTGCTGAGGCTTCCGCCCTTGCTCGCGCTTGCCCTGATCGGACTGATCCCGGTGCCGGTCGCCGTGTCGCAGACACCCGCCCAGCAGATGACGACCTTCGATCCCTCGGACGTCTATTTCCAGGGCTACCTCTCCGTGCGCGATGCCGAGAAACTCGAGCAGACCTCGGACTTCGTGGAAGCCGACGACAAGCTGGAGCGCGCACGCAAGATGTTCAGTTCGATCCAGACTTACTTTCCAGACTGGAAGGCGGACATGGTGAAAGGCCGCATGGAGAAGACCGAGGAGGCGATTGCCCGGGTGAAACCGAAGGCCGATGAGATCCGTCAGAAAAGCAACCGGGCGGTGGCCGAGCTGGAAGGCGGAGCGAGGGCCAGCGGACGTGTCCTGCCACCCGCGAACGGCGTCAAGCCATTGAACACCGGCCTGCCAGCCGCGCCGATTTCCCCGACCCGTTCGCTCGACACCCTCGAAAGCCAGCGACTGTTCAAGGCCGAGACCGAGGTGAAGCGCCTGGAAAAGATGATCCGGGACGCCAACATTTCCGAAACGGATGCCTCGAGGAATGCCTCGCGGGTGACCGATCTCCAAGCCCAGCGCGACCTATTGCAGTCCCAGTTGAAGTCCGCTCAGACGGACCTCGCCGCCATGCGCGCCACGCTTGCCGCAGCTCCGGTCCAGAGCGAGCTCAACAGCCTGAACAGCAAGATCGACGCGCTCCAACAGGAACGCGAGGCGATGGGCACCGCGCTCAACCAGAGCCGCAGCCAGCAACTGGAGGCGATGAGCAAGATCGCCACGCTCCAGGCCGACGTGAAGGCACTCCAGCAGAACAAGGCGGATCTTGAGCGAGACCTCAAACTTCAGAACGCGACCGCCGTCGAGGTGGTGTCCGGCCTGCGGGCGCAGATGAAGGATCTGGAAACCACTCTCAGCAAAAGGGACTCCGAGCTGACCGCCGCGAACAGCAGGATCACCGGCCTGATGAAGGAGCTGGATGAAAGCCGCGCCGCCTATTCCCAGCTCCAGACCGAACACAGCGAACTGCTCCAGGAACGCGACCAGATGAAGGCGCTGCTGAAGCTGAACGAAGCCGGCCGCATCCAGGAACTCATCGAGCAGAACGTCGAACTTGCGAAGAAGTTCCGTGAAGCCAACGAAAAGGTCGATCGTCTGAATGCGGACGGCAATGCAACCAAGGACCTGCTCACCGAAGCCGTGCGCGACTTGGGAATCGCGAAATCCCAGATCAACAAGCTCCAGCGCGAGAAGCGCGAGCAGGACCAGCGCGTGGCAGATTTGGAAAAGCGGCTGAAGGACGAGGAGGCCGGACTTGCCGGCGGTGGTGGCGATCCGGCGGAAGCCGACATGCTGCGTGAGATCATCAAGAAGCAGCTTCTCGTCCAGGAACGTCGCCGCCAGGCGAAGGACGAGCTGGTCAAGGCCATCCAACAGCTCGGCTCGAAGGATGAGACTGTCCAGCAGGCGATCAAGCAGCTCGACGGTCAGGACCTGGAACTTTCCCAGGAAGAACAGAAGCTCATCGCCGGCAACGCCGATGCCGACCTGATCTCTCCTTATGCCCGCGACCGTAAGACGGTCGAGGGTGCGACAAGCGGACTGACCCGTGAGATCGAAGGCTATGACATGGCCGCGAAGAAGGCCTTTTCCGCGGGTCGACTCCTGCCGGCACGGGAGCTCTATGAGCTCTCGGTCGAGGCGAATCCGGGCGATAGCTCCTCGATTTGCAAACTCGGTGTCGTGCTGGGCAGGCTGGAGGACTGGCCTGCAGCTTCGGACGCATTCCGCCGCGCCACGGAGATCGACAGGAACAATCCCTACGCCCACCGGATGCTGGGGCTGGCGCTGATGAAGCTCAACGATCTCCCCGGAGCCGAGCAGTCGCTGCGTCAGGCGGTGGAGGTGGCCCCGGATGATGCCGCCAGCCACCTTGTGCTTGGTTCGGTGTATTTCCGCCTCGGTCGCCTGCCTGAATCCGAGTCCGCCTACAAGGCTGCCATCCTCTGCGATCCGATGCTGAGCGAACCGTATTTCAACCTCGCCGTTCTCTGCGCCCGCAGCAACCGACAGGAAGAAGGGCTGAAGCTCTACAAGCAGGCCCTTGAACTCGGTGGCCTGCCAGATCATTCACTTGAAGCGCGGCTCATCGCCCTGCCGAAAGCGAAGTCCCCACTGAAGCAATCCGGAACACCAGAACGTTCCCAACCTCGATCGTCGAATCCACCTGCTTCCAAGAAAGCCGCGCCTTGAGGTCGGGGCGGATGGCATACCCGCGCTTGGTCCAGAAGGCATCGTTTGACCGATGGTCGGCGGGTTTCAATGGATGATCGTCGGGACGCTCGACGGCACAGAAGGCGGTCATGGTGAAACCAAGTTCCGCCGCATGGGCCTCGCGCTCGTCAAAAAATCGGTGCCCGATCCCCTGCCCCCGATACGCCCGATCCAGGACCGATTCCCCGAAATAGAAGACCTCCCGTTCATCGATTCCAGCATCCGCGAAAGGACTTCGAAAGGCCTCATCAGATTCCTCGAGCGGCAGCCCGGTCGAGGCACCGACAACTTGCCCACCATCAATGGCCAGCACGCAGACACTTCGCGGCGCAGCGGCGTAACTTTCAAGATACTTGCGCTCGGACTCCTCGCTGCCGTCATACAGGTAGGGAAACTCCCGGAACACCCGGATGCGCAGCCGCGCGACATCTGCCAGATGCGGAAGAATGGCTGCGCCTGTGAGCCTGCGAATCTCGATCATGGGACAAGCGATGCGTGAAATCGGTCAGCGGGCAAGATTGGACTTCGCGCGTGCTTGCCCACCTTACTCCCTGCTGCTGGAATCGGGAGATGCTGAGCCATTCCCCCTGGTTTCACTCGGAGGAGTCCGGTGAGCCGTTCCGCCACTGCATCCACTGCCGCTTGCCGCTGGCGGAGCTCGATTCGCCGTGGCTGGTGACGAAGGACTATCGGCGCGGCGAATGCATTCTCGAATACGCGATCTGCCAGCCGTGCCGGAACAAGGTCACCGTGGGGTTCTCGGAGGAATCGAAGGCCGCTGTTAGAGATTTCCTCCAGCATGAAATCGATTGGAGCACACGCGTCGCGGAGTTCATGATGGACCGCACCGTGGAGAAGCGTCTGGAGGCCTGCATCTGCTGCCGGGTGCCGCGCGAACAGATGGCAGGCTTCGGGCTTTCCGCCCTGTTCGACTCCGGCGGGCATCTGGTGGAGGGCCCCCTTCCGCTGATCCTCTGCGATCAATGCACCGGCCGACTCATCGCCACGCTGTCAGAGTCCACCCGAGCGGCGTGGCGGACGTTTCTCGCGACCCACTTCGACGGTCCGCCGGATCTCGAGGGTGGTGGGTATTCGGGATTGATTTGAGAAATGGACCAATCACGGAGTGACCTTCACCCGGTAGAAGCACTTTGGAAAGGTGGCTCCGGTGTCGGTGAAGGTGCGCTCGGTCGGACCTCCTGAGACGGTGGTGAGGCCGCTTTGTGAGGCTCCGACGTCCGTCCAACCGGTGCTCAATGAGGTGGAGCGCTGGAGTTGATAGGTGTGCGCGCTGTGGGTCGGCACCTTCAGCGTGACCACGTTCCCGACCTTGGAAATGCTGGTCATGCGCAGCGTGCTGGAGTCGATGACGATGCCGTTGTTTTCAAGGTTCGGCGGCAGGCCGGCCGAGGAAGTCAGCAGATCGAGGATGCCGTTGTTCACGAAATTCCCGGTGGCGCTGAGGGCGGTACCGCTGGCGATTCGCATGGTGCCGTTGTTCACGACGTCACCCGTGACGGCAAGTGTGCCGCCGAGGGTGGAGGTGACGGTGCCGTCGTTGTTGAGGTCGCCGGTGATGGTGCCGTTGCCTGTTAGAGTGGCGCCGGTGGAGATGTTGAGGGCGTCGGTTGCGAGGCTGCCGTTGGCAAGCTCAAGGACGGCACCTGAGTCGACGGTGGCGGCACCGGCGCAGGAGTAAGGTCCGCTCAATCTCAGAGTCCCCTGCTCCACGGTGGTGCCACCGTTCCAGGAACCAAAGCCACTGAGGGTCCAGATGCCGGTGCCAGTTTTCTGGAAGTTCGTGGCCGTGCCTGTGTTCTGCTCGCTGATGTCTCCGGCGAAGGTGGCATCGGTGCTCTTTCCGCCGATCCGATACGTGAGTGCCCGACCTCCCGTGAGGCCGCCGAAGAGGTGCGAGCCTGCCGGGCCGTTGAGCGCGCCGATCGCGATGGTGGTACCCGCGCCGGAGTTGAGGATGCCATCGAATCGGAACCAGGTTTTCGTTGCCAGATTGACGGTGGCATTCGGCAGGCCGGCCCATGAGTAGTTTGAAATGATGCGGAAGTCCCCGCCGCCGGAGTCGGTGATGACGTTGAGAATGCCCGAGAAATCGCTCCAGTTTCCGGCCACATCGGCACGGACGTAGGTGGTGAGGTAGTTGAGCGTGCCGGTGCCGCTGACGTTTCCGCTGAAGCCACCACGGGGAGCGCTGTGGAAGGCAGCGGTGCCGGAGACGATCAGGGCGTTCGGCAGATTTCCCGCGTAGGTGCCATCGCCCGCGCTGTACATCTTCAAGGTGCCGCCGTTGAGGGTGATGGGGCCGGTGCCGAGGCCGCTGCCATTCGCGGTGGAGTTGGCGAGCTGGATCGTGCCGGAGTTGAGAATGGTGGCGGCGTGGCTGTTCGCACCAGTGAGGGTCAGTTGGTTGCTGCCGCTCTTGGTGAGCACACCACCTCCGAGACCTGCTCCGAGGGTGAAGGCCTTGGTGGAATTGTTCACCAGGGTGGAGCGCGGGGTGACGGTGCCGACCGGTGTCAGGGTCAGCACGGATGACGAATCATCAATGACGACGGCATCATTCGAGCCGAAGGTGTTCGGCGTGGCTCCGGTCCAGTTCGCCGTGGTGGTGGTGTCCCAGTTTCCGCTGGTGGTGCCAGACCAGGTGAGGGTGGCGGGATTTCCCACAACTGTCAGCCAGACCTTCGAGGGGTTGGATCCAGCCGCGCTTCTCGCCAAGGTGAAGGTCTGCCGGGTATCCGTGGGCAGGTTGTGCAGGAGTGAAACCCCGTTCACCGTGCTGTTGGTGGCTGCGATGAGGTCGTAAGTGCCCGCATTGAGCGTGCCATCCAACAAGAGGAACTGGAAGGTCTGTGCTCCTGTTAGAGCGAGCGAGCCGCCGACCGTGATCTTGTCGTTGGCACCGGTGGGTGAGTTGGAAAGGTCGCAGTAGATCGTGTTTCCATTCAGCGCGAGCCCGCCAGTGATCGAGAGGTTCGCCCCGGTGAATGGAATCGTTCCCGGCGAAAGGATGGCTCCCGATGCAGCCGTGACCGATCCGCCGATGGTGCCGTCGCCCCCCAGCAAGGTTCCGCTGGAAACACTGACGGCGGACGTTCCCAGCAACCCATCGACGAGCAGGGCACCCGCTGAAACGGAGGTGGCACCGGAGTAGGTGTTGGCTCCGGACAAGGTGAGGGTGCCTGTTCCGGTTTTGGTGAAGGTGGCGTTTCCGGTGATGCTGCCGGCGAAGGTCGTGCTCTGGTTCCCTGAGCCGACCACGTAGGCCACCGCACCAGCCGTTCCACCGGCGAGATTGGCGTTCGCGCTCGATCCGGAGAGCGTCTTGATGTTGAGGGTGTTTCCCGGGGCTGAATTCGTCTGCGGCTGGAGACTCACACTGCCTCCGAGATCCACCCAGGCATTGTCGAAGCCGTTGAACGACCCACCATTGAAAAAGAGCCTGACGCCTCCCGAGTTGATGAAGTTGATTCGCCCGGCAAAGGCCGCAGTCGCGCCCTTCAACTCAAATCGCGAGACAGTCGTCTGGACATTGAAGTCGAGATTGCCCGCCCCTGTTAGAGCGCCGGTAAGGTTCAGCCGGTTTCCGCTGTTGAGCGTGGCGGAGTCACCTTCGTCCACGTTGATTCCGGCCGAAAGGGTCGAGGTGGTTCCGGTGGGATAACCGTTGGTGAGGCTGGTGCCATCGAGCATGGAAATGGATCCACCCGACAAGCTGCCGGGGTTGTTGATCGTGAGGTTCCCCGCCTCAAGAGACGTTCCGCCGAGATAGGTCTGGGCGTGTGAAATCGTGAGTGCTCCAGTTCCCCGCTTGGTGAGAACACCGGTGCTGCTGATCGAGCCCGCGCCGCTGAACGCATAGTTTCCTGAAGCATTCACATCGACCGTGGCCGGCGAAAGCGCTCCTGTGACGCTCACGTTTGGTTGGGCGATCCCCGACTGATCGAAGGTGACGCGATCACCGTCCGAGTAGGCCACGGTCGTGTTGTTGGATGCAGGAAGCCAGTTCGTGGTGGTGGTCGGGTCCCACGCATTTCCCGTTCCCTTCCAGGAAAGATCACGAGGCAGACCGGTCGTGGTGACGACCAGCGCGCAGGTCTGTGTCCAGGACTGCGCGGCACTGTCGGTCACGGTGAAATCAAACCTCGCGCGTCCGGTGAAGTTCAGGGTCGGCGTGAACGTGACGATCCGGTTGCCGGTGCCGCTCTGTGCGATGGTCCCGCCGACAAGATTGGACACCGTGAAGACCGGTGTTGCCGCGAAGCCCGAAGTGAACTTGGCCAGATCGATCTGCACGCTACTCGGCGAGCCGGTGATGTTCTTCGGCACGGTGCCGTGCGGGATGGCGAGATAGTGAAGATATTCCTCCAGCCGTGTATAACCCGCCACGGTCCCCGTTGGAAAAAACGTCGTGCCGGTGACCAGCCCGCCGCCGTTGGCGAGCGCGGTGTTGTGATCCTGGGTCGCGGCGCTCCAACCGAGGGCCGTTTCATAGAAGTCCGGCATGCCATCCTTGTCGGAATCCACCGGTGCCGCCGACGCCGCGAAGGTGCCGAATCCCCCATTACTCACTCCGGCCAAATCGCTTTCACGGGTGATGTGGTTTCGCGTCTGGGTGGTGAGATTCTGTATCAGCCGGGTGTCCACCTCGTCGCGGTAGGTGCCACTGTAGCCGATGTCCGTGCGCAGGGCCCCGCCGCTCGAAACGATCTTCTTGTAGGCCAGCAAGGGCGACTCGATGTTGAGGATCGACGACCCCGCCACCGGCGTGGCCAGCCTGAGGTAGTTTCCCGTGGGATTGGTGGCCGCATCGTAGGCGCTTCCTCCCACGATCGACCAGCCACGATCCGTTCCATTCAGGATGCCGTCGCCATCGCGGTCGTGCAGGTTGTTGTCCTGATAGACCGAGAAATTCGGATAACCGTTGCGGTCCAGCGAGGCCTTCTCCAGCGGCGTGTTGTGGATGTTTCCCGGCGGGCAGATGAAGTAGTTGCTGCGGACATTGGCCTTCCATGCCGCAGGGGTCTGGGAGTCGCCCATGATGAAACCGATGTCCCAGTCGAAGGTGACATTGTTCGTCCACTCCAGCAGTCCGTTCGGACGGGCCTTCGGATTCCGCGTGTGGTTGTGGGCCCATACCGAGTGGTGGCAGGTGGCGTGATTCTGGTCCCAGAGGCCGCCGCAGGAGTGGCTTTCAAGGCCCCTGGAATTCAGCGTCCACTGCATCGTCAGGTTCTCCGGAGGGCTGCCGAAGGAGGAAATGTTTTCATCCGTACTGAACGACAGCGAAAGGTGATCGAGGATCGCGTTCTGGCAGCCGGAATCGAGGTCGATGCAGTCGCCACCGGACCCGTTCTTGCCATGCCGGAAGCGAAGATGGCGGATCACAAGGTCGTCTCCGGAAATGCGAAGCGTGCCGTCCTTCAGCAGGATGCCATCACCCGGCGCGGTCTGCCCGGCAATGGTGAGTTTGCTGCCGGTGATACGCGTGGCGATCCCCCCGGCGAGGTGGATCTGACCACTCACGGCGAAGACGATGGTGCGGCCATTGGCCGGAATCGTGGTCAGTCCGTTGTAGAGCGAACCAGCCCCCGTGGAGTTCAGGTTCGTGACGATGTAAACATCCCCACCGCGCCCACCCGCCGCGTCCGCGCCGAAGCCCTCAGCACCAGGAAACGCAGGAATTGCCTCCGCTTTGCAAAGCAAGCCAAGCATCCCGACGACAAGGCCGAAGACCCGCCGGAGCCGTCTACGGAGGAAAAAGGAACGCATGGGATTTTCCAACCATCCCACACTCCAGTGCCAAACCCAATACCACTTCCGGGTTAGCAATGAATTTCCTCGGCCTGCAGTAGCTTACCGCGACATGCGGACGCCCCTCGATTCCCCCACCCTCCGGTTCCTCCTGCCAGCGGCGATCCTCGCGCTTTCCTCAACTGCGCAGGCCCAAGCCCCCATGCCAGTAACCCTCGAGGACAAGGGCAAGACCCTCGTTCTTTCCAACGGCCTCATCACCGCCACGATCGACAAGGGCTCCTCCACCATCGACTCGATCCGCTACAAGACCTTCGAGATGATCTCTCCCGGAAAGCCCGTCTACTACAGCATGGGCGGAGGAAAGAGCTACCGCCAACCCACCGGCGCGGCGTTCAGGATCGTGAAGCAGACCCCGGAGGTGGCGGATGTCGCCTTTCTCCAGAAATGGAGGCCTGGCAACAATCAGGCGGTCGACATCGAGGTCCACTACGCACTGAAACAGGGCGAGACCGGCGTTTACACCTACGCCACCCTCAGCCATGCCGCCGACTACCCCGCCACCAGCATCGGCGAATGGCGCATGGTCTGGGGCATGCCGGCGAAGGACGACAAATCCTGGCTCATGGAAAAGATCCGCGTCGACAAGCTGCGCGCCTGGGAGATGCCCTCACCCGCCGATCTCAAGACCGCCAAGCCCACCGGCATCAAGGAGATCGTCGAACTCACCAAGGGCGTCCGCGCCGGGATGTTCGACTGCAAGTATGACTTCAACCTTGAATACTACTCGGTCGGTTGCTGGGGGCATGCCAGTGACAAGAATCAGGTCGGTGCCTGGATCGTTCTCGGCAGCCATGAGTTCTTCAATGACGGCCCCACCAAGCAGGACCTCTCGTCTGCCTCCGCCCTCATCCACATCCATTTCGGCCGGAACCACTACGAAGGCTCAAGCACCAACCTCGCCGCCGGGGAATCCTGGAAGAAGCTCTACGGACCCTTCCTCCTCTACTGCAACAGCGGGGCCAACGCCGACGAACTCTGGAATGATGCCCGCAACAAGTCCGCCACCGAGCGTCGCGCCTGGCCTTACGACTGGCTCGACAATCCCGAGCTCTACCCAGGAAAGGACGCCCGAGGCACCGTCAAGGGCCACCTCACGATCCGCGATGCCCTGAAGCCCCAACTCAACTCCGCCGGAGCCTGGATCGGCCTCGCCCAACCCGACAAGGGCGGCAACTGGCAGTCCGAATCGAAGCACTACCAGCACTGGGCGAAAGTCGATGCCCAGGGCGACTTTGAGATCCCCAATGTCCGCCCCGGCACCTACACCCTCTACGCCTTCACCGATGGAGCGGTCGGCGAGTTCGAGCAGCCCGGAGCCATCGTCAAGGCCGGGCCCAATCCCACCGGCGAGCTCGTCTGGACGGTCCCGCACGCCGGGAAATCCATCGCCTGGGAAATCGGCACGCCCGACCGTCGAGCCACCGAGTTCCGCAAGGGCAACGACTACTTTCACGGCTACGTCTGGACGAACTTTTCCAAGGAGCTGAAGAACCCGCTCATCTACACCATCGGAAAATCGAATCCCGCCACCGACTGGAACTTCGCCCAGGGCGCCTACCTGGTGAACGGCAAGCCGGTCGCTTGGCCTTGGCAGGTCCAGTTCCAGCTCGCCTCCGTCCCCGCCTCCGGAACTGCCCGCCTCATCCTCGCCTGGGCCAGCTCCGATGGTGCCCGGATCGAGGTCAACCTCAACGGCAAGCCCCTCGGCCGTCCGGTCTATCCCCCCAACGGCGGCGGCAACGCCCTGCTACGCGAAGGCATCCACGCCAAATACGGCCTCAGCCAGATCGACATCCCCGTCTCCCTCCTCAAGCAAGGCCCCAACGTCCTCACCCTCACCCAGGGCCGGAACGACAGCCCGGCGAACCACGTGATGTATGATTACCTCGCGCTGGAGATGCCGTGATTACCCGTCACCTAACAATAGGACCCGCCCGATTCACTCCAGATGCCCCGGCAGGCATGAATGAAGGACTCGTCTGAAATGGCTGTCAGGAAATTCGGGACGGCCTCCACACACCCTTTCAACTCCGCTCAGGAAACATCCCTTTCCAGACTTTCAGCGACTCCTTGATCTCCGACGCCTCGCGGGTGGGACTTGAGGCCGGTCCACCAGGACGTCTCCGTCCACAGCAACGTCTCACGACTGTCTCAGTCGGTCGCCATGAGTGGGCTCAAGTCCTACACAAGAAAGGGTAGGCAGTTCCTATCGCGTCGGCACGGGGGCGCTGCTCTCGTTCGCGGTGGTGGGTTTCAGCACGATGGCGAAGGCTTGCTGAATCTGGTGTCTCTTGATTTCACAATCCGTCTCGATGCGGATGACGCTGATGCCCGGCTTGGCCACGTCCTTTGGGGTGACAATGAGATCGTAGTTCCGGCCTGCCTCGATGGCTTTTAATTCACAGGAAAACTGCTCGGTCGCGGGCTTGATGGCGGTGACGTGGATCGGCTTTCCTTCCGCCATGCGGATGTGGATCGTTTGCGGTTCCGGCTTGCTGCCGAGGTCCCATTTGAGGGTTTTCGGCTCCAGGGTGATGAGCGTGGGGATTTGAATCCGCACGTTGAGGGCTTGGGACGGAGGGTTGGAGATGGGGGTGGTGTCGAGCCAGAGGGAGATGGTTTTCTCGACGGTGCCGGAAGCATTTCCGATGTTGAAAACGGCGCGCAGGACGCCGGACTCGCCGGGGCCGTAGGTGAGCTTGCCGCCGGAGAAGAGGACTTTCATGCAGGAGCAACCGGCATCGGCTTTGGCGATGGTGACCGGATTTCCGCTCTTGTTAGTGAAATTGAATTCCACGGCCGCCGTTTCGGCGTCGGCGGTGGTGTGGACTTCTTTCGGCGTCTCGGCGAAGTCCAGACCGGCGGCTTGCGCGAACGCGGCCAAGGCCAGGTAGAACGGAATCAGGAATTTCATCGGGGAAAAAGGATGAGGCGGGTCACAAGCGTTCCGCCTTGGAGCTGCTCAAGTCGTGCCCGGCGGCGCGGGCGCAGCGGCTGAAATCGTACAGGTCCCCGTGCCGCTTTGGCAGGCGTTGAAGATGGTTAGGGTCAATTGGCTGTTGCTAACCACGCAGAGAATAGGCAATTCGATGGATAGACCGGTTTTCTGCGAAGTGACCGTAAGCGTAAAGGTCGCTCCTATGGGGTCGTTCAGCATGGAGTTACGGGCGATGGTCAGCACCGGAGTTCGGTATCCGGTGATGCCAGCGACGGTATAGGGGTCCGGGCGGGAAGGATAGGTAATGACCCAGTGGTAGAGCAGCGTGCCGCCATTGCAGCTCGCGGGATCGAAAAATGCCGAAGCATTAATCACGGTGGGGACGTTGTTCCCAAAGGAATTTAACTGACCATTGGCGTAGACCGTGATCGGCACGGGAGCGACGGATCCTCTCTTCAGGGTGATCGATGAGCCATATATCAGAGCCGGCGGCTGGCGCACGCCGCAGGGTGCGTTACTCAAACGATAGAAACGCTTCGGGTCGGTGGAACTCCGCGTGATGGAAAAGGCGCTGTTCAACTCGGAAGGCGGATAGAGGCGCGTCCAGGTGTTTGAAAGCAGGTCGGTCGAGGTTTCCAGAATCAGCTCACGGTCCGTCGTCGGCCAGCTCAGGGTGTCGGTAGTGCCCGCCCGCGCGAAATTCAGGACACTGGGCAGCGGAGTCGGCGGGACCACGGTGAACAGGAGATCCGTCGCCACGAAGGCTCCCGGCGCGAAGGTGAAGACCCGCACTTCATCGATCTTGCCTTGAAACAGGTTGGCTGCCGGAACGACCGCGTTGGTGCCGATGCCGATGAAGCCGCTGGCGGAATTCGGGAGAGTGGTGGTGGTGCCGGAGGCCACGCCATTGACGTAGAAGGTGGCAACGGTGTCGGTGCAGACGATGGCGAGATGGGTCCAGACGCCGGGAACGACATCGCCGGAGCCGAAGAAGGCCCGGCCGCCGAACAGTGCACCGAATTTCCCGGTGGCATTGTTCTGGAGAATGCCCCAGCCGTTCGCGCCGGATTGGCCGTTGTAGAGGATGAAGTGCTCGCCACCGGTCGCAGCGGGCTTCACCCAGGCCTCGACGCCGAAGTTGGTGGTGAGGTCGTGCCAATTTCCGGTGGTGGCGTACTGGGTGCTGCCGTTGAACTCCATCGAGAGCGTGCTGTTGGCATTCGCCACATCGGCGGAATACAGCGGTGAGCCGGTGACGGTGAGGTTTTCGGTGGCCGTGGTGTCGGTGGAAGAACTCCCGGCCGCACCGCCGGAAGCGGCCCCGGCATCCGCCTCGCCGAGACGGAAGTGACGGACGGTGGTGATTTCCGCCTGAGCGGAAACGGCGAGCGCGAAAATCAGCGCAGCGAGAGGGATGCGGTGCATGTGGGGAGGGGTGGAACAGGCGGAGGCCGCGAGTGGCGGTTTTTCCAGAGTCGATGTCCTATCAAGATGGGGATTTTCCGTCGAGCCGCAATGCCCGGGGGAGTATCGGCAAGGAAGTTTGCTGTGAACGGAGACGTCCACACTCCTTCTCAACTCCGCTCCGGAAACATCCCTTCCCAGACTTTCAGTGACTCCTTGATCTCCGACGCTTCGCGGGTGGGGCTCAACTCCCAGACCAGCGGGCAGCCGCTGGGGAAATGTTTCAGCAGCTCCGTGTAATCGAGCTCACCGGTGAACGGCGTGCGGTGGTCGCGGGCAGGCCATTGCACATCATGGACGTGACCACCGATCAGGTGCGGGGAAATCGTTTCCAACCACTGGCCGTGATCGAGCAGACCCAGGTTGTGCTTGAGCTGGACGTGACCGAAGTCATGCCAGTAGCCGACCGCCGGGTGATCCGCGAAGTGCTGCTGGAGCTTCACCATTTCCCGCTCGGTGGGCATGTCCTCAAAGCGCGAACGTGATTCCACGGCGAGCTTCACGCCGAGTTCGGCCGCCTTTTCCGCGATCTTCTCCAGAGCCTCCATCGCCCGATGGAAATACAGTGGCGCGATCTTCTCGCGCGCTTTCACGAAGGCGATCTTCTCCTTCGCATGCTCCGCGCCGAGCCGTCCTCCCGAGGCGACCCGCGAGGTCAGCGGCTTTGTCCATTTCGAGGATTTCATCGGCACCGAACCCATGTGTAGGACCAGGTAGCGGGCCTGGAACTCCGCCGCGATCTCCAGGGTTCTCAGCGTCATGTCCATCGCCCGCTGGCGGTCGCCGGGACGATGGGAGGTGAACTCGTAGGCGTCCGGAGCATCGATCATCACCTCGACGGGCGCCGGGAAGTAATTGTGCACACCAGAGCAGGTGAAAAGCCCGCGCGCATACGCTTTCCGGATGCCGGGCAGCTTCGCGATCGTCATGCCGTGGGACAACTCGATGTTCGTGAAACCGAGGTTGACGATTTCCTCGATCATCGGCTCGCCATCGCCGTGGCGGCTGTTGTTCCAGCAGGTGGAAAAGGCGAGCATGGTTCGGGTGGACGGCGTTGGCAGAGAGAAACCACGAAATGACGGGGCTGCGATCTTTTTCGAGAGCTTGCCGCGTAGAGGGGTTTCGCTAGATTTCCGCAATGAGCAGCCGCAGAGCCAAAAAACGTCAAGGCACCCGCAGCCGTCAATGGCTGGGCCGGGCCGCCGCCGTGGTCGGAATCGGAGTGTTCGTCCTGCTGGTGGCCGGCTACGTGGGCGTCCGGAAATACCTGCACAGCGAAGGCTTCCGCCGCCTGCTGTCCGAGGAGGCCAGCCGCACGCTCGGCATCTCCGGCACCTTCTCATCCTTCCGCTGGGACGGACTCCAGGTCGACACGCCATCGTTCGAGGCCAGTGGCGACGGCAAGATCCAGTCCATCACTGCCGACAACCTCCACACCGAAATCGGCCTCTCGAAGGTGACACGTGGGATCTGGCAGCTCCGTGGCTCGAACGTCGGCCGCATCGAGGCCACCCTTGATGCCCGCAGTGGTGCGAATGAGATCGAGCCTCCGGTCGCCACGACTCCCGGGCCGAATTCCGAGGCGAAGAAAAACGGATGGCTGCCGTCCGAGGTCGACCTCGATGCCCTGACGATCCAGTCGATGACCGTCCGAGCGCTCATGAACAGCGGCAGCGCCTCCATTTCCGACATGCGGGTGCAGGTCAATCAAACGGAAACCAAGAGTGCCTACCGCGCCACCATCGACGGCGGACGCGTGGCCCTGCCCTGGAAGATGGTTCCAGCCATCGCGCTGGACCGGGTGAAGCTCCGCTACCAGGACGATCAGGTCTTCATCACCGACGCCACAGCCACCGTCGCCGGCAGCGGACGGGTGCAGGCGGATGGGGAATGGACCCAGTCCAGCGGCAGTTATTCACTTCAAGGCACCCTGAGCGATGTCCCCTGCGCCGACCTGCTCAATGCCGACTGGGCGAAGCGCCTGACAGGAAAAGTCGACTCCACCTTCACCGTCTCCAGCCGTGGCAATGGCCCTTCGCTCGATGGCAGGCTCACCATCAAGGACGGCGTCCTCACCGCCCTCCCGCTGCTCGATTCACTCGCCGCCTATGCCGACACCCGCCGCTTCCGCGTGCTTTCGCTCAGTGAAGCGGAGACGGATTGGAAATGGGAAAACGGAGTCATCACACTCAGTCATCTGGTGCTCGCCAGCGAAGGACTGGTCCGGCTGGAAGGGCTGCTGATCATCGGGAAAAACGGCGAGCTCGACGGCAGCTTCCGCCTTGGCCTGGTGCCCGGCACTCTCTCCAACATTCCCGGCGCGGAAACCGATGTCTTCCTCCCGGGTGAAAGAGGCCTGCTGTGGACACCGCTGCGCATCACCGGCACACTCGCCGATCCCAAGGAGGACCTGACAGACCGCCTGATCGCGGCGGCTGGACTGCGCATGTTCGACATCCTGCCGGAGACCGGAGAAAAGGCATTGAAGTTCACCCGCTCGATCCTCGGAGAGTCACCGAACGAGGCCATCGGGAAAGGCGTCGAGGTCATCGACAAGGGCGTCAAAGCGATCGAAAAAGCCGGCGATGTCGTCGACGGCGTGACTGGAGTGATCGATGGCTTCTTCGGCCGCGAGCCGGTCAAGCCACCGCCGGTGCCTCCGGTGGAATTACCAAAGGACCAGCTCCCGCCGAAGTGATTCGGGAAGACTCCTACAGATTGGAGAACTTCAGATAGATAACCACAATGGGAGAGCAGCGGACACGGACGAACTGGCTGAATCCACCGACTTCGTCAAATGACTCGGAATTACACGGACGAAGACTTGTGATCTGATTGAATTCGTCATTTTGAGATTCATCACGGGAATATCGCCCTCCAAATTTCTTAATTCGCTCCATCTTATCCGTGGCCATCCTCTTCATCCGTAGTCAAAATCTTCATTGTCTCGGCGCTTTCTCCCTCGTGTAGAAGCCCTTTAAATCCGGCGCTGACTGAATCCTTTACGAATCGAGGTTGATGGGGATGATCCGGTGGCCTGCCGTCTTGATCAAACCCATGAGTTCCACTGCCAGCCCGAAACCGGAAATCCGTCATCTGCGGGATCTTTCCCCGCAACAGGTCCGCTCCGGAGCAGCCGCCTGGCTGGGCTGGCTGTTCGACGGGCTGGACATGCACCTCTACACGCTGGTCGCCACGGCCTTCGTCGCGCAGCTCCTGATGACCGGCGAGTCCGATCCGGAAGTCGGCCAAAAGGCCTCGATCATTCAGGCGGCCTTCCTCGTCGGCTGGGCGGTGGGCGGTGCTTTCTTCGGTCGCGTGGCGGATCTCCTGGGCCGCAGCCGGGCGCTGGTCCTCACCATCCTGACTTACGCCTGTTTCACCGGCTTGTCTTTCTTTGCGACCGAGTGGTGGCACCTGCTCATCTTCCGTTTCCTTGCCGCCCTCGGCATCGGCGGCGAGTGGGCGGTGGGCGCGTCCCTGCTTTCGGAAACCTGGCCGAAAAAATGGCGGCCCTGGATCGCGGCCACCCTCCAGAGTGCGGTCAACTGCGGCGTCCTCCTCGCTTGTCTTTCCGGAGCCCTGTTGAAAGGTCATCCGCCACAGTGGATCTTCCTCGTCGGCGTGCTGCCCGCCTTCATCACGCTCTGGATCCGCCGCGCCGTGCCGGAGACCGAGGAATGGACTGAGGCCAGAAAGGATCAACCCGCTCCCAGGATCCGCGAGCTCTTCGGTCCGGGCGTGCGGAGCATCACCCTGAAGGTCATGCTGATCTGTGCCGTGTCGCTCACCGCGCACTGGAGCTTCATGTTCTGGCAGCAGAGTTACATCCGCAGCTTGCCCGAAGTCGGCACGCTGAAGGCGGACAAGGACCACGCCACCGTCATGGCCCTGCTGTGGGTCATGGTCGGCTCATTGGTGGGCAATTACGTCGCAGGCGGGCTTGCGAAGCTCATGGGCTACGGCAAGGCCATCGCACTGCTGCTCGCGCTCTATTTCGTGTCGATGTGGATCACCTTCTCCAGCGTCCACAGCCTGTCCGTGACCTACGCGCTCTTCGCCCTCATCGGCGTCATGCAGGGCTGCTTCGGCCTGTTTACGATGTGCCTGCCGCCGCTGTTCCCGGTGCTGCTCCGAAGCACCGGCGCGGGCTTCTGCTACAACATCGGCCGCATCCTCTCGGCTGCGGGCGTGGTGTTCTTCGGCATCTTCAACAAAGTCCAGGGCGACTTCGCCAGCGTGCTTCTCACCGCCTCCTACCTCTTCATCCCCGCCGCCTTCTTCGCCCTTATGCTGCCGAAGGCCGAGGACGAGGGATGAGGGCCTACGCGCCCGAAGATTGATGAAGCGCGGCTTGTTTCCGTTTTTGGTGAATGGACCAGATGTGCGCGATGAGGAGCCAGAGGATGAGGGGGGGCCAGAGGGGTAAGTTGATTGCCCAAATCCGAGCAGAGGAACTCAAGCATCCACTGGCATTTTCATCGGCTTGAATTAGCGGAGCTAATAATCTCACTCTTGGACCCCATTTGAAACTGGAGCCGAAGTAATTCCAGTCATTCATCCAAGAGAACCCCGATGGAAAAATCTCTTTTAAAACACTCAGTGACGCTACTCCTCCTTCCATCGAAAAATAAAACACAGTTTCTGATGAAGTTGTCGTGCGACTGATGCCAATGAAATTCCGGAAAAGCATCCCCTCCACCCACAACGCCAACAGCAACCCCGGAACCGCCCAGCGGAACCAGAACCGCTTCGTGCGGAGGAAGCTGATTTTCGGCTGTGGCGTGTCCTCCATGAATGACGTTGTTTAGCGGGATGAGATGATCCTCGCAAGAACCTTGGACTGCAGTGGGAAGTGAAACGCCACGGACGTCACGTTCATTAGTCATTAGGATTTAGGAATCGGTCATTTCTTCCTCACAGGCGGTGTGGCACCTTGTTTCCCACCGCAGTCCAAGGTTTCGAGTCCGGGTGTTTGAAACACGGACACCACGAAATCACCCAAAATGCGCCTCGTCGGTTGCGCCGGGTCCGCCTCCTGCTAGTCTCCGGGCGCGGCCGGGTGGCTGCGTCTGACACTTTTCCCAATCCGTATGATCGGTCTCGCTCTCAAAATGCTCTTCGGCGATACGGCGAAGTACCTGATGCTCGTGGCCGGTTTGTTTTTCGCCACCTTCCTGATCGTGCAGCAGGCCTCGGTGTTCTGCGGGCTGATGCGCTGGACGACTTCCACCCTGAAGAATGTGCCAGCCCCGCTCTACATCGTGGAAAGCCAGGTCGAACAGGTCAACGAGACCAACCCGCTGCGGGACACGGATGTTTCCCGGGTGCGCTCGGTTTCGGCGATCCGCTGGGCGATGCCCCTCTATTCGGGCATCCAGCGCGTGCGGCAGGACGATGGCAGTTTCAAAACGATCCAACTGATTGGGATCGACTCCGCCTCACTGGCCGGAGCTCCGGGAGCGATGGTCGAAGGCAACCTGCAGGATCTTCGGTTGCCTAACACCGTTGTGATTGATGAATTGGCCACGGAACGGCTCGCCAAAGACAAGGACCATCCGGTGAAGATCGGCGATCGTTTCGAGATCAACGACATCGAGGCCCGAGTGGTCGGCATCTGCAAGGCGATGCGTTCCTTCACCGGTGGACCTTATGTGTGGACGACCTATGAGCGCGCGCTGCAATACTCGCCGCCATCGCGAAAAATGCTCTCCGCAGTGATCGCCGCGCCAGTCGAAGGGATGAGCCTGGAAGACGCGGCGGATGAGATCGAGAAGCAGACTGGCCTCCGCGCTTATGTGAATCGTGGCTTCGGCGACAACCCTCGCGATGTCAAAGTGGGCGAGAAGACCCGTCGCGGAGATTTCAACACCTCGACGGTGTTCTGGTTCGTACGGAACACAGGCATTCCATTTTCCTTCGGCACCACCGTGGTGATCGGCTTTATCGTTGGAGTGGCGATCGCCTGCCAGACGTTCTATGCCTTCGTGCTTGATAACCTGAAACACCTCGGCGCGCTGAAAGCGATGGGGATGTCGAATTTCCGGCTAAGTCTGATGTTGATTTTTCAAGCCTCAACGGTCGGCGTGATCGGCTTTGGCCTCGGCTTGCTAGCGACCTACGCGTTCGCCAGAGGCGCGATCGAGAATCAACAGCCGCCGTTTTACATGCCCTGGATTATTCCGGTGGTGGCCTTCTGCGTCATCCAGTTGATCTGCATGATGGCCGCCATGCTGGGCATCATCCGTTTGAGCCTTTACGAACCCGCGATGGTCTTCCGTGCCTGAATCCTCTCCATCTTCCAGTATCGTCGTGGATGTGCGCGGCGTCGAGAAAAGCTTCGGTGATGGGTCCAACAAGATCCACGTGCTGAAGAAAGTGAACCTGCAGGCACACACCGGGGAAATCCTGATGCTGGTAGGGCCGTCCGGTTGCGGAAAAACCACACTGCTCAGCGCCATCGCCGGAACCCTCAAGGTGGACGCCGGTGATATCTCGGTCTTTGGCAAGGAACTCACAAAACTCTCCGGCGGCGCTCTGACAAAATTCCGCGCCCAGAACATCGGCTTCATCTTCCAGCAATTCAATCTGATCCCCACGCTGACCATCGCGGAAAATGTCGGCATTCCCCTTCTCATCCAAGGTGTATCGTCAGGCAAGTCATTGAAACGCTCACGCGAAGCACTCGAAAAAGTCGGACTCGGCGAGCGCTGGAAGGAACGGCCCAACAAGCTTTCCGGCGGGCAGCAGCAACGCGTCGCCATCGCCCGCGCGCTGGTGCACGAGCCGCCATTGGTGATCTGTGATGAACCGACCGCCGCTCTCGATTCGCAGAACGGCGAGATCGTGCTGGACCTCTTCAGCCAGGTCGCCCGCACGGCCAACCGGGCAGTCATCATTGTCACGCACGACAACCGGATCTTCTCCTATGCCGACCGCATCGCCCGAATGGATGATGGCGAGATCGTAGAAGTCCGTCAGCGCACTTCTGATGATAAGCCGCACTTTGTCCACGAGCATGCGCTTTAGCCAACACTCATCTCCCCTATGAATCTCTTCTCGAATTTACTCCGCTACGGCTCCATCGCCGCCGCACTTCTTGGCTTTTGGGCCATGATTTCCTTTTCCCAGCTCCAGGCAGAAAAGGAAACGCCGCCCCCGGGTGATCCGCCTGTGCCGCCGCCGCAGAAGCCTTTCAAGGAATCGGTGGCCGCGACCGGAATTCTCGAATCGCTGAGCGAAAACGTGGCCATCGGCGTGCCGGTGCCGGGACTGGTCGTGGAGGTGCCGGTGAAGGTGAACGACTCGGTGAAAAAGGGTCAGACCTTGTTCAAGCTCGACGACCGCGACCTCCAGGCCGAGCTGCTTTCCACCACCGCACAGCAGGAAATTTCCAAAGCCCAGATCGCCGTGACTGAGGCACAACTCGCAAAGCTGCAATCGCAGCTCGATCGCCTCACGTCGGTCAACGACCCGCGGGCGGTGAGCAAGGATGAGCTGGAAAACCGGCGTCGCGATGTCGCCGTGGCCGAGGCCCAGGTCTCCGCCTCGAAGGCCCAGCTCGTGGCTTCCGAAACGGCGATGAAACGCATTTCCCTGCTGATTGATCGACTGACGGTCCAGGCTCCACGCGATGGCAATGTGCTCCAGGTCAACCTCCGCGCCGGTGAGTATGCCGCCACCTCGCCGAAGACTCCTGCGATGATCATCGGCGACACCGACCGTCTTCAGGTCCGCGCCGATGTCGATGAGCAGAACGCCATCCGCATCCGGGCCGGGCAGAAGGCCTTCGGTTACCTCAAGGGCGATCCGACCGTCACCTTCCCCCTCGAATTCGTCCGGGTGGAGCCCTACATCATCCCAAAAGTTTCCCTCACCGGGGCCAGCACCGAGCGCGTCGATACCCGCGTTCTTCAAGTGATCTACTCGTTGACGCGGCCCCCGAGCCCGCCACTTTATGTCGGCCAGCAGGTCGATGTCTTCATCGAAGCTCCCGAACGCCACTCCAAGCCATGAACTCCCGTCTCCTCATCCTCGGCACTGCGCTGACCCTTTCCGCCTGCAAGGTTGGCCCGAACTTCCAGTTTCCCGGCACCACTGCTGGCACCAAGTGGAAGGAAGGCCTGGCCACCCCGTCCTCGCGCCTGCCGGATGCCTGGTGGCGGCAGTTCAGCGATGGTGAGCTGAACCGACTGGTCGAACGCGCGCTCTCCGCAAACAACGACCTCTCCGCAGCAAAGTCGCGGGTCGACACCGCCCGTGCGCTCGTCGGAGCGGATCGTGCCCGACTTTTCCCGACGCTGGGGTTGACCAGTGCGGCCGGGATTACCCGCTCATCCGATGATGTGGCCTCCCGCAACGCGCCAGCCGGAGCGAGCATTGACTTGGAAAACCAGAACTATCGCAGCAGCTTCAATCTCGCCTACGACCTCGATCTCTGGGGGCGTAACAAACGCCTCGTCGAGGCCTCATCCGCTCAAGCCGCGCAGGCTGAAGCCCTGCTCGATTCGGGACGTCTCGGCGTGGCCACCGAAGTCGCCCGCCAGTACTTCCTGCTTCGCGGACTCGATGCCCAGGAGGCCGTGGTGAATGACACCATCGCCAGCCGTGGCGAGGCCCTGAACCTCCAGAAAACCAAGACCGATGCCGGTCTAACAGATGGTCTCGCCACCAGCCGCGCCCGCACCGAACTGGAACTTGCGAAAAACGACCTGGCCAGCGTGCAGCGTCAGCGCGGCTCCGCCGAGCATGCCCTCGCGGTGCTCTGCGGCACGCGCCCGTCGGACTTCTCCGTCAGCCATCGCGGCACCGGCGGTTCGCTGCCATCGTTCCGCGCCGGGTTGCCTGCCGAAGTGCTGAACCGCCGCCCGGATGTCCGCGCCTCCGAGCAGAACCTCCGCGCCGCCAGCGCCCGCATCGGTGTCGCCGAGGCCGCCTTTTATCCGAACTTCACGCTCAGCGCTGGTGGCGGGTTCGAGTCGATCGACGTCTCCCGCTTCCTGAATTGGGAAAACAAGATCCTCTCGCTTGGCGCAAACATGGCCGCCCCGATCCTCGATGGCGGCACCAACAAGGCCAACTACGCCGCTGCCCGCAGCCGCTACGATGAAGCCCTCGCCAATTACCGGCAGACCCTGCTCGTCGCCCTGCGCGAGGTGGAGGATGCGCTGGTGGATTTAAAAGGCCTGGCAAAATCCCGCTCTGCCCTCGAGGCCGCGTTGAGGAGCGCCAACGACACCAAGAGGCTCTCGGCGGAACGTTTCGACAAGGGCCTCACCAGCTATCTCGAAGTGGTGGACTCGGACCGCACTGTGCTTCAGACGCGCCTCGCGCTCAGCCAGGTGGAAGCCCAGCAGCGGATTACGCTCGCAGCTTTGGCAA
Organism: Luteolibacter sp.; assembly: GCA_031411755.1. Classification (GTDB taxonomy): domain Bacteria; phylum Verrucomicrobiota; class Verrucomicrobiia; order Verrucomicrobiales; family Akkermansiaceae; genus Luteolibacter. The sequence continues at coordinate 2,135 of JANOBS010000058.1, read as the reverse complement.
AGGCCCTCGGCGGTGGTTGGAGCGGGAAGTGAGAGGCTTAAGAAATTAGGTCCTTTAAGTCCGATGGGGCCTAGGGGATCTATTTCTTCTTCAGCGCCTTCAGATCCTCCAGCATCTTCGGCAGCCTGCGCACAAGGGCCTTCTGCTTCTGCTCATCGGCGAACGGCTGCGCGGGATAGCCCATGTAGGCCTCGCCACCCTTCAGGTTGGCCGTAACGCCGGTGCGGCCTCCGAGGATCGATTTGTCGCCGACCATCACGTGTCCAGCGACTCCCGACTGCGCGGCGACTGTGACGTAATTTCCCAAGCGGGAACTGCCAGCCAAGCCGCTCTGGGCGATGACGAGACAGTGCTTTCCGATCACCACGTTGTGGCCGATCTGGACGAGATTGTCGATTTTCGAGCCCTCACCGATGACGGTCTTTCCGAAACGGGCGCGGTCGATCGTGGAATTCGCTCCCACCTCGACATCGTCTCCCAGCTCAACATTGCCGACCTGGTCGATCTTCAAATGTCGTCCGTCGACGAATTCATAACCATAACCATCCGAGCCGATCACCGCTCCGGGCTGAAGGATCACACGATCCCCGAGCACACAGCGTTCACGGACCGAAACATTGGCGTAAAGCAGGCAATCCCGACCGATCACCACGTCCTCACCGACCACCGTATTCGGCCCGATGTCCGAGCCATCGCCGATGACCGCTCCAGACTGGATGACCGCCCCGGCCTGCACGCGCACGGTGGCGGGGTCGAGCTTTGCCGTCGGATCGACATAGGCCCGTGGATGGATGCCCGGCTCAAAGGGTCGCGAAACCGCGGCGAAATGTTTCACCACCGCCGCAAAGGCCAGCGAGGGATTGTCGACCGCGATCAGCGCCGTGGTTTCCGGGCCTTCCACTTCTCCACGCGGCACCAGCACGGCACCGGCGAGGGTCGTCAGGAAAAGGCCACGATATTTCTCGTTTCCGAGGAAGCTGATGTCCGCAGGCGTGGCGGCATCGAGCGCTGCCATGCCTGCATAAGACGAATCGAGCCCGCCCCGGACGACGTCACCATCGGCCAAACGGGCGAGCTCGGAAAGAGTGAGGGCGAATGTCACCTCGGGAAGATTACGGATCGCCAACCGGAGCCGGCGGAGTGAGGGAAGGCTTGTCGGCGTCAGGTGTGCCAGGAGCCGGGAGGCTTTCCTTTGGGGCGTCCTTGTTGAGGTCCTTCAGAAGTACGGCCGTGATGTCGGTGGCATCCTTGGTGTAGAGGAGGAAGGGAACCTGCGAGGTGCTGAGGCCGGACTTGTCGAAGACGTAGTCGTAATTCTCACCCTTGGCCTGCTCTTCGACCAGCTTGCGGATCTCGTTGAGAATGCCCTTCATGCGCTGAACCATTGTCTCGTTGAGCGCCTGATTCTTGCGCTGGAGGAACTCGCGGCGCTCACGGTCGAGGGCGATGCCTTCCTGCTGCTGCATCTGCCAATCCTTGAAAAGCGTCTGCTTCTTGGAGTCGGAAATCGCTGGATCGTCAATCTGCTTGCGAAGGTTGCCGAGGCTGTTTTCAAGCTCGCGGATGCGGGTGAGGCGATCGTTGTTTTCCTTCTGGATGCGGGCGCGCTCGATGTTGATCTGCTTCTGCGCGTCGTTGGTGCGGTAGTACTCCTTGAAGAGCTGCTGCATGTCGACAGTGGCGATCTTGAGCTTTCCTTCCTGGGCCATGGAGACGCCGGAAAGCGAGGCGGCAAGCACCACGGCAAGGAATGTACGAATGAGAGTCATGATGGGTGGATGAGGTTGGTCCGAACGGATGACGGACGTTGAACGGAAAAAACCAACGCGTCAACGCCCTTCCGGCGACCTTTCGGCACCCCGGGAAAGGGCCAATCCTCGAATCCCAGCCCGGTGCAGCGGCGAAATCCGAGCTCTGGATTTTTGAGTAACAAATTTCAAAGGAGTCGGGTCTTTCTACTCTAAACCAGTGGAACAAGAGGATCCCAGACACGATTGGAAATAGGCACGTTAGCATCCAAAGAACCCATCAAGATGAAGATCCGGGCTCGGGTGATTCCCAAGGTTTGATGCCTCTTGCGCGATCCTCCAGCCCCTGTCTCCGAACCATGTCGAGAAATTCTAAGATTCTTTTTC
>JANOBS010000057.1:0-8304 GCA_031411755.1 Luteolibacter sp. | reverse complement strand
GGTGGTGCCAGAGACGGAACCGGTTCCTGAAAGGGTGCCATTTCCAACTGTCGCGTTTCCAGTCAAAGCACCGTTGACTGCCAATGCAGCGCTGGAAGCCAGGGACACGTTAGAAGTCACCGTGCCACTGAGGGTGTTGCCGGTGCTGTTGAAGGTGGTCAGCCCAGTCAAGGTCAGGCCCGAGCCGTTGACCGAGCCGCTGGTCACTCCGGTGGTGCCAGAGACGGAACCGGTTCCTGAAAGGGTGCCATTTCCAACTGTCGCGTTTCCAGTCAAAGCACCGTTGACTGCCAATGCAGCGCTGGAAGCTAGGGACACGTTAGAAGTCACCGTGCCACTGAGGGTGTTGCCGGTGCTGTTGAAGGTGGTCAGCCCAGTCAAGGTCAGGCCCGAGCCATTGACCGTGCCGCTGGTCACTCCGGTGGTGCCGGCCACCGAGCCCGTTCCGGAGAGGGTGGTGCCGGAGGCGACCGTCATGTTGCCAGCAGTAAAGGCGGAGTTGAGTTCCAAGGTGCCGAAATTCACGCTTATACCGCCGCTGGTGGCGATGGCATTGCTGATCTGGACCGTGCCGGTGTTGCCGGTGGAGCCAATGCGGATGGCCTTGTTGTTTGTTGTCCAAGTGCCAGTGCTGAAACTCACAGTGCCGCCAGTGGCTGCTTGCAGGGTCGCGGTGTAGTTGGTTGCCGTGTTACTGAGCGTGATGTTGCCGGTATAGGTGGAGGTGCCGCTGGTGTTGCTGCCGCCGATGGTGGCGTTGTAGGCATTTGTATTGGTCAGCGAACCAACCGTGATGGCGCGACCCACGGTGAAGGCGCCACTGATAAGCAGCGCAGGTGCATCACTGGCGGCGGTGCTGCCATTGCCGAGCACGACAGCGGTGGTCGTATTGCCGAAGGCACCGTTGGTGCTGACCGCTGAATTTGTGCCCGCAATCAAGGCACCCGCCTGAACCGTTGTCGTGCCGGTGTAGGTGTTAGCGTTGGTGAGGGCTAGCGCTCCAATGCCAGTTTTCGTTAGATTGCCGCCGGTGCCACCTGAGAGAACGCCGCTCAGTTTGCCATCAACAGCAGCAGAACCATTATCAACTTGAAGGGTGCGGACACCCGTGCCCATATCGAGCGGATTTTGGAAATCGACGGTGTGGGTGGCGGTGGCGTTGCTGAGAATCAGCGTCTGGCCATTTAAGCCGGTGTTGGCCGTCGCCCATGTGATGGAGGCCGAAGCGCCGCCTAGGTTCACCACGCGGTCCGCATTGTAGGCCGCCCAGCCGCCCGAACCGGTGAAATTGACTCCGGCGACGGTGCCAGCCGCGGCTAGGCTGCGGGTGAAATCTCCGGCACCTAGGCCGATCACGCCGCCGTTGAAGGTCAGGGCTCCGAGGCCGCCGGTGGCGCCGATGCCGCCGAACAGGGCGTTCGCATTGGCGAGCACCAAGGCTCCGCCGTTCACGGTGGTGACCCCCGTGAACAGGTTGGCGGCCGAGAGTGTCCAGGTGCCGGTGCCGGATTTGGTGAGCGCGGTCGTCGGGGTGCCACTTGTGGCGTTGGGGATCACGCCGGCGACTTCGCCAGTTCCAGCAGTCGAGCCTTGGAGCACGATGGTTTTGATTCCCCGGGTGTCGGTCATCACCAGGTTGCTGATGAACTTCAAATTACCGGTTCCGGATTGATCGAAGCTGTAGGTTTCACCCCCGCCACCGCCCAAGCTGAGCACGCGGTCGGTGGTTTCGCCCGTGCCCACATAGAGCAAGCCGGCACCTAGGAAGCTGGCTTGAGTCCCGAGCTGGATGGTGCCGTTGGCCACGGAGGTGGGCGCGCCGAGGCTGCTGCTGGCCGAGTGCACCGTCCCCAAGGCGGGATTGGTGAACACACTGTTGATTGACGACACCTTCAAGACGCCGCTGCGATCAATGACGGTCTGTCCGCTGTAAGTGTTGGTGCCAGTGAGTTCCAGCGTGCTGGCACCAATCGTACTATTGCCGAAAAACCGGAAACCCACCGCACCGGCACCCACACCAGTGGAATCGGTCAGGTTGGTGGAAATGGTGTAGGTTCCGGCTGTGGTGCCGGCGTCCACTCCAAAAATGGCACCGGCCTGCAAACCGTTGGTGTTCACATCAGCAACGAGGTTGCCGAAAATCGTGCCGGCTTGGGTGGTGGTGAACTCGCCCGGGCCACCGATCTTTAGGGTCAGCGAGCCACCATTGTTCACCGTGATATTCGACTTGGTCCATTGGGCGCTATCCGCATTGTAGAGCGATGCGGGTTTGAGGAATGTCAGCCCGCCGCCGCTGATGATCGTGGGGCCGGTGTAGTTGTTGGTGCCGTTGACAGGCACGACGGTAGCGCCGGTCTTGATCAGTCCACCTGTACCGGTCATGGGGCCGGTGATGGTAAGGTTACCCGTGATGTTGAATGTCGAGATGCCCGTGAGCGTGGTGGTTCCCGCCAGTGTGGAGCCGAAGGAGTTTCCTGCCGTCACCGTCGCGTTGTTCAGGGTCAGGGCGTTGCCGATGTAAGTCCGGTTCATCGCCATTGTCGTTCCGGGATTGAATATCACCGGGCCGGTTCCGAAGAAGGTGTCGGTGTTGGCGCCTTGATCGTTGGCGAAGGTAACCGTTCCCGCATTGACGACCGTGCCGCCAGTGTACGTGCTCCTCGAGTTATTGAGTGTAAGCTGGGCGGTGCCGGATTTGGTGAGCGAACTCGCGGTGGTATTATCCTGGATGATCGCGGTCAACCCAAAATTGCCGGTCGTGTTGATCACCAATTCCCCGCCCGCCACCGCCGGCTGGATCTTGCCGGCCAAGTTGATTGTGCTGCCGGTCGTGGCGATTGCGCCGCCAGTCGCCAGAATGCCATTCACGCTCAGGACTTCCGTCGCGCTGCTCAGGGTCATTGTGGTGGCCACCAGGTTGAGTGTGTTCACCGACGCGGTGGTCTGGGCGGTGATGTTGCCGCTGACTTTCACGTCCTTGGTGGCGTCGTTGATCCCCAATGTGGTACCCGTGGCAACAATCGCGGATGCATTGTTATCAGTGCCATAGGTCACCGCACGGAAACGATTGTTGGTGGTGTCGTAGCGGGCGTATTCCGTGGTGCCGAAGAAGATGCCTTGATTGTTCGAGCCGCTGCCGTTGAGCGGCGCGTTGGTGGTACTGGTGAGTTTGATCTGGTTCTGGGTGGCGGTGGTGTTCGTGGCCAAGGTGAAGTTGGCGGTGGCACCTGCGGTCCGGGCGGCGAGTGAGGCGAAAGTCAGAGTGGAATTCTGGGCGGCGATGCCCGTAGAGGTGATGGTGGCATCGCCAGCGCTCAAGGTGAGTGCCCCCATTCCTTGGGTGCTGCTGAGGGCTTCCGCCACGTTGAAGGTGCCAGTACCGGTGAAGGTGAGCGCGGTGCCCGTGATACCATTGAGACTGCCGGTGGTGCCGTTGCCAATGGTGAGAATGCCGCGATTGATCGTGGTCGTGCCGGTGTAGAGGTTGGCACCAGTGAGGATCTGGGTGCCTGCGCCGGTCTTGGTGAGGGTCATGCCACCGTTGGCGCCGATGACGCCGCCGTATGAAGGAGTGGCGCCTGTGCCAGGATTGAGGGTGAGCGCGGTGATCGAGCTGTAATTCGTAATGACGGTGGCGAGATTACCCGACGCGCCGCTGAGACCACCGAAGGTGGGGGTGGTGACGCCGCTGAGGGTGACGGTTCCCGCGCCGGTGGTGACCAAGGCGCTATTTTGAAGCGCAAGGGCGTTGCTGAGTGTCAGGTTGCCGCCGCTGACGGTGGTGGTGCCGCTGAAGGTGTTGGCGGCGTTGAGCGTGGTGGTGCCGCCGCCGGCTTGGATGAAAGCCCCGGTGCCGCTAATCGGCGCTGCGCTGAAGTCCGTGCCTTGTGCGACCGCATCACTACGGTTGATCGTCAAGGTGCCGTTGTTGAGGATTCCACTGCTGGTGGAAAGCTTGCCGGTGGTTCCGCCGCTGCCGAGTTGCAGGGTGCCGGCACTGATGACCGTGCGACCAGTGTAGGTGTTGTCATTCGAGAGGACCAAGGTATTCGTGCCGAGCTTGGTCAAGCCGATGGCACCTCCGCCTGTTCCAGAAGAGTTGGCAATGACATCCGCAATGGTAAAGGTGCCACCAGAGGCGTTTGTGGTATCGAATGCAATAGCCGATTCCGCCGCGAAGCCGGTCGTGCTGGTTCCGTTAGCTCCCCCGAGGTTGCCCAGCAGCGTGGTGACGTTAGCCGTGGTAAATTCACCCGTGCCGCCGACATTCACAGCCAACGTTCCACCGTTGCTTACCCTGATCTTGGCAGCCGTCCAGTTTGTATCAATGCTGTTGTAAAGAGATGCCGTCTTGGTGAACTGCAGGATTCCTACATCGACCCGAATGTTGCCCGTGAAGGTGTTGGTACCGCTGAGGGTCCAAGTGCCAACACCGCCCTTGGTGATCGCGATCGCGCCACTGCCATCGCCGATGGCGCTAGAAATCAGATTCGTTCCGATGTTTGAGCCAGTGAGGTTGAGCGTCTTAGTGCCAGCAGTCGAAGCGGTGATGCCGCCGAGGCTGTAGGTGGCTGCTGCCGCGCTAGCATCGATGGAGGCAGTGCCCGACAGCGTCAACGCTGACGTATATGTGGAGGTGACGAGGTTGGTTAATGCACCGCCCGAGCCGAAGTCGAGCGTGTAGTTCGGGTTGGCGTTGGTGACGTTCAGCTCAACGGTGCCGAAGATAGTTCCCGGGCCATTGCCCGGACCTGCTGCGGTCTGTGCCTGCGAGTAACGCAGGAAGCTGCCTGCAACCACTCCACTGCCACCGCCGCCCGTGGCCAGTTTGGAGAGATTTGTATTGGTTGCGTTCACAATCAGGCGCGCTCCGCTGGCGAGACTAACGCCACTGGTGGTGCTCAACGCGCTGGCGTTTCCGACCGTCAGCGTGCCTGCACCGATCGTGGTCGTTCCAGTATAAGTGTTGGCGCCAGAGAGAGTGAGCACACCGCTCCCGGTACCAAGGAAAGTGAGATTTCTGCTACTTCCTGAAATAATGCTGCTGATGGTGATGCCGCCAGTCCCAGTGATCTGGATCACATTGTTGGTGGCATTCCCGAGGGCCACATTCATGATCTTGCCAGAGCCCGTTTCGTTATCTTGGAGCGTGAGTAGAGAATTGCTCCCATTTCTAAGAATGGTGTTGCCGAGCCCACCGATGGTACTTCCAGTCAACGTGAGTGTGCCGGAAGTGGCTGATGAATTGCCGATGGTCAGGGCACGAGTCCTAGTGGAAGAAATATCGATTGCCTGCAAACTCAGCGCACCCGACAAAGTGCCCATGTTGATTCCAGCGGTAGTCGCGGTGCCGGTATTAGCGAAAATGGCGACGTCATTGGTGGAAGGAGATACTGCAGTGTTCCAGTTCGCACCGGTAAGCCAAGCGGTTGAACTGCCAGTGTCACTCCAAGTGGTGTCAACCGCGCAGGCGGACTGCGAAGCAAGCAGCGCAGCGATGGCCGAGGCGAGTGGGAAGGAGAGGCGGGAGATGGATCGTATGCGGGGCTTCATGGTGGAAATCGAGGTCAGACCTCAAAGGGGAAGAATGGTCGATTGATGACTTTTGATTTTTGGGTTTTTGATCGAAAAAGGAGGGATTTTTCAGGAATCAAGGTGTCTCGCTGACCTTGGCGCGCATGAATGTTTTCGGATCTGTTGCTACGGTGCTGGAGGCGCCGAAGGTGCGGTAGGTCCAGCCACTGGAGAGCGCTGGCAATCCTGCCTGGATGGCAGTCGCGTCACCCCCTACGACTTCGGTGATGAGTCTGCCGAAGCTGCCGAGGTCCGTATCTCCTTCGATGCGGTAATAGATTCCGTCGATGAGTGCCGAGAGTTGGTCGCCGGCGGCGAAGGCAAAGGCGGCGCCGGTGCGGACCGGCAGGGTCAGGGTCATGGACTGATTGAAGTCAACGGTCGCGATCTTGCCGACGATCTTGCCATCGTTGACTCCCGATAGTGGATTTCCATCGAAGGCGAACTCGTAAAGGTTGTTTTTGCCATCGCCATCCGGATCATCGCTCTTCGCCGCGTTGGTGCCGCTAACCAGCCCCTTGGATGAAGCCCATGAGTTGTATGCGGAGGATGTATCGGCATACAGGACGACGTCGTTTCCTCCTGTGGTGGCATTGGTTCCAAAGTCGCCAGTGTAGCTGATTTTCAAGTCAAAGGCACCGTAGGTTCCGACGGCCGCGTCCTGAGCGAGACCCGAGAAGTTGCCAGTGACATCGTCCACTCCATCATTGTTGACGATGAAGAATTTCTGGCCAGTGGCAAGCGTTCCCGACAGTGAGACCGTGAGTGTCGCCGCCGAATTGATCGTGACCGTGCCGGTGATATTGGCCACGTCGGAAGTGACCGATGTGCAGTTCAGTTCGCAGGCATAGTTGCCGTCGCTGTTGAACGTCAGATCCCCGGTGTCGATGGATTCGATGCTGTTTCCGGGTGCGAGAATGGCATCGGCGCTGCCGCTGTTGTTGCCGATGGTGACCGCGCCGGTGACGGAGCCGCTACCACCGAGGGTGCCCGCTGTGACATTGACGGCGCTGGTTCCCGTGGCGGACCCAGTGGTGTTGTTGACCAGCAGCGTGCCGTTCGAAACCGTGGTGGTGCCAGCGTAGCTATTGCTTGCAGTTAGGGCGAGCGAGCCCGCACCGGTCTTGCTCAGGCCTCCTGCTGTGCCGGAAAGGATGCCGCTGAGGGTGCCATCGACGGTGGCAGCACCGTTGTCCACCTGCACGGTCCGGGTGGTCGCGCCAAGGTCGAGCGGATTCTGCAAGGTCACCATGTGGGTGGCGGTGGCATTGCCGAGAACGAGCGTCTGTCCGTTGAGACCGGTGCTTGCAGTCCCCCAGGTGATGGAGGCCGATGCGCCGCCGAGATTCACAGAGCGATCCGCGCCATAGGCTGCCCAGCCGCCAGCACCGGTGAAGGTAACGGCACCAATGGTGTTTGCCGCGGCGAGTGGTCGGGAGAAGTTGCCCGCGCCCAGGCCGAGCACGCCGCCGCTGAAGGTCAGGGCACCGAGGCCGCCAGTGGCACCGAGGCCGCCGGGCAGGGCGTTCGCGTTCGTGAGCACAAGCGCACCGCCGGTCACGGTGGTTACACCCACGTGAAGGTTGGCAGCCGAGAGCGTCCAGGTGCCGGTGCCGGATTTGGTGATCGCGGTCGTCAAAGTGGAACCTGTGGCGTTGGGAATCACGCCGGCGATCTCGCCAGTTCCAGCGGTGGAGCCTTGCAGCACGATGACTTTGGGTCCCCGGTTATCGGTCATCGTCAGGTTGCTGATGAACTTCAGGTTGCCGGTACCGGATTGATCGAGACGGTAGAATTCATTCCCGCCTCCGCCAAGGCTGAGCACCCGGTCGGTGGTTTCTCCCGTGCCAATGTATTCCAGGCCGCCGCCCAGGAAACTGGCTTGGGTCCCGAGTTGGATGGTGCCGGCTGCGACGGAGGTGGGGGCACCGAGGCTGCTGCTGGCCGAGCGCACCGTGCCCAGAGCCGGGTTGGTGAAGACACTGTTGATCGACGACACCCTCAAGACCCCGGCGCGATCAATGATGGTTTGGCCGCTGTAGGTGTTGGTGCCGGTGAGTGCCAGTGTGCTGGCACCGATCGTGCCATTGCCGAAGAACCGGAAACCGATCGCACCGCCACCCACACCGGTGGAGTTGGTCAGGTTGGTCGAAATGGTGTAGAGTCCGGCGGTCGTGCTGGCGTCCACTCCAAAAATGGCACCGGCCTGCAAGCCGTTGCTGTTCACATTAGTCAAGAGATTGCCGAAGATCGTGCTGGCTTGGGTGATGGAGAACTCACCGGAACCACCGACCTTGAAGGTTAGCGAGCCACCGTTGTTCACGGTGATGTTCGACTTGGTCCATTGGGCGCTATCCGCATTGTAGAGCGATGCGGGTTTGAGGAATGTCAGCCCGCCGCCGCTGATGATCGTAGGGCCAGTGTAGGTGTTGGTGCCATTGACGGGCACGACGGTGGCACCGGTCTTGATCAGTCCGCCGGTGCCGGTCATGGGGCCGGTAATGGTGAGGTTGCCCGTGATGTTGATCGTCGAGATGCCCGTGAGTGTGGTGGTTCCCGCCAGCGTGGACCCGAAGGAGTTTCCAGCCGTCAACGTCGCATCCTTCAGCGTCAGGGCGTTTCCGATGTAGGTCCGGTTCAAGGCCAGCGTGGTGCCAGGATTGAATATCACCGGACCTGTGCCGAAGTAGGTGTCGGTGTTGGCGCCTTGATCGTTGGCGAAGGTAACCG
>JANOBS010000056.1:0-6574 GCA_031411755.1 Luteolibacter sp. | reverse complement strand
GCCATCCGCCTCTACAACCTCTACAAGGGCCGCCGCTTCTGCTCGTCCACGCCCACCCTCTTCAACTCCGGCACCCTCCACTCCCAGCTCTCCTCCTGCTACCTCTACAAGGTCGATGACTCCATCGAGTCGATCATGCAGCGCGGCATCGCCGAAAACGCCTATCTCTCGAAGTGGGCCGGCGGCCTCGGTGGTTCCTGGACCGCCGTCCGCGGCACCGGTGGCTACATCCAGGGCACCAATGGCGAGTCCCAGGGCATCATCCCCTTCCTGAAGCTCCACAACGACCAGCTCGTCGCGGTCAATCAGGGCGGCAAGCGCCGCGGCTCCGGCTGCGCCTACCTCGAGACCTGGCACAACGACATCGAGGACTTCATGGAACTGCGGAAAAACACCGGTGACGAGCGCCGCCGCTGCCATGACATGAACACCGCCAACTGGGTGCCGGACCTCTTCATGAAGCGCATGGAGGAACGCGGCAACTGGACCCTCTTCCGCGCCAATGAAGTGCCGGACCTCCACGACCTCTACGGAAAGGCCTTCGAGATCCGCTACACCGAGTACGAGGCCATGGCGGCCGACGGCAAGATCTGGGGCCGCACCCTGCCCGCCCTGGAGCTGTGGAAGTCCATGCTCAAGATGGTCTTCGAAACCGGCCACCCCTGGATCACCTTCAAGGACCCCTGCAACGTCCGCTCCCCGCAGGACCACTGCGGCGTCATCCACTCGTCGAACCTCTGCACCGAGATCACCCTCAACACCTCCGACGAGGAAACCGCCGTCTGCAACCTCGGCTCCGTCGTGCTCGACTCCCACATCACCCGTGATGGCGCGATCGATCACGAGATGCTGAAGGAAACGATCACCGTCGCCATCCGCGCCCTCGACAACGTCATCGACATCAACTTCTACCCGACCGTCGCTGCCAAGACCGCCAACTCCCGCCATCGCCCCATCGGCCTCGGCGTCATGGGCCTGCAGAACGCCCTCTACAAGCGGAACCTCGCCTTCGCCTCGGACGCCGCCGTCGAGTTCAATGACGAGATGATGGAGGCCATCGCCTACTACGCCTACAATGCCTCCAGCGACCTCGCCGCCGAGGTCGGCACCTACTCGAGCTACAAGGGCTCCAAGTGGGACCGCGGCCTGCTCCCGCAGGACACCGTCGACCTCCTCCAGAGCGAGCGCGGTCGCGAGATCGATGTCCCGCGCGGCGGAAAGATGGACTGGTCCGTTGTCCGCGAAAAGATCGCCAAGCACGGCATGCGGAACTCCAACGTCCTCGCCATCGCCCCCACCGCCACCATCTCGAACATCATGGGCACCACCCCCTGCATCGAGCCGAACTACAAGAACCTGTTCGTGAAGTCGAACCTCGGCGGGGAGTTCATCATCCTCAATGCCGAGCTGGTCAAGGACCTCAAGAAGCTCGGCCTCTGGAACCAGGAAATGCTCGATCAGCTCAAGTACTTCGACGGTGAGCTCGACGCCATCGACAACATCCCGGAAGCCATCAAGCAGAAGCACAAGACCGTCTTCGGCATCGGCTACGAGTTCATCATCGACGCCGCCGCCCGCCGCCAGAAGTGGATCGACCAGAGCCAGTCGGTGAACCTCTTCCTCGCCACCCCGGACATGAAGACCCTGTCGCACATGTACCGCCGCGCCTGGGACAAGGGCCTCAAGACCACCTACTACCTCCGCACCCTCCAGGCCTCCAACGTCGAGAAGTCCACCATCGAGTCCCGCAAGGAAACCCGAGGCCTCATGGCCCGCGACGGAGCCCCCGAAAAACGCGAATACACCGCCGAGGAAAAAATGGTCTGCAGCATCGACGCCATGCGCAACGGCGGCGAATGCGAAGCGTGTCAATAAGGGGGTGCGACATTCCTGTCGCACCCCAACTTCACCAACCGCGATGCCCCGCAAAATCCGTGAACTCATCTCCGAGCTCCGGAAAGCGGGCTTCGCGCTGGACCGCCAAAAGGGCTCCCATCGCCAGTTCAAGCATCCGTCGTTTCCGGGCATCATCACCCTGAGCGGGGCGGAAGGCGACGACGTCAAGACCTACCAGGAACGGCAGGTCGCGAAAGCCATTGCCGATTCGAAGTCAGGAGAATAGATTCCCATCATGAAACCAGAAGACCGCTATCACCGATTCGTCCGCTGGTCCGATGAGGACCAGTGCTACATCGGCTATTGCCCGGATCTCTACTACGGCGGCTGCTGTCATGGAGATCAGGAGGAACAAACCTACGCCGAACTCTGCGCAATCGTCCGCGACGAAATCGCCCACCGCCTCAACAACGGCGAAACTCTCCCAACTCCCGCCGTTCGAGCCACCCGCGATCTCGACTTTGCCGCCGCTTGATTGTTGAAATGAAACACCTGACCCAATTTAATCTGCCAATGAAACCAACCTTTAACGCCTGTCCGTCGTTCGTAGCTTCAGCGGAAAATGACAGCATCGACGCCATGATCAATGGTAGGACTTGCGAGGCTTGCCAATAAGGCAACATGGAGATTTCTGCCATTGACCTCTTTTGCGGAGCTGGTGGCCTGACACATGGCCTTATAGAGGCCGGCGTGTCTGTTTGCGCTGGCATTGACACCTCGAAATCTTGCGAATTCCCATACTCCAAAAACAATGAGGGAGCAGTCTTTGTAGCAAAGGACGTAGCTCTGGTTACAGCTTCAGAACTACTAGAATTATGGGGAGATTCCAAGTTCCGCCTACTTGCTGGCTGTGCACCCTGTCAACCGTTCTCAACATACAGCCAAAAGCGGACTGCTGAAGAGGACAAACGATACCCCTTAATGAAAGAGTTTCTCCGGTTGATCGAAGAAACTCTTCCTGAGTATGTGACAATGGAGAATGTTCCGAACGTTCTGAAAAAGGATATTTTCCAGACCTTCTTGGAGCGCCTCCATGCACTTGGCTACAAAACGAGCTATTCGATCGTGCGATGCGAAGAAGTAGGAGTACCTCAGAGCCGAAGAAGACTTGTATTGCTTGCGAGTTCCATTGGGGACAAACCACCCCAAATCAAAACAACCAAGAAAATCAGTACGGTTCGATCCGCATTCAAAAACCTTCGTAAGATCTCTGCAGGAGAGACAGACGCCCAAGATAGCCTTCATCGATGCGCCTCCCTATCTCCTAAAAATCTTAAGAGAATCAGGGTATCCAAGCCAGGCGGAACTTGGAAAGATTGGCCAAAATCGTTGATGCTTGAATGCCACAAGCGAAGCTCTGGAAGTGGCTATACTCCGGTGTACGGTCGCCTTGAATGGGACAAGCCAGCTCCAACCATCACCACTCAATGCTACAATTATGGGAGCGGTCGATTCGGCCACCCCGAAGAAAACCGCCCAATCTCTCTCCGAGAAGCAGCTCTCCTCCAAGGCTTCCCTTCCGGCTACGAATTTGAACAATCTCCTTTGCAAACTTCCATTCGCGATATAGCAAAGATGATAGGCAATGCGGTTCCAGTTGGGCTGGGCCGCGCCGTCGGATTAGCGATTATTAGACACTCGGAGAAACACAAAAATCATGGAACTGGATCTATTTGCACCAAAACCCGATGAGATTGACCGTGAGGTTGAAAATCAGAGAAAGCAAATAAAATACTGGGTAATCGAACCCACAGTTGAGCTTCACGTGAAAAAGCTTCAAGATGGCGATTATCACATCCCGTCATATCAGAGAGAGCTAACTTGGGAATCGGATAAAAAATCAAAATTTGTAGAATCAATTTTGATGGGCCTCCCCATACCCTTCATAACAGGCGTGGAAGTACCCGACAAAGATGACTCAATTGCGATAGTTGATGGCAGCCAGAGACTGAGGTCTTTAGTGGAATTTGTCGAAAATCGGTTCGTTCTCAAGGGCTTGGAGGTTTTGGACGTCTGCAATGGCATTGGCTATGATCAGTTGCCAATTTCCCTAAGGAGAAAGTTTAACAACCACCCCATCCGCATGGTCCTACTTGACGGCGCAGATGCCTCAACTCAGTTCACACTGTTTGAAAGGATCAATACAACTGGGAAGCAACTTTCCTATGCCGAAATAAGAAGAGGGGCATATCCAGGCTTAATGACAGATCTAATGATCGAACTTGCCGACAACAAGATTTTTGGAGAATTAACATCAATGTCGGAGCAACGCGTCAAAGAACGCGAAAGAGAAGAGTTGGTATTGCGGTTTTTTTGCTACTCAGAACGATATTTGTCGTTCCGTCACGATGTCAGAAAATTTCTAGATGCCTTTTTGAAGGAAAAGAATGAGGAAGCTCTTAAAAACACCGATTTCCTCGATGATTACAGAAGCCGCTTTAACAATTTGTGTGAATTCATCTTGAGCAATCTGCCCGACGGCTTCCAGAGCCCCGGCCGAAATTTAGTGCCTCGCGTCAGATTCGAATCATTAGCGGTTGGAATTTATCTCGCGCTGAAATCTGGCAAAATTCACATTCCTAGCGATCTAAGTTGGCTCGATGAAACATCCAAAGATTCCGACTTTGGTCAACTTACACGAACAGACGCAAGCAATTCAGCCCCAAAAATGAAGGCTCGAATTGAATATGTAAGAGATAAATTTACATCACCATGAGTAGCCTACCCCAAGCCCGCGAGCTACTAGAAACAAGATATTTTGAACTTAACAAGTTTTTGGAACACCTTGCGCGCCTAGACGCCGCTCGAATTGAATCGGGTCATAATGATCAAACTTTGCCATCTTCTGAAGTTACAGCGGTAATGAAAGCAACGGTTTTGATAATGAATTATAGCGCGGTCGAGGCAACAATCGTTGAGGTGATCGATGAGGTATTTTCCTTTGTAAGAAATTCAGGCGTTACATTTCGTGGAATTTCTGAAGGCGTCAGAAAGCAGATTTTAAGCTATAAACTGAGGCATATTAGGTCGTCTGGAGACGCGACAATTGAGTCATTTGTAGACGACACGCTTCGATGGGCTTTGGAGGACGCCGAATTCTGGCTTCCGGACAAGGGAACAATTCGCGATTCATTCTTAGGAAATTTGGATGCGAGAAAGATCCGTTCTGTCACTGATCAAATGGGGATTACAGTGCTAGCAAGTAGAAGAACCCGCAATGGCTCCGATCTGAAAGAGGTGAAAGATTCTCGGAATTACTTAGCGCACGGTTACAAGTCTTTTGTTGATTTGGGTCTACTCAAGACTACTAGGGAACTTCAAGACCAAACAAAGCGCATTGCTGAGTTTCTCTTGGCTATAATTAGGGCGTTTGAGAGAGAGTTGCGTGCCGGGAGAGTGTGCGCAATATCGCCAGTTGCATGAGTGAATTGAATGGGGTTCTTCATTGAAATATACTACTGATTCGAGAATATGTCAGATGTTACCAAAAAGCAGAGCGAGCAACACATTATAGATGCCCAAGGCCAGCTGTTGCTGCGTTCTCATCTGCCTAAGCATTGGGTTTTGCGGGAGTACCGCCCAGACTACGGAATCGATTTTTCGCTGGAAATATTCGCTGAGCCAAAGGAGCCGAATAAGCTTCCCCATACATACGAAACCCTAGGTGAGCATTTATTTATTCAGCTTAAAAGCGTTGGGTCCATCGATGCGAAGCCATTAAAAATATACGCAAGAGGAAACGTCGAAAAACAACGAGAGATACTAAATAAGAATGATCCTCCGGATGTGATAGATACAATAAGATTCCAACTTGAAACTTCAGAACTGAGCACCGTTGAACGCATGGGCGTGGGAGTCCCGGTTCTTCTAGTCGTCGCCGATCTATCGAAATCGAAATGCTTTTTTGTTTGCCTTAATGATTATATTGATAAAATACTTATACCCAAACATTACAACTATAAGAGCACCGGTAGCCGCACCATTCACATACCGTTCGCCAATCAAATTGGTCAGGTCGAGCCAGGTCAAATCGCGCTTCGGTGGTATGCAAAGCGAGCTAAACTGTACGCCGCATTCCAACGGTTTATTTATCAGCAAATGGAAATCCAATATGCTCAAGGAAGTCCCGGACTAAAGCCAATGGCGGACTATTTTGCGCGGCGCATTCTAAGCTATGACTTTTGGAGTGACACAGAAATGTGGCGTACGATTGAATACTACGGAAATCTTTTGAAGAAGTTCCGTGACGACAAGGATTTCCGACTCATGGCCTTAGATGAGGTAAGTGTCATGAAGGCAGCCGAAGGTGACGAGATTAGAGCACAGGAATTGCGCGACATGATGCGAGCACAAGACATTCCCGAGCTTTGGAGGCTGCTTACTATATTACCTCGAAATTATGAAGAGGTCTGTCGAGAATGGTTTCTTCCGACCTCTCTTGGATACGCATGCTCATATTGATTTTTACCCTGCGGCACCCTTTGAGGTCGTGGGGCAGTCCATGCATGGCAACAAGGGTCGGTGGGGCCAGTTACGGTGTAAGCGGTCAATGGATGGGCGTCTCGGGCTGCTGGCTCCCGTAGCATAGGTAGCATACACACATGTGTATGTTCCCTTTGATGGCTTCCGGTTCAGACGGCGCAGGCGGTTTCGGTGTGCTGAGGCGTGGCCGCAGGCT
>JANOBS010000055.1:0-5042 GCA_031411755.1 Luteolibacter sp. | reverse complement strand
CCGTGGCGCTCGTCGATCTGGAGAAGCGACTCCAGCAATCTACGGCGTTCCTCGTAGCGGGCCGAATGGGCGTCGAAACTGCGGACGAGGTTGAAGGTCGCTCCGAGACGCTCACGCCAGGCGGCGTCCTGCTCGGGCGGCACTTCGCCCTGTGGATTGAGCAGGGCCAGTCGCGGCTGACCGGTCCAGCGCAGGATCTCCATTTCCGCGACGAAGGCATCACGCAAGGGATTCGAGGGATCGACGACGTAAAGCACGCCCGCGCCGTTCATGATCGGTTCGAGCAGGCGGACTTCATCGGGAAAGCGTTCGCCGCATTCGGCCACGAAGCGTCGGACCTGATCGGGACCGGGCGTTTCGCTACCGGCGAATGCCTGGATGGCGCGCATGGCCTCGACGGGTTGCTGGAAGCCGGGCGTGTCGAGAAAACGGACGAGCGTTTCGCCCTGATAGACGACCGGTAACTCCTGGACGCGGGTGGTTTCCCCGGGCGTGTTGCTGACGCGGAGCAGGTCGTTGTCATCGACCTCCAGAAGGGTCGCGAGCGTGGCGGTCTTGCCGGCATTGACCCGGCCGACGACGGCGAAGAACGGAAGGCTCATCGCGCACCTCCCTCGTAAAACACCAACTCGACCTCGCTGCCCGCCAGGCCATCGACGAAGCGGTTCCAGTTGGCACGCTCATCCTTCTCGGCAGGTCGCATCGCGCCGTTGGGTTCCGCGTTTCCGATGAGGAGGATCACACGTCGATCTTCCTTCAGGCCGCTGACTTTCGCGAGAAGGGATTCGACCTGTCGCGGCGAAAGCGCCCAGCCTTCCACCAGCAACACGATCGCGGCGGGCGCATCTGTTAGAGCGTTCCGTGCGGCGGCCTCGCGCTCGGGATCGAGCACACCGGTCGTTTCCCAGGCGGTGGGATTGACGCGGAGTTTCTGGAGCAGGAAGGGCCGGAGGGCTTCGCTGGAAAAGCCTGCGCCGCCGAAGTCGATGACCAGCGCGCCATCGTTCGGGCGGTTGGCGATTTCCTCGCGCACCTCACCGCCGGTGAGTTCGCGCCACAGCGCACGGTGCGGGCGGGATTGGAAATCGAGGGCGGCTAGCGAGCGACGTTCATTCCATTGGCAGAGCAGCCGCAGAATCAATCGCGGCAGCAATCCCCAGACGACGAGCGACCAAAGCAAGAACCTCCACCACGCGGCGGGCCCCGGGGGAAGCGAGGCGGATTTCTCAGGCCACCAGCGGGTCGCGTCGATGAGCCGCGCATCCGGTGCCGAGGAGGGATCGATCCACGACCAGGGCGCGGCGATGACCTTCACCGCCTGTTCCAGCCAGCCGCGCATGGCGGACTCGGTGGTGGTTTCCCAGAAGAAGCCGACGTTGCGAAACAGCACGAGACCGACGAGGGCAGCGATCGCTCCGAGGTTGAACGCGATGCCGGCGGTCTGCACCACGCGGGCCACCCGCCACAACAGGGCGCGTCGTCCAGCTCCGCCCTGCGTGATCAACGAGTGCCACCAGACCGATTCGCGATCGCCTGTTAGACGTCGGGCGAGGACGCCGATGATCAACTGGACCACCGAATACGCCTCCCCTGCGCGACGCCGGAACAACCAAGCCAGCCACGCGCCGATCAAAATCACGAACTGCACCCCGAGCACCACGCCAAAGAAAACCGTCACGTTGATCCCTCCTCGCTCGCGGTCCCACAGCCCGAGCACGGTGGTGATCCCGGCGGACAGCGCGAGCAGGAACAGCCCGAGCGACACGCCGTCGAGGGCGAGGGTGAATTTCCGACCGATCCCGCTGCGTCGGCCTTCGAGCCAGGTTCTCAGCCCGAGCGGGCGGACGGACTCGGGGGATTTCCCGGCGATGCTGGAGGATACGAGCTGCTTTTCCTTCCATGTCGGCGCGGCGGACAGGGACAGGGCCTGCTCGAATTCGATCAGGTCTTCCAGTGTCCACGGGCTTCCATCACGCGCCATCGCGGCCACCAGAACCCATTTTCACCGTGCTGACAATGACGGGCACCGAAGCAAAACGCATCAACGAATCAAGATGCGACGATTTGACTCTTGCGGCTGCGTCCCTCCCAACTACATTTCTGACGATGTCCATTCCCGATCCGACCGCCGATCTCCGCCGCGCCATGCAGGACCGCATTCTCGTACTCGATGGGGCGATGGGAACGACGATCCGTGGCTACGGGCTGACCGAGGCCCAGGCGCGTGGCGAGCGATTCGCGAAGAACGAGAAGGACATCCTCAACAACGGCGAGATCCTTTCCCTGACGAATCCGGACATCATCGCCGACATCCACAAGCGTTTCTACGAGGCGGGCTCGGACATCTGTGAAACGAACACCTTTTCCGCAACGAGCATCGCGCAGAGCGAGTTCTTCGTGGAGGACCCGCGCGAACATGGCGGGCGAAAGGATCCGGAGTTTTTCCAGAAGATCATCGAGGATCCCTTCCTAAATGATCTCGCGTGGGAGATGAACGTCGAGTCGGTGAAGCTCAGCCGGAAATGGGCGGACGCGATCGGTTCAGACACCGGTCGCAGGCGCTACGTCGCGGGAGCGATCGGACCTCTAACCGTCTCGCTCAACATTTCTCCGGACGCCGAGGATGCGGGTTTTCGCGTCGTCACCTTCGATCAGGTCAAGGCCGCCTATGCCCATCAAATCCGCGCCCTGATCGCGGGTGGCGTGGACATCCTGATGGTCGAGACGATCTTCGATTCACTCAATGCGAAAGCCGCGCTCGTCGCCGCGCAGGAGGTCTTCGAACAGGACAAGCTGCATCTACCGCTGATCATTTCCGCAGCCGTCGGTCGTGGGGGCGAGACGATGATTTCCGGTCAGACGGGCGAGGCGCTTTGGAATGCGATCGCGAACGTGAAGCCGCTGGCGATCGGACTGAACTGCTCGCTCGGGCCCGACTTGATGCGGCCGTTCCTGGAAGAGCTTTCAGCGAAATCGAGCTCGTTCATATCCTGCTATCCAAATGCCGGACTGCCAAACGCATTGTCGCCCACCGGCTTCGACCTCGAACCCGACGACATGGGCCGCTGGCTTTCCGAATTTGCGGAGGCTGGTCTGCTCAACATGGCCGGTGGATGCTGCGGCAACACGCCGGAGCACGTCGCCGCAATCGCGAAGGCGGTCGAGCGTCATGCGCCGCGGGTGATCCCGGACGTGAAAAGCGCGCTGCGGCTTTCCGGCTCGCAGCCTTTCACTGCGGATGAAAGCACCGGCTTTCTCATGATCGGCGAGCGCACCAATGTCGCGGGCTCGCCGAAGTTCGCGAAGCTCGTGCGTGAGGGCAATCTGGAGGAGGCGGTCGCCGTGGCCAGACAGCAGGTCGAGAACGGCGCCAACATCATCGACATCTGCTTCGACGACGGACTGATCGACGGCAAGGCGATGATGGAGCGTTTCCTCAACCTCGTTGCCGCCGAGCCCGACATCGCGAAGGTGCCGATCATGGTGGATTCCTCGAAATGGGAAATCCTCGAGCAGGGACTCAAGGGCCTGCAAGGCAAGGGCATCGTCAACTCGATCTCGCTGAAGGAGGGCGAGGAGGTCTTTCGCTCCAATGCCCGCACCATCCTCAAGTATGGCGCGGCAGCGGTGGTCATGGCCTTCGATGAGAACGGCCAGGCCGCAACCTACGAGGAGAAGATCCGCATCTGCGAACGCGCCTACCGCATCCTCGTCGATGAGGTCGGCTTCGCGGGCGACGACATCATTTTCGATCCGAACATCCTCACGGTCGGCACCGGAATCGAGGAGCACAACAACTACGGCGTCGACTTCATCAACGCCACCCGCTGGATCAAGCAGAACCTCCCCGGCGCGCGCGTGTCCGGGGGTGTGTCGAACATTTCGTTCTCCTTCCGTGGCAACAACCCGGTCCGTGAGGCGATGCACTCCGCCTTCCTCTACCATGCCGGCAAGGCGGGAATGGACATGGGCATTGTCAACGCCGGGATGCTTGAAGTTTACGATGAGATCCCGAAGGACCTGCTCGAACACGTCGAGGACGTGCTGCTCAACCGCCGCCCCGATGCGACCGACCGCATGCTGGAGTTCGCCGAGCAGTTCAAGGGCAAGGCCGGCGCGAAGAAGCCTGACGAGGATCTTTCGTGGCGCGAGGTTTCGGTCGAGAAGCGTCTTGAGCATGCCTTGCTGAAGGGCATCGACCGCTTCGTCGATGAGGACACCGCCGAGGCGCTGGCGAAATACAAGAAGCCGCTCAGTGTGATCGAGGGTCCGCTGATGGACGGCATGAGCGTGGTCGGCGATCTCTTCGGCGCGGGCAAGATGTTCCTGCCGCAGGTGGTGAAGTCCGCCCGCGTGATGAAGAAATCCGTCGCCTACCTGAATCCGTTCATGGAGGCCGAGAAGGTCGAGATGCTTGCGGGCGACATCGCACGGATCAAATCCGAGCACGCTGGCATCAGCGACGAGGAAGCCCTGAAGCGTGCGGAACGTTCGCGATCGGCCGGACGTTTTCTCATCGCCACGGTGAAGGGTGACGTCCACGACATCGGCAAGAACATCGTCGGCGTCGTCCTCGCTTGCAACGGCTACGAAGTTACGGACATGGGCGTCATGGTTTCGTGCGACAAGATCCTCAACAAGGCGGTCGAGATCGGCGCGGACGTCATCGGACTTTCCGGCCTCATCACGCCCTCGCTCGACGAGATGGTCCACGTGGCGAAGGAGATGGAGAAGCGCGGGTTCGCCGATCGTGGCATTCCGCTGCTGATCGGTGGCGCCACCACCAGCGCGGCCCACACCGCGATCAAGATCGCCCAGCATTACAGCGGCCCGGTGGTTCATGTGCTCGACGCCTCGCGCTCGGTGCCGGTCACCACCTCGTTGCTCTCGAAGGAACAACGTGAAGGATTCGCTCTTGAGAACCGCGAGAAGCAGCAAAAGATCCGCGAGAACTTCCTCGGCGGACCGAAAAAGGAAACTCTAACACTGGAAGATGCGCGTGCCGCCGGGCCGAAGCTCGATTGGGAAAACTACACGCCGCC
>JANOBS010000054.1:0-27109 GCA_031411755.1 Luteolibacter sp. | reverse complement strand
CCAATGGTGAGCTCTTCACCTTCGACTCCGACATGGAGTGGGACCTCGGATCGCCCTGGTATGTGCCGACCCGCATCAACCACATCGTCAGCGGCGGCGACTACGGCTGGCGTTCCGGAGCCGGCCGCTGGCCGAGCTACTATGCCGACTCCCTGCCAGCTGCGGTCGACATCGGACCGGGTTCCCCCACCGGTACCGTCTTCGGCACCGGCGCGAAATTTCCCGCCAAATACCAGCGCGCGATGTATGCGCTCGACTGGACCTACGGCACGATGTGGGCGATCCACTTCAAGCCCGATGGCGCCAGCTTCAAGGCAGAGAAGGAGGAGTTCGTCGCAGGAAAGCCGATGCCCTTCACCGATGCGATCATCCGTCGTGAAGATGGCGCGATGTATTTCACCACCGGCGGCCGCAAGAGCCAGTCGGCCCTCTACCGCGTGACCTACACCGGCACGGAAAGCACCGCCCCGGCGGCGAAGGTGGCCCCGACTCAGGAAGCCGTTCTGCGCAAGAACCTGGAGACCCTGCACAACGAGGGCACCGGACCGGACGCTGTCGCCAAGGCTTGGCCTTCGCTCGCCAGCAAGGACCGCTTCATCCGCTTCACCGCCCGTGAGGCGATCGAGCGCCAGCCAGCCGCAGCCTGGGCCGAGAAGGCGCTCGCCGAAACCGATCCCCAGGCCTCCATCGAGGCCCTGATCGCCCTCGCCCGCGTCGGCGACAAGGCGCTGCAGCCGAAGCTATTCGTCGCCCTCGGCAAGCTCGACTTCGCCAAGCTCCCCGCCGACCTGCACCTGCCTTACCTCCGCGCCTGGCAGCTCGTCTTCACCCGCATGGGCAAACCCGCTCCGGAAATCTGTGAGAAGATCGCCGAGCGTCTTGATCCGCTTTTCCCGAACGCGGACCCCCTCGCGAACCGTGAACTCGTTTCCCTGCTCGTCTATCTTGATTCGAAAAGCATCGTCGCCAAGACCGTGCCGATGATGGACACCGCCAAGGACACCGACATCACCATCGCCAGCGATGCCGTGCTTTCCCGCAACGACAACTACGCCAACGCCGTCGAGGGCATGCACGACAGCCATCCGAACCGTCAGGCCATCGCCTACGCCTACGCCCTGCGCGAGGCCAAGGTCGGCTGGACTCCCGAGCTCCGGAAAACCTTCTTCGGCTGGTTCCCACGCACTTCCAAATGGCGCGGCGGCAACAGCTTCAAGGGCTTCCTCAACAACATCCGCAACGAGGCTCTCACGAACACCACTCCCGACGCCACCGAACGCAGTGCGATGGACCAGCTTTCCAAGCAGCCCCCCGCCGCAGCTCCCGCCAACATGGTCATGCCGAAGGGTCCCGGAAAGGACTACACGGTCGACGATGTCGTCGCGCTGACAAAGGATGGCCTCAAGGGTCGCAACTTCGAGCAGGGCAAGGCGATGTTCACCTCCCAGCTCTGCATCAACTGCCACCACTTCGGCGGCGACGGCGGCAACAGCGGCCCCGACCTCACCGGCTCCGGCAGCCGCTACACCGTCCGCGATTTGGCGGAAAACATCATCGAGCCCTCGAAGGTCATCAGCGACCAGTATCCCACCGAGCAGCTCACCCTCAAGGACGGCGGCGTGGTCGTCGGACGGGTGGTCGTTCAGGAAAACGGCAAGCTCTTCGTGATGACCAGCGCCCTCGCTCCCGATGCGCTGACCACGGTGGATGAAGCGAACCTCATGGGCCGCCAGCCGTTCAACGTTTCGATGATGCCACCCGGCATGATCAACGCGCTCAACAAGGACGAGCTCCTCGACCTCTTCGCCTACATCCTCTCCGGAGGAAATCCGAAGGACGCGAGATTCTGATTCGTTCTGGAACTTCTTCGCCGGAAAGCGGTTTCATAGTCACTCATGAAACCGCTTTTTCTTGTCTCCATCGGTCTGACGTTCTCCCTCGCCAGCCAGGCGCAGCAGGCCCCGACGGGTGCCGCCAGGCAGTTCCAGCAGATTGATCAGAACCACGACGGAAAGATCAGCCGCGAGGAGTTGCCGGAGGCCTTGCGGCCGAACTTTGACCGCGTCGATGCCAATCACGACGGCGGCATTTCCCAGGAAGAGCACCTCGCCGTGATCGGCGGTGCCAAGGGAGCGCCGGGAAACAAGGCCAATCCGCCGGACTTATCGGGCATCGAGGTCCTGCGCGACCTTCCCTATGCCGAGACCGACAACCCGCGCCAACGACTCGATCTCTATCTGCCGAAGGCCCGCAAGTCGGAGGCCCCCCTGCCGATCATCGTCTTCATCCACGGCGGCGGCTGGCAGGCTGGTGACAAAAGCTCGGGCCAGGGGAACCTGCTGCGTTTCGTGAAGAGCGGCGACTACGCGGGCATTTCGATCGGCTATCGATTGACGAATGAAGCCCAGTGGCCGGCGCAGATTCACGATTGCAAAGCCGCCATCCGCTGGATCAAGGCGCATGCGAAAGAACGAGGACTCGATCCCGCAAAGATCGCCGTCTGGGGCACCTCCGCCGGGGGGCATCTCGTCTCGATGCTCGGAACCAGCGGTGACGTGAAAGAACTCGAAGGCACGCTCGGCAAGAACCTCGATCAGGACAGCAAGGTCACCTGCGTGCTGAACTTTTTCGGCCCCGAGGACTTCCTTACGATGGTCAAGCAGCCGAGCACCATCAACCGCACGAAAGGAAACGATTACCCCGAAGCCAAGCTGCTGGGCGGACCGGTGTCCGAGCGCGAGGCCGTCGCGAAGGAAGCCTCACCCGTGACCCACGTCTCGAAGGACGACGCTCCCTTCTTTACCGCCCACGGCACCAAGGACCCGCTGGTTCCCTTCGCCCAGGCCGAGGAACTCCACGCCGCGCTTCAAAAGGCCGGTGTCCCCTCCCTTCTCCAGGAAATGACCAACGGCGGACATGGCTTCAAGAGCCCGGTGCTGGATGAGCGCGTCAAACAGTTTCTCGATCTCCATCTCCGCGGTGTCAAATCGGAGATCCAGACGACGCCGATTTCTGTTGGAGCTCCGTGAGGGTTGTTGCCTCGAAATATTGGTTCCCAAGGCAGGGTCCCGACCCATTGTTTTCCTTGTCTCATCGGCACGGAAGGACAGGATGACATTGAATCATGAAAAAACTTATCCTTCCGGGCTCGATCGCCGTGATTTGTTGGCTGGCTTTCACCATCATGCCGCGCGCCCAGGTTGGGACACCGGAATTCGATCCACTCGGCGAGCACAACAGCCTGCCGAAACTCATCCGAGTTCAGGTCGAGTTCATCGAGGTTTCGCATGAGCAGTTCACAGGCCTGATGGCCGTACCCAAGGTTTCTGCCAATGATGGGGAACTCCGCAAGCAGGTCGCGCAACTCGTCAAGGATGGCAAGGCAACCATTGTTGAAACCATGATGTGCAATGCCCGTAGCGGCCAGAAGGCGACTTCGGAATCGATCGAGGAGCATATCTACGCCACTGAATACGAGCCTCCCACATTGGAAATGTCTGTCGGTGCCGATGGATCACCTCCCAAAACGGACCGCAAGTTGCCCGCCACTTCGCCCACGCCCACCGCCTTCGAAACCCGCAATATTGGCTCAACTCTGGAGATCGAGCCCACACTTGGCGAAGATGACCGGACCATCGATCTGCGCTTCATTCCGGAGATCGTCCACCATGTCGGCGACGAGATCTTGTCGGAGTGGAAGGATGAGCACGGCAGTGTCCCGATCAAAATGCCGAAGTTCTACTCGACCCGGCTCAACACCAGCGTCGTGCTGATCAATGGGCAGTGTCATATGGCGGGAGCACTTTCCCCGAAGGACAAGGATGGCCTGCCGGACTTGTCCCGCAAGTTGATGGTTTTCGTGAGGGCGGATGTCCTCACCGTGGGCAACTAATCCCTTGTCGCCATGCGATTTTCCCCTGCCTTGATTGGGTTGGTGTTTCCGCTGCTGCTGGCTGCGCCATGTCGTGCGCAGTCGCCGAGAATGATCGTCCGCGGGCAGGATGGCTCGGTGAAATTGCTCCAGCTTGAGCAGGCGGACGTGTCGGTCAGCTTTATCAGTGACATCGCCGAAACCGTGCTCGAACTCCGCTATCGCAATGACGGGAACAGCGAGGTGGAAGGGGAATTCTCCTTGCCGCTGCCGGAAAGATCCACGGTTTCCGGCTATGCCTTGGAAGTGAATGGCCAACTGCGCAACGGCGTCGCGGTCGAAAAGGCCCGGGCCAGGCTGGCCTACGAGACGGTCAAGCGTCGCAGGATCGATCCGGGCATCGTCGAACGCCAGACTGGGAACGTCTACCGCACACAAGTCTATCCGGTGCCGGCCAAGGGCACCAAACGGCTGCGTATCAGCTATCGTGAAACCCTGCAATCCGGCCCACAGGGCGCGGTTAATTCGCTGCCCTTTGATTTTCCTGATCCGCTGAAAGCCTTCTCTTGCAAATTGAGCGGCACCGCCGGAACGATCAAAGTCATCGATGCTGTCGGTCTCGAATTCACCGGCGCTGGATCCGGCGAGCTCAAGGCGGAGTGCATCGACTCGAAACCGGCAGGCACCCTCAAGGTCACAATTGCCCGTCCAGACGGACCGGAGATGCTTGTCGGAAGCGACCCGCAACCGGCATTCCTTCTCAGCGATCGCACCCCGGAGATCGCCCCTCGACCTCGGACCACACCCCGCACCGTCATGCTGGTCTGGGATGCCTCGCTGTCCGGTCGCAGCCGCGATCATGCGAAGGAGTTCGCACTTCTCGATGCCTGGTTCGCCAAGCTAGGCAAGACCCAGGTCCGCCTGCGCCTGATCCGCGAGAGATTGGAGGATGGTGGGGAATTCGATATCCGGAATGGAAAGTGGCCGAAACTCAGGCAGGCCCTCCAACAGATCGACTACGATGGAGCGACCGCACTGTCGCAACTCACGATCGCCGCCGGGGACGCCGATCTTGTGGTGTATGTCGGAGACGGCATCGGCACCCTTGGCGATGATTCTCCTTCCACTGCGGTCTCTCTAACAGCTCTTGTCTCCAATTCCACTTCCGCGTCGAAGCCCTTCCTTCTCGCCGCCCGTTCATCGGGCGGATCGGTAATTGATCTCACCCGGGACGAATCGTCGGAAGCCTTGCTCAAACTCACTACGCAGCCGCTCCGGTTGATCTCCGTCCAAGGCGACAATCTCGGTGAAACCTGCGCCGACCACGATCTAACACCCGGTCAGTCAGTCCATATTTCCGGCCACCTTCGCCATGCCAACGCAGGGAAACTGACACTGAACTACGGCTACGGCGGCGACATCACAATGACCCGAGAGGTAAGTTACCAAGCTGGAACTGCGCCGGATCACCTGCTCCGTCAGCTCGGTGCTCAACGCACGCTCGCCAATCTAGAACAACAAGTTCGTCCGGATCGCGCCCGCATGATCGCCCACTGCAAGCGCTTCGGACTGGTCAGCGATTTCACCTCATTGATCGTGCTGGAGCGTCTGGAGGACTACGCCGAGCATCGCATTCCCCCTCCCGAACCAGAGCTCCTAGCCGACTATCACAAGCTCGTCGGAATGCGTCTCGAAAGGCAGGCCGCGGATCTCGGAGGTCTGGTATCGAGCTGGTCATCAAGGCTCCAGTGGTTGAATCGGAATTTCCCGGGTAACGAAGCGATCCTTTTTCCAAGGATGCGCCAGGTCGGGATCTGGAAGGCTGCGATCGAAAAGCAGTTCGCCCCCGCACAGCTCGACAAGGAGGCCTTTGAAACCGTTGCCGGCTGGCTGGGAAAGGCTTCGGAACTGATTCAAGCCAAGTCCGGCATCAAGACCGGGGAGGGCTATGACACGTGGCGTGGCAGCGTCGCTGAATTGCAGACTGCCGGCGGGAACCTGGCCGACACATCCCTTCATCCGCTTGCTCCCGGCCAGCCGCTGGTGGTTTCCGTGCGCGGTCTGGTGATCCAACCCGGCGTGGTCACCGCAGACTCCGGCCTGACCCTTCGCCAGGCCATCGGCAAGGCTGGCGGCCTGCACCCAAGCGGATCCTGGGACCAGATTGCCCTCTACCGGAACGCCCGGAAGACCGTCTACAACACCCTCAGCGAGCGGTATCAAGATATCCCGCTTTTCCCCGGAGACATGGTGGTCGCGACTCAGCCGGAAGCTTCTATTCAGCCGTTCATGGACTTCTTTGCCTCCCCGGAAACATCCGACCCGAAATCAGAAGGACCTATCCGCGAACAACCCGATCTCTCCATCGGCGACTC
This sequence comes from Luteolibacter sp., assembly GCA_031411755.1. Lineage (GTDB taxonomy): Bacteria > Verrucomicrobiota > Verrucomicrobiia > Verrucomicrobiales > Akkermansiaceae > Luteolibacter. The sequence continues at coordinate 20,863 of JANOBS010000054.1, read as the reverse complement.
CTCCACGCTGGGAATAGGTGCTGGAGGCGGAGCGGCGGATCCAATCGCTTCACCGGGACTGCAGTCAACGCCCGTCGCCATCCTGGCTGGCGAGGAAGTGGCGTTGGTTCCGGGCGATCTGGCCGCCTTTGAAGCATCCCTAGTCGCAGGCAAAGACCCCGTTGCCAGCTATCTTAAATTGAGGGGTATGGATCTTCATCCGCGAGAATTCCAGCTCTCCGTCGCCCGGATCCTGTTTGCCCATCAGCAACCGGCACTCGCCCGCCGGGTCCTTTCGAATCTTGTCGAGTCACGACCTGGCGACGTCTCCGCGCTGCGGAGTTACGCCTTCTGGCTGGCTGAATTCAATCAATCGGAAGCAGCTGAGGAAGTGCTGGAGGGGCTTCACCAGCGCGATCCCGGATCGCTGGACATCGCGCTCGATCTAGCCTCACTTCGCCCACTGCGGGGAAATTCCGCCAAAGCGGCAGAGGCACTCTCAGTCAGCCTCGGGAGTCCACCTTCCGGCATGGGCGAACTCGCCGCCGTCGCTCTTACGGAATACAATGCCTTGCCTCCGCAAGACAGGGAGCATCGCCCGGAGTGGCACCGGGGGGACTTCGCTCGGAATCCCGAGGCCGACCTCCGAATCGTTCTGGCCTCCACGGAGGGTGAGGGCGGACTCGATTTCAAAATCGAAGAGCCTGGAGGCTTCATCACCTCACCCTACTCACCCAGTCAATGCGGAGGCAGGGCAACCGCTCACCAAGGTGGAGGCGAATACCTGATCCGTCACGCGGTCCCAGGAAAGTATCGCATCACCTGCAAAAGCCCCCAAGCTACCACTCTCCGAGCCGTCATTCATACCCGCTGGGGCTACCCGGATCATCAGGCAAAAGTCGTGACCCTGTGGCTCTGGCCGAATGAGCATCAACTGATCGGAGAAGTTGAATTTGAGTTTCAGCCACCCGGAAACTAGGTTCCGCCCGACCATGTCCGTTGAGTTCAAAGATTACTACACCACCCTCGGCATCGCCCGCGATGCCAGTGAGGCCGACATCAAGAAGGCCTTCCGCAAGCTCGCGCGAAAGCACCATCCGGACGTCGCCACCGACAAGAAGGCGGCGGAGGAGAAGTTCAAGGAGATCAACGAGGCCCACGAGGTCCTGAGCGACCCCGAGAAGCGGAAAAAATACGACCAGCTCGGGGCCGACTGGCAGAACGCCGGATCCTACCCGCGCGGCGGATACGGCGGTGGCGGGCCCGACTTCCAGTTCGGCGGCACTGGCTTCAGCGATTTTTTCGAACAGTTCTTCAGCGGCGGCAGTCGGCAGGGCTTTCCGGGTCGTGGACCCGCCACCCGCTCACGGCGCGGCGGAGACGTGGAAGGCGATCTGCTCGTCACCCTGGAGGAGGCGATGAACGGCACCATCCGCCCCATCACCCTGCAATCGACCAACCCGCAAACCGGGGCGACCGAAAAGCAAACCTTCAAGGTCAAGATTCCCGCCGGAGTCACCGATGGCACCCGCATCCGCGTCGCCGGCCAAGGCCAGGCCGGCCTCGGCGGCGGAGCATCAGGCGACCTCTTCCTCAACGTCCGCCACGCCGCGCATCCGGAGTTCACCACCGATGGAGCGGACCTGCTGCACGAGTTGGACATCGCGCCATGGGAGGGAGTGCTCGGCGCTCAAGTTTCGGTGCCTTCACTCGATGGCCCGATCAAACTCAAGATCCCCGCCGGTGCCGAAAACGGCCAGCAACTCCGCGTCCGGGGCCGTGGCCTGCCAAATGGAAAAGACGCGCGGGGTGATTTCTATGTCACGCTCAACCTCGTGCTGCCCGATTCCATCGCCGACGAGGAACGGGCGCTTTGGGAAAAGTTGAGGGACATTTCCAGCTTCAAGCCACGCTCCAATTCATGACCGCCATGATCCGTCCGCTCCTGCTTCTCGGCTGCCTCCTGCTGCCCCTCCGGGCGGAAATTTCGCCGCTGAAACTCGTCGAAGCCGCACGGAAACAGGTCGGCGTCACAACGATGTATGACCCGGCCTACGTAACCCTCGCGTTTCCAAACGGCGACGTCCCGATCGAACGAGGCGTTTGCACCGACGTCGTCATCCGCGCCTTCCGTGGCGGGCTGACCCAGGATCTCCAGAAGCTGGTCAACGAAGACATGCGCGGCAACTTTTCCGCCTATCCGAAGCAGTGGGGGCTTTCGAAGCCGGACAAGAACATCGACCACCGTCGCGTGCCGAACCTCCAGACCTATTTCAAGCGCAAGGGCTGGTCTCTACCCGTCACGAAGACCGCCACAGACTATCTGCCCGGCGACATCGTCACCTGCACCGTCCCGCCGAACCTTCCGCACGTGATGATCGTCAGCGACAAAAAGGGGTCGGGCGAAACCCCACTCGTCGTGCACAACATTGGTCGCGGTGCCCAGGAGGAGGAGTGCCTCTTCACCTATCCACTGACCGGGCACTATCGGGTGAAGTAGGGCCGCCTGTTTACTTCAGCGTCTCGACCTTCAAGCCTCCTTCAGGGGATTCCCAAATGGCCACCGCGAAGGAGCCATCCGGGGCAGCGGCCAGAGCGACCGCCCGGCCCTGTGCGTCGAGAAGTCTTACGGGTACACCCGGCAGGCGGACGTTCAGTCCGGCGGGTGATTGCCAGGCCAGCACTTCTCCGCGCTTGAGTGCGGCGATCGCCGGGTCCTTGCCGTCTCCCAGGCGTTCTTCGACCCCATCGGATGGGGCGAGGTAGATCGCGTTTTCACGCCTCCAGAGGGTGACGGGTTTGGTGGGATCGGATGGCAGGAAGGTGAGGCCGCCGCCGTCCATCGGGCAGGAGTTGAATTTCCATGTGCCGCTGCCGAGTTTCTTCGCGGGACCGAACGACAGCCCGCCATCCGAGCTCAGGGAGAAATAGAGGTCACGACTGCCGCCAAGATCGTTACGCCACATGGTTGCAAGATCACCTTTGGGACCAAACGCGAGGCTCGGCGCACAGCAGGCGCAGATGGACCCATCGGGCGATTGGTAGATGAGCGAATCCGTTTCCCAGGATGTGCCGCCGTTTTTCGAGATCGCGCCTCGAAGTTCCTTTTTGCCATTTCGATCATCCAGCCAGGAGATCACCACCCGTGATTGAAAGGCGGCCATGGCATGGAGACCTTCCCTGGCGGCCCTCGGCACCGAATTGATGGTGACGGGAGCTTGCCGGTCGCGACCGTTGGTCGAGGTCCAGACGACTAGATCACCGGACTCGTGCGAAATGGCGCTGACGATCATCTTCCCGTCCGCCATCGCCACCCGCGGCCCGCGATGCATGCCGAGTGCGAGTTTCGGCAAGGTGCCGACTTTCACAGGAGTCTGGTAGGCACGGCCATCGTTCGAGACCGAGTGATAGACCGAACCATCCTTGCGGCCAAAGACCAGGTGCACTTCCCCTTTTCCTCCGATCACCGCCTGAGGTTGGAGAGCTCCTGAGAACTCCGGGCCCGTTAAAACGACAGGATCGGCGGAGAGGATCGGGGCAAGGAGGACGGACAGCAGCAATAGAACCGGGCGCATGACGGGTGGAAGGTTTTCCCAGTCTCGACAGCGTGGAAAAATTGGCGAGACGATTCACACCTGAAGAGCCTACGCCGGGTGAACGGTCAGATCGTGCTTCCTGATGCGGCTGAGGATTTCCAGCTCGTGGAAGCCGAGGGCGTGGTGATGGGTGAAGAAGGAATCGAGAACGGTGAAGGCAGCCTCGGCTAGAACCAGACGGGCGTCGAAGATTGCCTTGTCTGCCTTCAACAGATCAGCCTCCGTCATGGCTTCGACGAGCTGACGCTTCATCCACGCCTTGGTTTGAATGAAGCCCACGAGATCGCCGAGGCAGTCAAGGGCGTTGCGATGCTCATCGCTCGGCTGCTTGCTGACGATGAGGCCACAGACAAAGGCATGGCAAAGGGGCGGGCGTCCGGTGGTGAGCTTGCAGCCGGTGCCACCGAGATAACCGGACTTCGGATCGAAGGCCTGTCCGGCCCCGTGCACAGCCAGAAGGAATGGGCTCTCGAAAGCTTCGCGGCAGATTCCCACCCGACAGCAGGGCGTCTTGCAAACACCACAATACGGGGCGCAGATGCCCTGCATGAGCCTGCTGACCTTCAACTCGAATGATCGGTAGGTTTCCAGCGTCGAGTTGAATTCGGAGGCAGTGATGGTGTTGGAGCTGGCTGGAATTGGAAGCAGGCAGTCACGGAGCGACGGCGGGCGGAACGCCATGAGGGCTGTTTTTCTTGGGATTCAAAGCCGAAAAGCCGAAATGTCGATTCGAGGGACCGAACACTTTTCAAAGGGACAGACAACTTATAGAGAATCCCCTTGCTTGGGGAGTTCGGGGATCTAGAGTCGCGGCATGAGGCTCTCACGCTGGCTCGCTCCTTGGAAGGACTCGCTGGAGAAACCTGCGATCTACCACTGCATCTCCCGCGTGGTCGATCGGCGCTTTGTCCTTGGCAATGAAGAGCGCGAGCAGTTCCGCAAGTTCATGCGCATGCAGGAAAACTTCTCCGGTTGCCGCGTAATCTCCTACTGCCTGATGTCGAATCACTTCCACCTTCTTCTGGAAGTCCCGCCGATGCCCTCGGGCGGGATCTCCGACGACCTCCTCCTCAAACGCCTCTCTGCCATCCAGTCGGCCACGTCAGTCGCCGGAGTCGCTCAGGAACTCCAGCAGGCCCGGAACGCCGGAAATGAGGCCCTCGCCACTGAAATCCACGCTCGCCACACCTATCGCATGCACTCCCTCAGCGAGTTCATGAAGACACTGTTGCAGCGCTTCACTCGCTGGTTCAACCGCGTCCACGAACGCAGCGGCACGCTCTGGGAACAGCGCTACAAGAGCGTCATCGTCGAAAGCGGAATCGCCGCCCGCACCATGGCGGCCTATATCGATCTAAATCCTGTTAGAGCCGGGATGGTCGAGGATCCGGCGGAGTATCGCTGGAGCAGCTACGGCGAAGCCATCGGCGGCGGAAAAAAGGGCAATGGCAAGAAAGCCCGTGAAGGCGTGGTGCGCGCTTGCCTGAGTCATCGAGGAGTCGGTTTCGAATCTGAGAAGTGGCAGGACGCTGCGAAAATCTACCGCCAACTGATGGGGCTGGCCCTCATGCGAAAGAGCGGCCACGCGGATCTAACAGCAGAGGCGAAGGCCATCGTTAAAACCAAGATCAAGGGCGAAGTTGAAACCACCCTTCAGGACAACGGCACGGTGCTTCCTGACCCCACTGTGGCGGCGATGTTGAGGCATCGGGTGAGATACTTCACCGACGGAGCGGTGATCGGGAGCAAAGCCTTCGTGAACGAGGCATTCTCTGCATCGAGAGAACGCTTCAGTGCGAAGCGCAGGGACGGAGCACGGAGAATGAAAGGCGCGGGCACCCCAGCCGCCGGGGTGTTGTGGAGTGCGCGGGACCTGCGCGTCAGGGTGTGAATTCGAATTGCGGTGATCTGTCGGTCCTTTTCCTTTTGGAAGAGTGACTCCATGCAGGCCTCTTCCGATTTTGCCTCGCCTCTGAACGGATTACGGATAAGTTGAGGGGCCGATCATGAATCCACTTCTCCTCCTCACCTTCATCGCCTCGCTTCTAACAGGCGGAGCGCAGACGATCGAGGCCGACAACCACTCGACCACCGGCTATGTGAAGGCGGATGGGACGATCGAGGACAGCAGTCATTCCACCAAGGGCTACATCAAGAAGGACGGCACGATTGAAAACGACTCACACTCAACCATCGGTTACATCAAGTCCGATGGGACCATCGAGAACAGCAGCCACAGCACCGTGGGCTATGTCAAAAAGGATGGTACGGTGGAGAACAGCTCCCATTCCACCATCGGCTACGTGAAAAGTGACGGCACGGTGGAAGGTCCGTCCCACTCCACGATCGGCTACGCGAAGGGCGTTCCCCCGGAATGGGCGGCGGTGGTGTTTTTCTTTTTCAAGTTCAAGTGATGGCCATGCGGAGTCATGACCGAGGAAAACCAAAACGGACCCAAGGAATTTCACTCTCGCGGTTCATACACAGCAAAGGCCACGTTAAGGCCAACCACTACGATCCTGTATCTTCATGAAAGCATTTGCCCCCATCCAGATTGCCGCGCCCCGGTTCTGCCGCTTCAAATCCGCCATCGCTCTGACCTCCGCGCTGTTGGCCTGGAGCGCGCTGTCCTTGCCCGCCCCGGCGGCCATGCTTGCTCCCGAGGACGGCGGACCCACCGGGCCGAAGGATTGGCCAGCCGATCCGGCGAGCCACATGGTCGTGATCAAGCGTGAAGCCAAGGACGACAAGCAGGTTGCCATGATCACGGCGGCGGAGGCGGCCCAGGCATCGCAGGAGGCCTTGCGCAAGGAAGCTGCTCCGAAGGATTCCGAAGCCAGCGATCAACCCGCCCTTCCGAAGGAGGGAAATCTGTGGTGGTATCAGGAGAAACTCGGCCTGCGCATTCCCTACGCCATCACCGGCGACGCGGTCACCTACTACTCGGGAATCGTGGCTGGATACGCGAAGAAAGGATTCAAGAGCTACGCCAAGCCTTCCAGCCGCCTCAACTATCAGGCCAGCGTCCAGTTCCACGGGGAATTCAAGCTCGATGGCAAAACCTTCAAGGACGTCAACGTGGTCACCATGGAACTCACCTTCAGCGCGAATTTCACCGCCGAGGCCACCTCGGGAATGACTTTAGAAAAGAAGAGGATCGTGGTGCTCGATGCGGGAAACAAGGTGCTGCACCTCTCCGGCGACGGCCCGACCGAGGCCGCGATCATGATGCTTTGAAGCAAAGGCCCGAAGCGGGTTTGCGCCTTGTCCGCAGACTCGGTTCCCGCATATTGCGAGGATGTTTGATGGCTTTCATGCGCTCCTGCCGGTGACTGGCTGTCTCGCGATCGAGGTGGTCTCGCTGAAATGGCGGGGCGCAAGGGTGTTTCCGGACTGGACGCTGCCAGTGGTGGCCTTGTTCGGGGTGCTGCCGGATCTTTGCTCGCCGCACATCTCGCTGGAGGACCGGTATGATAGTTGGTCGCATACCGTTCTGTTTCTCGTCATCCTCCTTCCGTTCTGCGCCGGGATGACGTTGTGGTTTCCGAAAGGGACGCGCGTGAGGGTGGCGGTGGCCGCCTGGATCGCCGCCGCGCTGCATCTGGCGGCGGATGCGTATTCGGGCGGCATCACCTGGCTGCATCCCTGGTCCGACAAGCCGATCGGCGAGTACCACATCCAGCCGGAGAACTGGCTGTTCTTTGATGCCGGACTTCTGGTGCTGGCGCTCTTTGGCTGGTGGTTGAGGAACCGGCTGGAAGTCCGGGCGTTTGAGCGGTCGCTAAAGGACGCTTGATCCAGGAAAGAGGGGGAACCACGAAAAGCACCAAAGCTCACGAAAAGAAGAGAATGATGGATCTCTGAGGCTCCTGCTTTCGGTTCTTTTCGTGAATTTCGTGGTTTCTGTTGGAGTCTGGCTTCATGGCGGCAGGATGCCACCTCTCCTTGAAACGAAGAAGCCGGGCTCCCGCGAGGAAGTCCGGCTTCAGGAAAAGATTGAGGAAAATCAGGCCAGAGCGAGGAGCTTGGCCTTGAGCATGTCCTTGGTGACGTTGGCGCCGACGATCTGGTCCTTCACCTCGCCGTTCTTGAAGAACAGGAGGAGCGGGATGCTGCGGACGCCGTATTTCACGGCCAGTTCGCGGGCATCGTCGACGTTGACCTTGCCGACCTTGGCCTGGCCTTCGAGGTCGGTGGCGACCTGATCGATGACGGGACCGATCATTTTGCAGGGGCCGCACCATTCGGCCCAGAAATCGACGAGAACGGGTTGATCGGAATCGATCACTTCGGATTGGAAATTGGCTTCAGTGAGTTGGAGTGCCATGGGTGAAACGTGGATGCAGGTGGATGAAACGTCAAGGGCTGCCCCGCGATAAACGAGGCAGCCCTTGGAAATGGAATGAGCCGCGCCTCAGAGAGGCATGGCCCAGGCGGTGTAAGCGAAATACGCGACGACACCACCGAGGATCAGATTAAGGATGGGAAGGAACATGGGTCAGTTATTGTTCGGATTGAAAAAGCTCGCCCCATTCCTGGGTTGTCTTCTCAGCCGGCGGCTTGTCGCCGACACCCGGCTTGCCTTCATACTTGGCGTGAATCCAGGTGTTGGAGATCATCAACTGGAAGGCCAGGACGGCGAGAGCGGCGATGAAACCGACGATGGAAAGCACGTTGGCAACGGTTTCGCCGGAGCCTTCGTCCTCGTCGTCTTCGCCTTGGAGGGTCGGTGCCTGGGTCAGTGTCGGGCGGGCAGTACCGAGCGGCTGGGTAGGAGCCTGAAGCTGCACGGTGGCCTTCGGAAGGGCAATCGTCGGACCAGGAGCAGGGATGGTGCCGGGCGTCGTCGGGGCTCCGGGAGAACGGAGCGGAATGGTCGGAGCACCGGAGCCCATTGGAGGACGCGGAGCGCCGGGTGCGGTGGGAGCGCCCGGTGGACGAAGAGGAGCCGTAGGAGCACCCGAAGCGCGGAGAGGAATCGTCGGCGCAGGAGCGGGCGCACGCGGCGGGCCACCAACAGTCGGCGTAGGAGCGCCGCCCAAGGTGGCAGTTGGCGGACGGACGACCGGAGCCGCTCCAGGAGCGGTGGGAGTCGGCGCAGCGACGACTGGCGCCGGCGGACCGGCGGCAGGAGGAGCATCGGCCGCCTTCAGCGTGACGCGGACGGTTTCCTTTTTCAGGGGCACGCTCGACGTCTGCTTGGACGGAGCTGGTTGGTTTTCATTCTCGCTCATGCGGGACGGGCAATGGGGTTTAGAGGGACCTACTAAGACGATCCGGCTGGGAGCTGTCAAACCCCCTTCTCGGCTTTTCGTCGATCGGCGACGGATTTCCGGAAAATCACCAGCTGTCCTTGATCCAGTCGCCGGGAAATTTCCCGCCGTCGGAGACGATCTGGACGCCGAGCTTGGTGCCCTTTGACATGACCACGATGGCTCGCTCGGGAGTGCCGGCGATGGAGGTAATCCGGAAACCCTCCTTCTGCTTGGTGGCGATCCAGTCCGTGGGCCAGGCACCAGGTCCGCTGAAAGTCTGCTCGGTGAGGCCAGAGGTCTGGCTCATGACCAGCAGCCAGCCGTCGTCCTCAGTCTCCGGAGTATCGTCCCCGGCGATGCTGGTGATGCGGTAGCCTTCATCCCAGCGTTTCTTGATCCATTCCCGACGGCTGTCCGTCATCGGCGTCGGCTGGGTATAGCGCTGGTTGCCGTAGCCGGTCTGGTCACCGAGCGCAAAGGCCCACTGAGAGTTCCAGCCGCCGACGGTGGTGATTTTCCAGCCTTCCGTCATCAGCTTGGCGAGCTGGGCCTGATCGAAATCCAGCCCCAGCAAGCGCTGGCCGCCGGGAATACCCTTGCTCATGACAACGTTCCAGCCGTCCGCATCCCCGGCGATGGAGCTGACGCGGAAGCCATTGGCCCAAGACTCGTTGATCTCCTTGGCGGGCCACTCGCTGACGCCGAAATGGCATTGTTCGGTGTAGGGCGACGGCTTTGACATCACGACCTTCCATGAGTCGGAATAACCGCCGGTCGAGGTGATCCGCCATCCCTTCACAAGGAGCGGGATCTTCAGCTTCGGCGGCGCGGCGGCCTTGGGAGCGGTGATTTTCGGGCCGTCCTGCCCGGGGCGGCGATCACGGGCAACCTCGGCGAGCAGCATCGATCCGGTGGGGCCGGACCAGGTGGCGGCCAGCCGGTTGGCGGCATCGGCATCGATCCAGGCGGAGGTGGAGACGATGGTGGCGAGCATGGGATTTCGCCGGGCCGAGTATTCCAAAATGCGGCGGAGGTCGGCGGCGGAGATTTTCGGATGATCGGCGCGGATGCCTGCTGCGACGCCGGCAACGAGCGGGGCAGCCATCGAGGTGCCGGTCATGGGGGCCTCGAGCCCACCTAGGATGGTCGAGCGGATGTCCTCGCCCGGAGCGGCAAGCTGAACCGAACGGACGCCGAAGTTCGTGAACGAGGACGGTTTTCCCTGCTCGTTGGTGGAGGCGATGGTAATGACGTTCGGAAAAAAGCGGGAGAGATACTGCGGCGAGGGCAGGCCGGTGTCGTTGTCGGCGTGGTCATTGCCGGCGGAAATGACGATGAACACATCGGGGTTCTCGTAAAAGGCCAGTGCGAAGGTGGCGGCATTCGCGATCATCAGTTCCAGCGGAAATTCGGCGATGCGCTGGCTGATGACGCCGGTGTATTCTCGATCGATGCTGGCAGGATCCGCGCCGGCTTCCTTGTAGATCTGCTTCAGCCGATCCGCCGTTTCGTTGAACCAGACCTTCTGGCGACCCCAGCTCATGTTGGCCACCCCGGCACCGGAGGCGCGCAGGTAATCGGAGGAACGCCGGCCCTTGACAATCGCCTCGGCCCGGTAGCGCTCAATGATGGCATTCACGAAATCGCCATAGTTGGCGGAGTCTTTCGCGAGTTCCCTCATCGCCTGTCCGTTCGCGACGATCGTCCCGTGGGGTGTGACGGACATGCCGATGGTGGCGCAGGTGAGCTTCGCCTTGTTGCCACTGTAGCGGCGGATGATGCCTGCGACGTGGGTTCCGTGGGAGGCATCGAAAAACATTTCGCTGTACTTGAGGTCGTTGAGTTCAATGCCGACCCCGAGCAGGTTCTGCAGGCCGACCTGGCGGACCAATGGGTTGTCGTAGCGGTTGCGCAGGAGGTTGCCCATCTGCACGTCGCCTTTGTTCGACTTGAGATAGCTGGTGATCATCTCGGCGAGAAAGCTCCGGGTCTCGTCCGATCCATCGAGGCAAAGCATCGGCGCGGCGACCGGCTCGTCGTTGTTCAAATTCCAGCCGTAGACGTCATCAATGAAGCCGTTGCGGTCGTCATCGACACCCTTCCTGCCCTTCATTTCGGCGGTGTTGACGACGTAGGCCGACGTCAAGGACGGGTGGCTGTAGTCGACGAACATGTCGTTCACCAATGCCAGATTTGGAATCCGGGCCTTGCCTCCGGGTCGGCCATTCTCACGACAAAAGGCGTGGCAGCGCAGTAGCAGGCTCAGTGGTCCGTAGGCGGGCGACGCGGGGTCGAGCAAATCGAGCGCCATTTTCCCCGATCCATCCTTCAGTCGCGGGTCGGCCCCGGCCCAGATCAGCCGCTTCGCGCACTCGAAAGAGCCCGCCTTGGCGGAAAGCATCAGCGCGGTCTGGCCTTTGGCATCGCGGGCATCCGGCGGAGCCTCGGCGAGTGCGAGGACGAGCTTTTCAGCATCGGAATCGGCGGCCGCCTTCAGCAGCGCCGCGGAAGCCAGATCAGCTTGGGCCGGAATGGTCGCGACCAGCGCCACGAACAGGACAAGGGGGAACTTTGTCATCACGCCCCGCTCCCTAACCGTTGAGCGGCGAGGGGACAAGTTCGGAGTCCTTGGCCGCGCCGGACCATTCGTCGTCCGCGAGCGGGCTCATCTTCTTCACCGGAGTGATGAACCGCCGGTGATTCGGGCAGGCGAGTTCGAAAAGATAGGGAACGAGCAGCGCGAAGAGCAGGCCGTAGCCGAGGGCTTCCAGACTGACTTCGCCCAGACTGTCCTCGGATTTTTTTCCCGCCGGAGTCTGGGAAATGAACGGATCCGTGTGGACCGTCGTGAATTTGCCAAGACTGGCGAGTTCCAGATCCATCTCGGCGATGCGGTTCTTGTTGTCATCCACCCGACGGCACTGCTGCTCCCACTCGATCTGTAAAGCGGTGACATGCAATTTGTCGCCCGGATTGCTGGATTGCTCGCCAACCAAGGAAAGCAACTTCGCCAAGTTCCTGTAACGAGCCTCTGCCTCGTCCTCACCATCGCGGGTCGCGCGTCTCAGTTCGCGCAGTCGGAAATTGATCGCGTTCGTGGAAAGTTTGGTTTCGTAGCGGTCGAGGGCCTTGGGCAGTTCCGCCGCGATGTCCCGGGCCGACTCTTTCTCGGTATGCGTGACAGTGACTTCGATCTGCCCGCTGGCTTGGTCGACCAGGGTCTTCGTGATGCCGTCGAGGATTTGACAGTTCGTCTCCTTATCGCAGCCCCATCGCTCTTGAAGCTGAAGCGCGTCACACACATCGACCTGCACGTTCCGCGACTTCAACAAGGCCGCCGCCTCGGCTGGAGTGCGGCTGCCGCGGTATTCAAAAACCGCCTTGCTCTCATACTTCGTCGGCGCGAGATAGAGCACCACGCCACCCGCCAGGAAAAGGATCAGCGGCATGGCGAACAGCCCGAAGCGCACCGTCCATTTCCAACGGGCGTAAACCTTGGAGGGCAGGAATCGTCCGGCGAGCTGGGGGCTTTCGTCCATTCGCAGGTTTAAACAGGGCCCAGCCGTGAAAGTCAAACCCCGCGCACCGAACTTCCGGGTTGGACGTTCGAGGCTCAATGTTCTAATCCCTCCCCCGCCCATGTCAGAAAAGACCGCCATCAGCCCCACCCGCTCGGAGGATTTCCCCGAGTGGTATCAGCAAGTCATCCGTGCCGCCGACATGGCGGAGAACTCGGAAACCCGTGGCTGCATGGTCATCAAGCCGTGGGGCTACGGCATCTGGGAACTCATCCAGCAGCAGCTCGACCGACGCTTCAAGGCCACCGGCCACCAGAACGCCTACTTCCCGCTGCTGATCCCGCTTTCCTACCTCGAAAAGGAAGCCGAGCACGCCGAGGGCTTTGCCACCGAGTGCGCCGTCGTCACCCACCATCGCCTCGAAGCGGTGAAGGACGAGGTCACCGGAAAAACCAGGATGATCCCCAGCGGGAAGCTCACCGAGCCCTACGTCATCCGCCCGACTTCCGAGACGATCATCGGCGCCGCCTTTGCCCGCTGGGTGCAGTCGTATCGCGATCTGCCGCTGCTCATCAACCAATGGGCCAACGTGATGCGCTGGGAAATGCGTCCGCGCCTGTTCCTCCGCACCGCCGAGTTCCTCTGGCAGGAAGGCCACACCGCGCATGAGACGAAGGACGACGCGATCGAGGAAACCCGCATGATCCACGGGCTCTACGAGGAGTTTCTCCGCGACCACCTTGCCATCCCGGTCGTCCCCGGCGAGAAGACGGAAAACGAACGCTTTCCCGGTGCCGACATTACTCTAACAGTCGAAGCGATGGTCCAGGATCGGAAGGCCATCCAGGCCGGCACGTCGCACTATCTTGGCCAGAATTTCTCGAAGGCCCAGGACATCTCGTTCACCGGACGCGACGGCAGCGTCGAGCACGCCCACACCACCTCATGGGGCGTCTCCACCCGCATGATCGGCACGCTGATCATGGCGCATTCCGATGACGACGGACTCGTCCTGCCACCGCGCGTGGCCACCCAGCAAATCGTCATCCTTCCGGTCACTCCGAAGGAGGACAGCAAGGCCGCCGTGCTCGATGCCTGCCAGGCTCTCGCCACCACTCTGCGCAACCAGCTTTTCCACAGCGATCCCCTCCGCGTGGTCGTCGACACCCGCGACCTCAATGGTGGCGTGAAAAAATGGGAGTGGATCAAGAAGGGCGTGCCGATCCGGATCGAGATCGGCCCGCGCGACATCGAGACGCGGAAAGTCTGCCTCCAGCGTCGTGACCAACCGGTTTCCGCCAAGGAGTTTCTCGACAAGGAAGACTTCATCCAGCGCGCTTCGGAGGTCCTGCACGAGATCCACGATTCGCTGCTGAAAAAGGCCACCGACTTCCGCGATGCCAACATCATTGAGTGCAGCAGCCTTGAAGACTTCCACGCCCATTGGGCGAAGGAAGACGGCGGCTGGCTCATCACTCCTTGGGCCGCCTCGCCGGATCAGGAGGAGGTTATTTCCAAGGAGCACAAGATCACCATCCGCTGCCTGCCGCTCGACAAGCAGAACGAACCCGAGGCTCCCTGCCTTCTAACAGGAACCCCCACCCGCTCACGAGCGATCTGGGGCCGCAGCTATTGAATCCTGGAGGGTGGCCGGAAGCGAAGCGAAACGCCGCCTTCAAATACCAAGGTGGCTCACGGTTTCAACGAAGGACGACATCTGTGGGTGATGAGTGTTGACTGGCATTCAGGATCATCACCCCGGATGCCTGCTGGCTTTGCCTTTCCAGCGGCACTTCGATCGTAGCGCTGGAAGTAACTCGTCGGCGCATCTGGTCCGCCTTTCGCACCAACTTGAGTGAACTCCAACTTTTATTGAGCGATGCGGTATCGGACGAAGACCTTCGGATAGGTGTTTCGAGGGATGACGCCGAAGCGAATCACCTCGGGATTTGTGCCGATGCGACTTTCGATTGCGGTGCGTTTGAACGAACCGTTGGTAAGGGTGCCGGATGGTGAAATCGTGATGTCCGTGTTCCAGTTGACCAAGTCGACGGAGCTTTGGACTGTCAGGGTCAGTCCGGTGTCGCTCATGCGTGGGATCGTGATGCCTTGGAAGACGGGACCGCCCACGGTGAAGGGGGCAAAGGTCGGGCGGAACACAGAAGCGCGGTCGGCGGGATGGGTGCCGGTGTAGAATTCGATGATGTTTTCAACGCCGTCGTTGTCAGCGTCTACGAGGGGCTGCGCGTTATTGCCGCTGAGGTTCTTGTTTTGCGCCCAGGAGTCGTATGGAGTGATGGCAGGAGGCTGGGGTAACTGGACTTTCCAAAGTTCATCGCCATTCGCAGCTTCGAATCGGGAGAAGAAAGCGAGCCCATCGTTACGGGGTCTGAGATCAGGTTGGGATGAATAAAACTGAAGATCATCGGCATTCATGGCGGCGATCACTTGGCCATCCTGCATGCCCGCCGTGTAGAGGACTGGGGCGATGAGGCCTCCGGTTACTTCGTCATAGATATAGTAGGCATAGAGAAGCCATCCACCGGCTGAAACCATCGAACTCAGACTAGTTGGAATCTGGATGGAAGTGGTACCCGTGGTGGCCACCGTGCCGGCGGTGCGATGGATCTGCGTCGTGGTCGAGGACGAGGTGGCCTTTACCGGGTAGTAGAGGTGTCCGGCGTGTTCCGTCAGAGTGCCGTTGGAATTGCCCCCGATTTCATAGGCGGTATCGAGCAGGATTGAACCGCCGGGTGTGCCGTCCGAGGAGTAGAGCGAGTCCTGTGTTGGAAAACTTGAACGGGTGAAATAGAGCCTGCCTGCAAAAACGGAGAAGCCCTTGTTATAACCTGAGTCCTCTGTGGTGTGAAGGATCACCGGCCCATCGGGGCGAAACCAGACGATGTGGATGAGATCGTCGTAGGAATATTCGGGCGCGGATTTGGAACTTGTCGTGCCGATCACTCCATTTCCGAACGCGATTTCCAGGGTTTGGAAACGATGGCCCGCAGGAGGTGCCATCGCGATTGCAGGATTCGTGGATCCATCGCTGCGCTTGAGGACCGGCAAGGACGAGGTTGCTTCGGTCCACCAGAAGCTTCCGCTGGCTTGGAGCAGCCTGCTGCCCAAATTCCCAGAGCCGAGCACATTGCCGGTTCCGGGACCATCGATCACGACAATCGAGTCTGGATTGGGAGAGTTGCCAACGTGCGCAACGAGGCGGCTACCATCCGTGACGAACGAATACCAGTTGGTCCCGCTCGGTACCTGCCTGACGAAAGAGGTTCCTGGGGTCGTGCCATCGGTTTTCCAGAGTTGGACCGCGTCGTAGGTTTCAGTCGGGATGTCGCTTCGGGAGAGGACGATCCACGCAGAGTTGCCGCCGGGAATGATCTGCGAAATGGACGAGGAAAACTGGCCTGAAGAGGCGTTGGCGAGCATATAAGTGCCCGGAATCGTGCCATCGCTGCGCCAAATCTCGTTGCCATTTACGGGATCCTGTCCGCTGAAGAGCAAAAGATTGCCCAGTGAAGCCCGAGGCAGGTTAATGAAACCTGAGATGTTTGGATCCGAAGAACTAACGCCGGTGGAAAGATCCACGATCAGGGTGATGCCGTTGCGGCTGGAATAGATCTCGGGTCCGCTGGTGAAGTTATCGCCGTAGCCAATCATGTCGCCATCAATGAAGGCATCGCTGGCGACCGCCCCCGAGCCGAGACGCTGGATGGAGGCTACGGTAGTGCCAGTGATTTTCCAGACGTCCGCCACCGCGCCGACGATCCGAAGGTAAAGCGCCGTGGGCTGGCTGGAGATTTTAATGGCGAAGGAAAGAGAGGTGCCGCTGAAATTCGAACTGCTGGGGAGGTTGGCGAGGAACTGCATCGTTCCTGCTGAGGACATCCGGCAAAGGTGGGAGTATTTGCTGGAGGCGGGCAAGAGGAAGTTGCTGTAATACAGATTGTAATAGACGTGGCCTCCGAACATGGCCACGCGCGACATGGAGCTGTAGCCGCTACCGAAGAAGGCTGTGGACGTGCCCGCCAGCGTTCCATCGGATTTCATGATCAGCGGTGGGGACACGCTTCCGCCGAGGTCCACCGCCCCATCCTTTTCCATGAAGAGGGAGCCGCCAAAGCTGAACATCGCCCCAAAAAGCGGTCCAGGAGCGCCGATCCGGACGGTGCCCGCTCCAGAACCGTCCGTACGCCAGAGAACGGAACGCTGGTAGTCCTGGCCACTGACGTTTGCATACTCCATTGCGAGGAAATAGGTGAAGCCTCCGAATTCGGTCAACTCGGCCGGGAACTGGTCATAGGTGGTATTTCCGCCGTCGACGTTGGAGAGGGTTTTCACGAGGACCGTGCCTGCGTTTGTGCCGTTGGACTTCCAGATCGCGTCCTGTCGTCCTTGGCCGGTGATGAAAGTGGCGGCGATCAGGTAGGTGCCACCGATCAACTTACCCGAAGTAAAACGAAGCTGGGGCGAAGTCGTGTGGACCGTAGAAGTGCCGGCAGGGGTTCCATCGCTTTTCCAAATGACGGAGCCCTCCCCCGACGGAGCCGCACCGATGGCGATGAAGGCACCGTTCATGATGGCCAGCGAATGCAGGTTGGGCGGAATCGAAGCACTGACAAGGGTGGTGCCCGCCGGTGTGCCGTCAGTTTTCCAGAAAGAACTAGCTGCGGATGGGGATGAGGTGAAGAAGTAGGCTTGCGTGCCAAGGATCGTGTAGGGTCCGGCCACGCCATGATCGGTGGGTAGGGAAGGAAGCAACTGAAGGGTTCCCGCTGCCGTGCCGTTGGTGACATACGGTGCCGATCCGTTGCGGCCGGTGGGCGTTGCGGAAAACAGAACCTTCTGGGGTGTGAGATTCGTGAAATCCGTCGGTTGGGACGAGTTGTAGAAAAGTCGTACCTGATCCGTCAGCCGGGTAACTGTCTGAGCCACGGCGGAAACACTGCCGAAGACAATCAGGAGTAGGGTGAGCAGTTTCATATGGGGGAATTCAAAAAGCGCTGACTCAACCAGATTTCTTTCACCCGATCAATTCATTTCTAAAGGCGGCCAAGAGATCGGGAATGCCAGTATTGTTACAAATCAACAGCCTTTCCACTGAGCAGATCCATGGACCACTTGCTGCGCCTCGGGGGCAGCTGGAGGGTCAATAGCGCCAAAATGGCCAGTGACTACCAACTCCAGCCTCACCGTCTCCACCATCGGCAGGGGTTCCCGGAATGAAATCGCCAGCAACCGATCAAGTTCTGCCTTTTACGGGAGTGCTGCCTCGTGCATTATCCAGAGTCCTCATCAACCGGTTGAACTCGATCTGCACGCGACTGAGTTTCGCCTTCCGACTTCAGTCTGATCAGAAGCCCGTCCGTGCGGCTTTGGGTCTTCGCCCAGGTCAAATTCGTTTCGCATTCCCATGATCAGTTGAAGGCAAATCGCCGAGTGGTCGATCGAAGTCATTTCTGACCGGGCCATTGGACAAGGTGGGCTTGCTCTTTTTCCCAAAACCCGGCTAGGTATCAGCGTGGAACACGAAAATCCCTACGCGGCCCCGCAATCGCAGGTCTCCCCGCCACCACCGCTTCCGAATGACGAGGTCGCAAAAGCACTTTCCGGACTCCAGTATCCGCTGACCCTCTCCTTCAAGATCCTGGCCCTGACCACCCAGGCCAACGTCACCGATGCCGCCGGTCGCACCGTCCTCCACACCAAGCAGAAATTCTTCAAGTTCAAGGAACACGTCGAGATCTTCACCGACTCCACCCGCAGCACCGGCCTTGCCGACATCCGGACGAACAAGGTCATCGACTGGTCCGCCCGCTACTTCATGACCGATGCCAGCGGTGGCGCGATCGGCAGTGTCGGCCGCCGTGGCTGGCGCTCGATCTGGAAGGCCCACTACGAGACCTTCAATCCCGGCGACGAAACCCCGGACTTCTCGATCAAGGAGGAAAACCCCGGAGCGAAAGTGGCCGATGCGCTGCTCGGGGAAATCCCGATCCTCGGCATGCTCACCGGCTACCTTTTCCACCCCCGCTACCTCGCCAGCCGCAGCAATGGCGAAGGCGCCATGCGGATGACGAAGAAGCCCGCATTCTTCGAAGGCCGCTTCCAGATCGACAAGGTCGGCAACATGACCCCACGCGAGGAAATGAACCTCATCCTCTCCTTCCTCATGCTTGTCATCCTCGAGCGCCGGAGGGGCTGAGTTTTCCTGAAGGGCAATGGGAGTGGGGACAGTTGCTGTCCCCTAGCTTCATCGTCCGCCGCCGAAGATACGACAGGAGTGTCGTAACTCCGGTTATTGAATCTCCTCACCAACCCCACACCAGTGGCGGCACGATGATCCGGGTATTGCCGCTCTTCTGGCGGTCCTCGCTTTCCTCAACCGCGCTGACCATTCCGTTTTCAAACTCAACCGCCGTCTTGCCCTTTTCGATCTGCGTGACGCTGATGAGCTTCCGATAGAACTGACCGCTGACGGGGTCGCGGAAGTCGGCGTAATTTTTCACCTCCTCGTAGTCGATGAATTCCCAGCGTCCGCTCTGACCTTCACCGGTCTTGCGCATGGTCGTCTTGGTCGGCGTTCCGAGGGACTTCGTGACCTCCTCCATCGTCAGGCCGACGGCCACCTGGTGGGCTTCGATGAGCTTCTGGACCTGGAGATTGCGGGCGTAGAGCAGCTTCAGGTTTTCGACGAACTTCGGATCCTTCGAGGAAAAGGCCCACGGCGGCACCCAGCCGGAAATACCATCACTGGTGCCCTTGCCGCGGACCTTGTAGGCGCGGTCGGTCATCGCTTCCAGGCGCACCGTTTGATCGGCCTTGAGGTAGCCCAGCTTCACTTTGCCCTCCTTGTCCGAGTAAACCGGGGCCTCCTTGATCACGCCGAGCATGATCGGCTTCTTGGATTCCTCCTCGAAATAGACCACGTCCGGATCCTGATCGAGGAGTGACTTCCGTTCCGCGCGCTTGACCTGGGCGAATGCGGGAATGGCGAGAAAAAGCAACAACGCGAAGGCAAGGCAGCGTTTCATGGAAGCAGGTTAGCAAGGATTGCAGGCAAGGAAAGCCCGGAACTCGGACGCGTTCGAATGGGATCCTGTTCACCCTTTCTCAAAATTTCTTCAATGTTCGAGGTTGGACGTTGGAAGTTCGACGTTCACCCTCTCCGCATGTCCACGAGCATTTCGTCCAAGCTCTTCGCCGCCGCCAAGGAACTCATCCCCGGCGGGGTGAACTCACCGGTCCGCGCCTTCCGCAATGTCGGCGGCGAGCCGTTCTTCGTCCGTCGCGCCAAGGGCAGCCGGATCGAGGACGTCGACGGCAAGACCTACATCGACTACATCGGCTCCTGGGGCCCGAACATCCTCGGCCACGCGCCGACGGTCATCACCAACACCATCCACGAGGTCGCCAAGGACGGCATTTCCTTCGGCATCCCGAACCCCTACGAGGTCGAAATGGCCCGCACGATCTGTGAATGGGTGCCCTCGGTCCAAAAAGTCCGCATGTGCTCGTCCGGCACCGAGGCCACGATGTCCGCCATCCGCCTGGCGCGCGGTTTCACGAAGCGCGACTACATCGTGAAATTCGATGGCTGCTACCACGGCCACAGCGATTCCCTCCTCGTCGCCGCCGGCTCCGGAGCACTCACCCACGGCGAGCCCGACTCCGCCGGCGTGCCGAAAGCCTTCGCCGAGAAAACCATCGTCCTTTCCTACAACGACCCCGAGGCACTGGAAAAACTCTTCGCCGATCAGGGCGAACAAATCGCCGCCATCATCGTCGAGTCCTACCCCGCCAACGCCGGCCTAGTGTTTCCGAAACCCGGTTACCTCGACCTGCTATCGTCGATCACGAAGAAGTATGGCGCGCTGCTCATTTTCGACGAGGTGATGACCGGTTTCCGGCTGGGCAAAGCGGGCGTGCAGGGGCTCGAAAATCTTACCCCGGACCTCAGTTGCTTCGGCAAGGTCATCGGCGGCGGACTTCCCGTCGGCGCGTTCGGAGGTCGCGCCGATGTGATGGACATGCTGGCCCCGATCGGCCCCGTTTACCAAGCTGGCACCCTTTCCGGCAACCCGCTGGCGATGGCCGCCGGGCTTGCGCAGCTCAAGGAACTTTCGAAGCCCTCCGGCTTTCCCCGACTCGACCAACTCGGTGCCCACTTCGAGGCTGGCCTGCGCCAGCTCCTCGCGGAAAAGGGCGTGCCGCACCGGTTCAATCGCGTCGGCTCGATGTTCTGCCTGTTCTTCACCGACCGCGAGATCGTCAACGTCGACGACGTGATGAAGCAGGACCTGGAGTTCTTCAAAAAGTTCTTCTGGGGCTGCCTCGACAAGGGCATCTACCTCGCGCCCTCGCCCTACGAAACCGGCTTCCTCAGCCTCGCCCACACCGAGGCGGATCTGGATGAAACCTTGGGCGTTTTCAGCGAGGTGCTTGGAAAGATCTAGGCAACGTTCGGGCTGGTTCCGGTCCCGTTGCCAACCCGATTCTTTCG
>JANOBS010000053.1:0-1816 GCA_031411755.1 Luteolibacter sp. | reverse complement strand
ACAACAGCATCTCCCTTGCCAGTGGCTCGAATCTCAGGATCTTCAGCACCTCCAACCAGACCCTCGGCGGTGTCGTCAGCGGCGGCGGCGGACTGGTCAAATCCTACGCGGGCACTTTGACGCTCGGGAGCTCCAACACCTATTCCGGCAAAACCTCGATCACACCGCAAACGACGGGGGGTGCGGGAATACTCAACGTCTCCTCCTTCAACAGCGTGGCCGGCGGCACGGCCTCGAGTTCGCTGGGTGCGCCGACCACCGTGGCCAACGGCACCATCGACTTCGGGAACACCGGCATCCAGGGGGGAGCCACCTTGAGATACACCGGTGCTGGCGAGACCACCGACCGCGTCATCAACTTCCTCTTCAACGGGACCGGAGCTACGAAGATCCTCGAGACATCAGGTTCCGGCCTGCTTCGATTCACCAGCACCTTCACGGGCAGCGGCAGCACGACCAACGACATCACTCTTCAAGGCAGCAGCAATGGAGAAATCGTCGGTGGACTGCCTTTCACCTTCCGCAACCTCGCCAAGTCGGGCAGCGGCATCTGGACGCTTGGTGGAACCGTCGGCAACAACGGCACCACAACGGTCTCCGCCGGAAAACTGGCACTCGGCGCGAATAATGTCCTGTCCAATACCGTTCCGATCTCCATCGCCGCCGCCACTCTCGACGCGGCCACCTATGCCGATGCCTTGGGAGCGCTGGATGTCACCGCCGCCGCCACCATCAGTCTCGGAACGGGCGGCGTCCTGCAGTTCGCCGACAGCAGCGCGATCAGTTGGAGCGGTGGCACGCTCGCGATTACAGGCAGCTTTGTCCCAGGTGCCTCCCTCCGTTTCGGCACCACCAGCAGCGGCCTGACCTCCACCCAACTCGCCCTCATCACGGCGGCTGGATTTGGTCCACTGACACTCGATGCCAATGGCTACCTGATTGTCGCGCCTGTCTCCCAGACGATCACTTTCGCCGCCTTGTCGGCCAGAACCTACGGCGATGCGCCCTCGATCCTCACCGCCAGCGCCTCATCCGGCCTCGCCGTGAGTTACAACAGTTCGAACCCGGATGTGGCCACGGTCTTCGGCTCCACGGTGACGATCGTAGGCGTTGGTTCCACGACGATCACAGCCTCGCAGCCTGGTGATAGCACTTATGCCGCAGCCACGCCCGTGGCCCAGACACTCGTCGTCAACCAAGCCGTTCAGACGATCATTTTCTCCTCACTGCCCGCCAGGACCTATGGCGACTCGCCCTTTGCATTGACGGCAACGGCCTCATCCGGCTTGGCCGTCAGCTACAACAGTTCGAACTCGGAGGTGGCGACCGTTTCCGGTTCCACGGTGACGATCGTAGGAGTTGGTTCCACGACGATCTCAGCCTTGCAGCCGGGCAATACCAACTACGCGGCCGCGACCAGCGTCGCACAAACGCTGACCGTCAGCCAGGCCCCACAGACCATCACCTCCGCGGCCTTGCCTGCCAAAACCTTT
Organism: Luteolibacter sp.; assembly: GCA_031411755.1. Taxonomy (GTDB): domain Bacteria; phylum Verrucomicrobiota; class Verrucomicrobiia; order Verrucomicrobiales; family Akkermansiaceae; genus Luteolibacter. Next base: position 323 of record JANOBS010000053.1, on the reverse strand, counting down.
GGAAACTCGCCCTTTTCTTTGACGGCGACCGCCTCCTCAGGCCTGGCAGTGAGTTACATGAGTTCGAACCCCGAGGTGGCGACCATCTCCGGCTCCACGGTCACGATTGTCGGTGCCGGATCCACCACGATCACCGCCTCACAGTCAGGTGATGCCACCTATGCCGCCGCGACTTCCGTCGTTCAGATGTTGACCGTTGGCCAAGCCTCGCAGGCGATCACCTTCGCAGCGTTGTCTCCAAGAACTTATGGAGACACTCCCTTCGCGCTGACCGCCACCGCTTCGTCTAGCCTGGCCGTGAGTTACATGAGCTCGAACCCCGA
>JANOBS010000052.1:0-6402 GCA_031411755.1 Luteolibacter sp. | reverse complement strand
TCGGCACGAGGAGGCAGATCGCCACCATGACGAAGGCGATGGTTCGGGATAGATTCTGGATTCTCATGGGATTGATTGCTTTGGTTAGGGGCGAAGCGCGAGCAGTCTCGCGGCGGGACGAGAGCGACTGCTAGGAAATTGCTTTTGAGGGGACCGGGGCGAGTTGGCCTTGGACGTGGAGCGGGGACGATATTCGAATGTGGAATGACGGATGGGTAGCTTCCTTGATCAGAGAATAGGGAGACTCTGAGGGCAAGTCCTGTGTGGAATGACGGTCGCTGAATGACGCGGCCAAGCGCGCGGCTGGGCACCGCAACAGACCCGTTTGGCCGCGCTTTCACCGTGGATCCACGTCGCCTGCATCCAGCGGAGTGAAATCGTCCGCAACATCCCGGACGCCATGGCCAGCTTCTACCACTGCCCGAACATCATCTGGGCCACCGGCCCCTCGAAGATCGCCGACGTCGAAGGCATCCTCATCGAAGGCGTCCACGGCCCCGGTGAGCAGATCGCGTTTTTGATCCGAAGGCCTCCGAACTGGAAAGGCTTGCAAAGGGGAACTTGCGCACGATCAACGGAATTGTCGGGCGCCTCCCTGCTTAAACGGAAACGCGCAGCCCAAGTTGACCACGTTCCGGCCAGGCACCGCTTTCTTGAACGCCTTGGCTGCTCCAGCTTCAGGGTCAGGAAAAAGTCCCATTCTGAAGGGCCAGACAGCCATCGATGCTGGAGAGCGCCACCCACCAAGGCAGGGTGGGCAGTCGCGATCAGGACCCATTCCATCCCCACACGTCGACTTGCTTGTCACTCTAACTGAATAGTTTACGTGATGGGATAGTAAGGAAAATAGCCCGCAAACCAATAAATTTAAAAAAGATTGAACGTTTTTTAAAAATTGGTATTTTCCAGCCGCTGTTCCCCTTGAAGTCCCATGAAAACAACAACCAGCCGGCTCGCCGTCGGTGGATCCAAGCTGTCCCTGCTTGCGTGGATCTGCCTGTCTGTGGCTCACGCCACGGAAATGGCCCAAACTGCCAACCCCATCGGGCGTGTAGCCCGTATGTTCAACTCCCGCTTGGTGGAGGTTGAAGATCGTGTCTCCTGGATCGACAAACGAATTTCCTCGCTGGCAAAGGCGCAGGAACACTCGTTGAAGTCCGCCAACGGCTGCCGCCTTGGACGGATGAAGCCGACTGATCCCGATCCGACCGTCACCCTCGACCTCGGCAAGGAACTTCCTCTGGAGCAGATCTACCTCATTCCAGCCCAGAATGAGCCTTCTGAATCGGATGGCCTCTTTCCTCGACGCTTCACGATCTACGCCTCGAAGTCTGCTGATTTCCAATCTGCATCGATCATCTACTCCACCGGAAATTCCACTTACCCGAATCCTGGAATCTCCCCCACCCGCTTTTCCGCCCGCGGCATCACCGCCCGCTACCTGCGGATGGTCGTCCAGAGTGGCCGGGATCGCGGAGTGACAGATCTCTGCGCGCTTTCCGAGATCATGGTGTTTTCCGGAACCACTCCGGTTTCATTCGGAGCGGATGTGAGTGTGAAAGGTGCCCTCACGATTCCAGGTCTCTGGTCACCGGAATTCCTCGTGGATGGAAGAACGCCACTTGGCATCTGGCAGTCCGGTCGCTGGAGCACGAATCGCGGCGATTTCCTCGAGGTCTCCAATGTGGGGGAATCCGTGGAATGGTCGATCGATCTGGGCGAAACGCAAACGGTCGACCGCCTGGTGGTGTTCCCGTATGAACTTTCGGAACTTTCCGAGGGTGCCGTTCTTCCCCGCGATGTCAGCATCTGGGTCTCCGATCAGGCGGACGGCAGCAATGCCCGCCGGGTCGAACAGTCCGATGCCTGGCCGAGCGATGGCTCCGGCAAGCTCCCGGTGGTCATTCCCCTCCAGGGACTGGCGGTACGGCACATCCGACTGGTGGGCAACAAGGCCTGGCAGCTCGGTGAGCGGAATCTCCAGGGCATGTCGGAAATCGAGGTCTGGTCAGGCACCCGCAATCTCGCGGGAGGTCGACCCGTAACACGCTCTTATCAGGGCTCTTCCTCGCAGGTCGCCACGCTGACTGACGGGTATGCCAGCATCCGGCAGGTGATTGCGCTCGACGTCTGGCTGTCGCAGCTCAGCGAGCGCTGGAGGCTCGATCATGAACTGGCCACCCTGCTGCCGATGCGCACGCAGATGGCCTCTGAAAGCGAACTCAATGCGACCTGGGGCGCCGCAGTGGCTCTTGGGCTCACCTTCCTGATCCCCGTGGTCATCGTTGAACGTCGTCGCCTGATTTCCAAAAACCAGCTCGACCAGCTCCGCAAGCGCATCGCCTCCGACCTGCACGATGACATCGGCAGCAATCTCGGCAGCATTTCCCTCATCGCCCGCACCGCCCGCAAGGACCTTGTCCGTCTGCACGGTCCTCAGGAAGTGATGGAGGATCTCGGCGAAGTGGAATCGATCGCCCGCGAAAGCTCGCTGGCCATGCGTGACATCGTCTGGCTGCTTGAGCGCCGCCAGGACTCGATTGGTGATCTCGTCCAACGCATGCGCGAGACGGCCGGCCGCCTGCTGCGTGAGGTCGACTACACCATCGAGTGCAGCTCGCTGAAGGTGGAGAGCAGGCTGACTCTGGATGCCAAGCGCCACCTGTTCCTCTTCTACAAGGAAGCTGTCCATAACATCGTCAAGCACTCCCATGCGCGTCACGTGAACATCCGTCTCGGAGATCTCGGTGAGCGCCTGGTTCTGGAAGTCAGCGACGATGGAGTCGGCCTTCCGGAAAACAGCAGCACCCGGATCAACGGCGTTCAGAAACTTGAGGAGCGGGCCCGGGTTCTCGAGGGCCAGCTTCAGATCGAATCGACGAACGGAGTCGGCACGCTGCTCAGGCTTGTCGTCCGCCGTGCCCACCTCATCGCCAAACCCCACCAGTCATGAGCGCCATCGCCGCAGAAGTCACCCGCGTATGGATTCTCGAAGACCATCAGGTCTTCGCCAAGCATGTCCGCCGCCTCCTCGCCGGAGAAGTGGACATTGATTGCCCCTACCACTTTTCCCACCCGGACGAGTTGTTTGAAAAGCTGCGTTACACCAACGACAAGCCGGACGTCCTGCTCCTCGATCTCGGACTTCCGGGACGCGATGGACTCCAGGTGCTCGATGAGGTGCGAAAGCTCCTGCCCGAGCTCAAGGTTCTGATCCTCTCGGCCTTTGATGACCGTGAGCGGGTTTACCACGCGATCTGCAATGGTGCCGCAGGTTACCTTCTCAAGTCCGCGGATCCGGATGACATCCTTGATGGCATCCGCCAGGTCATGAACGGATCCTCCGCCCTCAGCGGGCCGATCGCGAAGATGATCCTTGAAGGATTCTCCCGCTACGGTTCGGTCCAGAAGATCGAGCCCCTCACCTCCCGCGAGGTCGAGGTTCTGCGCGCCCTGGTCCACGGTCTCATCAAGAAGGAGATCGCCGATCAGCTCAACATCTCCCAGCACACGGTCGACATGCACCTGCGTGCCGTTTACCGGAAGCTTGGAGTCCGCACCCAGACCGAGGCGGTTTCCAAGGCCCTGCGACAGGGCCTCGTCTGATCCTTTCCCGGGTTTGTTCGCACGATGGGCGGCGTGGTTCTCGAAAGGGGGCCGCGCCGTTTTCGCGTGAGGAGGGAAGACGTGAATGGTAAATTGTGATTGGTGAATGGTGAATCGTAATGGATTCAAACCAAGCAATCCCTCTTCGTTTCGAATTTCCAGATTCGAATTTCGAGTTTCGAACATTCCGAGGGCGGACCTTTTTCCTCTCAGCCTGAACGTCAGGCGGGGAATGTCCGAGGGTGCCGAGTCCCTAAATTCGGCACCCTCGGGCCCTCCGGGGGGAGGACAGTGCTATCCCTTACGAAAGAGAGACTACCACGGATTCGGTGGTATGGAACTCCGTCATCGCGTAGGACTTTGATGGCCGATTTTACTTCCATGAACCGGGCACGATCAGGCAGAGCGAAATTGAATTGGAGGTGCTCCGGTCATCATTTCCTGCCACTCTGATTGCGGCGGGGAGATGACCAGGGGCATCGGGTCCCTATTCCCGATGCCCCCGGGCCCTCTGGGGGGGGCAGTGCTATCCCTTACGAAAAAGAGACTACCACGGATTTGGGTGAATGAAACTCCGCAATCACGTAGGACTCCGAAGGCCGATTTTACGCCTGTTATAGACGGCCCGCTGACTTGATGTCGAGGTAGCGGTTCGCCAGGGAAATCGCGAGCTGCTGGGCCGTGGTGTCGAGCGTGAGAATCCCCCGCGCGGTCAGCTCGGCGAGCACTTCCCGGCGATCCGTCATGTAACGATCCGCCGCCGTGAAGCGTAGGGCGTCGGCAAAGGTCTCCACGGTTTGCTCCCGGGCGTCATTCACCGATCTCTCGCGCAGGCTGGCAAGAAGCACGAGATGTTTCGAGCCCAGCACCTGGAGGGCGGGAATGAGCTCCTTGCCATCCTCTCCACGCAGATTCGTTAGCACGATGACCAGAGCGCGACGCCGCTGACGGGCCATGAGGTTTTGGACCGCTACGGAAAAATCGCTGGGCTCCGGCGTGGTCTTGAAGTCGTAAAGATGATTCAACAGCACAGGCATCGCGTGCAGTCCCTTCACCGGCGGCAACCAGCGGTTGGTGCCGCCGAAGGATTGCACGCCAACCTGATCGCCCTGTCGCAGCGCCACGTGCGAGACCAGCAGCATCGCGTTCAGACAGTGGTCAAACTGCGGCAGGTCGCCATCCATCGCCCTCATCCGTCGGCCGGTATCGACGAGGAATACGACCGACTGATTCCGCTGCTCCTCATAGGCGCGGCTGATCAGAGACTGGCGTCGCGAAGTCGCCTTCCAGTCGATCTGTGCGAATGAATCGCCATCGCGGTAATCGCGCAACTGCTGGAATTCACGGCTGGTTCCGGCGCGTGGACGACGCACGATTCCCATCGGACTTTCGCGATGCTGCATCGCCAGGAGCGCGTATCGCACCACCGGTTCGTAGTTCGGATAGACCTTCACCCGCTCGGCTTTTCCGTGATGGCTGAGGCGTTTCCAGAACGACCACTCGGACTTCGAAAGCACCTGGATCGGCCCGAAGGTCACCTCGCCCCGCTCCAGCAATTTCACCGGATGGAAGACCTTGAGTTCCCTCTGGCCGGGCACGCTCCCCTGCCACGGCATTGTCGGGGCATCGGCTCCGGGAGGAATCCCGTCGAACACTTCGAGCTCGATCGCCTGTCCACCGGGATTTGAAATCATGAGTCTCACCTCTCCGGAATCCCCGAGGGCAAAGCGGCCCGGCAGTCGTCGGATGACTTCAACAGGTTTCCTGAAACGCAGCCGCAGGGCATCCACCAGAAGAACCAAAGCGAACAAGCCACCGAGCAGCCACCAGGTCGAGGCCTGGTTCGGAAACCGCGAAACCGCCAGACCCAGAAGGGCCCAGAAGAGCGTGAGACCGAGAGTGGCGTTGGTGGGGAACACAGTTAAGAAAATCCTAAATTCTAAGCACTAAATTCTAAACTCTTCAGACCAATCACCGTTCACTTCTAATCATTCACCATCGACCCTCTCGGAGCTGGCACACTGTCCACAATTCCCCTCAGCACCTCGTCGACCTCCTGTCCACTGATGGCGACTTCGGGAGTGAGCTGGACGCGATGGCGGAGCACGGGCAGCGCCACGGACTTGATGTCGTCGGGGATGACGAAGCCGCGTCCCTGCATGGCGGCGTGGGCCTTCGCGACGCGGACCAACGCGATCGCCCCACGAGTGCCGGCTCCGAGGGCGACGGCGCGTGCTTCACGGGTGGCACGGGCAAGTGCGACGGCGTAGGCCACGACTTCCGGAACCGCCTGTACGGCAGCAGTCATTTCCTGCGCGGCGACGATGTCGGCCGGCGTGCAGACAACATCGACCGGACTCGAAGAACCCGGTCTCTCGGCAGCAGCACGCGTGACGATCTCGCACTCGGAGGGTTGATCGGGATACTCGATGATGACCTTCATCAGGAAGCGGTCGAGCTGGGCTTCCGGCAGCGGATAGGTGCCCTCGTGTTCGACCGGATTCTGTGTCGCCAGCGTCATGAATGGTGGGGAAAGGCGGAGTGTTTCGCCATCGATGGTGACTTGTCGCTCCTGCATGACTTCGAGCAACGATGCTTGGGTTTTCGCTGGGGCGCGGTTGATTTCGTCGGCCAGCAGGAGATTGGTGAAGACCGGGCCTTTCCGGAGCTGGAACGTCTGGCTCTGCATGTCGAACAAACGGAAGCCCGTCACATCGGATGGCATCAGATCAGGCGTGAACTGGATGCGGCCGGACTCGCCCCCGAACGTGCGGGCGAGTGCGGAAACGAGCGCGG
>JANOBS010000051.1:0-5859 GCA_031411755.1 Luteolibacter sp. | reverse complement strand
CGGTTCCCGCATCCTCTTCCCCCGGCCGGGGGAAGAGGATGCCCTTGCGGTCCCAACGAAGAAGACGTTACCACCCTCTTCGAAAGCAGGGAAAGACTACCTTGGTTTCAAGAAGCAAGAAATGTCACCACTCCTTATTTCACGGCTCTTCCATTTCGCTTTCGAAGTCCGCCTTCCGTCCGGTTTGGCGTCCGACCATGAAGAGGATGCAGCCACCGATGAACAGGCCGATGAAGATGATGACCCAGAAGCCGTGCTGGACGAAATGAGGGATGTCCACGTTCATGCCGAAAAGGCCACCGAGGGCGACAAGCGGCAGGAAAAATCCAGCGAGGAGATTGAGGCGGAAGGCGATGCGGTTCAGTCGGGCGGAGGCGAGGGCCTGCTCCTCGGATCGCTCGGCTTGCCAGAATTCAAGGGTGATGCGGGCATCCGCGTAAAGCAGCTCGGCGGCGCGTTCGGTTTCGCGGGCACGGTCACGCAGGGCACGAATGGCGCGGTCATCGTGGTCGATGCCGAGGACGTGTTCCAGAGCGCCGACAAGGTTCCGCGAGGAGCGTGCCAGAGGACCCGCATGACGGAGGATCGCAAAAACCTCGGAGGCGGTGTCTGCCTCATCAATGACTTCCTCATGGACGTCGATGGCCTTGGCATAGCGGTCGAGAAGGGCTTCGAGGGCAACGAGGCCCATGGTCCCTGCCGGACCGACCCAACGACCGTCGCGACGTTTCCAGAAAAACAGCGCCTCGCGCTCCGGAACCGAAGGGCGCGGAACCTCATGAGCGACGAGGAGCAGTTCGCCATCGCCCTCGATGCAGCGCTGGTGGCCGGGGCGGCTGCTGAGCTGGTCGGCCAGTTCGGGCTCGATGGTGAGATGGGACGGCAGAAACGAGGTTTCCGGGAGCATGATGGACGGAGCATGGCGGAAGGAGGCGCATCGAAAAGCGGGAAATCCGCGCAAGCGAATGGCCGAACGGAAAGCAGGTTTGGAAACGCTTAGAATCGTGATGTTGTCAGACGTAAGGGAGTCCACCCATTCCATGCCAAGATGCTGAAATCGAGAACGCTGTTTTCCCTATGCCTGTGGCTGATCATTCAGTTGCTGCCGTCGCACTTGCTGGCGCAGGAACCGGAAGACGATTCGGACGAACCGCCGGTGCCGAAGGCCTCTGTGGCGCTGGCCCATCTCCCCGCCGTGGTGAGGCTGTATGAACCCGACGAAACGCCCCCGAAGGCGATCTTTATCTTCGGCTCCGGAGACGGTGGCTGGTCGCCATGGGAGGATGCCATCGCAGGCTGGCTGAGGGATGCCGGGGTCTACGTGGTTGGCTTCGATCTGAACGAATACTCGAAAAAGGACTACACTCAGGACCTGCTCGGCCAGGACATGGCGATGCTGGCGGAGGATGCAGCGCAGCGCTGCGAAGGTGGCGATGTGCCGGTGATCTACGGTGGCTGGAGCATGGGCGCGGTTCAGGCGGTGGCGGCAGCAGCGACGAAGCATCGCCCGGCGCATCTGGTCGGGCTGATGCTGTTGAGCGCCGACAACCGTGGTCGCTACGGACTGCGGGAGAGCGATGAGCTGGGAGTGACGCCTGAAGGCCCCGGAACCTTCGGGCTTTCCGATTTCACCACTGCGGTGAAGGACCTGCGGGTGGCTCAGTTTCATGGCAGCGCGGATTTCATGGCCTCGACGGCGTGGATCCAGACGCTGAAGTCCCCGCATGCCCTCTATGTCAAGCAAGGGGCGAACCACGGCTTCGATGGTCCCGAAGACGACTTCCAGGAGTGGGTCCTGCAAGGCCTGAACTGGGTGCTGGGCGATGACCTCGCCGCAGCTCCACCTCCTCAGCAGGAACTGCCGCTGGGACTCTCTCCGCTGTGGCCGGCAGCGCTGCTTTCGGTCGTACTCACAGGGTTCTTCCTGTTTTCGAAAAAGCACTCGATCCGGATCCTGGTGGCGGCGGTGCTGGTGATGGGACTGATCGATCTGTTGGAGTCCGTTTTCACCAAACCTCCTCTGGTCCTGGCGTGGATGGAGCAGTGGGTGCCGCTGGGAATGGTGGAGCAAAGCCGCCTGCTGTTGTTCCTGTCCGGGCTTTCGCTGTTGTCGCTGGCGCGCGGGCTGAGCCGCCGGAAACGCATCGCATGGTGGCTGACGGTAGCGATGCTGGCAGCCTCGGCGGTGCTTCATCTCTCGCGGGCCTTTGACTGGCATCACGCCGTGGCGGCGATCTTGCTGCTGGTGCCGCTGATCCGCTGGAGGAGGGAATTCATCGCCCGCTCGGACGCCTCGTCGTTGCGCTTGGCGGTGCGTCTGATGATTCTGACGGCGGGAGGACTGTTCATTTACGGAACGATCGGCCTGCATCAGTTCAGTGAACGCGGGGAATTCGGCGAGCCAATGAGTTGGCGGGCCTGTGCGAAGGGGGCCGGCGCGGCACTTGTGCTGCAGAAATCCGAACTGGACGAGGACGGCAGCCGTGCGGCCCGTGCCTTCCTGCGGCATCTGCGAAGCGGCAGCCTGCTGGGTGGACTGCTGGTGTTGGGACTGCTGCTGCGGCCGGTGTTGCAGAGCCGTCATCCGAAGGGCACGCGGGAGGAACTGGTGTCTGTAAAGTCTCTGATCGATCAGCACGGCGACGATCCGATGGACAGCTTCGCCCTGCTCGCGGACAAACGGTTTTTCTTCAGTCACGAAGGAAAGGGCGTGGTGGCCTATTCCTTGTGGCGTAATTTTGCGGTGGCACTGGCAGATCCAATCTGTGAGCCGGAAGCTCGTCGTGAGCTGATCCATGCCTTCGCCAGATTCTGCCGCCGACAGGACTGGGTGCCGATTTTTTACTGCCTGCAGGTCAAGCACAGGTCCCTTTACGACGAACAGGGCTTTGTGACCTTCAAGGTTGGTGAGGATGCGCGATTGATGATGGACGAGTTTTCGCTCAAGGGTGGAAAGTTCCAGAACCTCCGAACCGCTGGAAATCGGGCTAGGAAGGAGAACCGGAGCTTCACCTGGTACGATGCGAAACCCACGCCGGATCACGGGATCGAGGCCCAGCTCAAGTTGATCTCGGACGACTGGCTGCGGGCAAAGCACGGCGGCGAAATGACCTTTGACCTCGGGAGATTCGATCCGGGGGACCTCCGGACGAACGGAGTCGGCATCGTCAGGAATGAGGAAGGGCGGGTGGAAGCCTTCGCGACGTGGAGACCCTACGCACAGGGAAGAGGTCGCACGCTCGACCTGATGCGCGGGACTGCAGAGGCACGCAATGGCGGACTGATGGATTTCCTGATCCTGGAAAGCATCGAACATTTTCGTCAACAGGGTGATTGCCTGGAGATCAGCCTGGGCAACGCTCCACTGGCGGATGTCAGGAGCGAGTCCGATGGCGAGCCGAGCCGCCAGGAACGGGCAACGCGTTTCCTTTTCGAAAACTTCGACCGCTACTACGGCTACAAGTCCCTCTTCAGCTTCAAGCAGAAGTATCACCCGGACTGGCAGGGCCGATACCTCGCCTACCCTCCCGGCGTGCCTCTCCCGATGATCGGCCTGGCCATTGCGGGAGTGCATCTGCCAAGCGGTTTCCGGGCTCTGGTGAAAAGTTGAGTTTCCCTCGATCGAATTTTATCCCCCATTCGAATTGCCCTGCCCCTCCCCCTCGCCCATAACGCGCCCGCACTTTTCCAGCTACCATGACCTCAAAACCCACTCTCCTCGTTCTCGCAGCAGGCATGGGCAGCCGATACGGCGGCCTCAAGCAAATGGACCCGATGGGACCCAATGGCGAGACGGTGCTCGATTACTCTGTCTATGACGCGATCCGTGCCGGGTTTGGCCGTGTGGTCTTCATCATCCGAGAGGATTTTGCCGAGGCTTTCAAGGACTCGGTCGGCGGTCGTTTCGCAGACAAGATCGAGGTCGATTATGTGTTCCAGAAACTGGAAGACGTGCCGGAAGGATTCGCCATTCCGGATGGCCGGGTGAAACCCTGGGGTACCGCCCACGCCGTCCGTGCCGCCCGCCATGCCGTCACCGGCCCTTTCGCGGTGATCAATGCCGACGATTTCTACGGCCACGACGCCTATGTCTGCGCGGCTGAGTTTTTCAAGGGCCTGCCCGAGGGCGATCAGGGCTCCAGCGCCATGGTTGGCTATCCGCTTGAAAACACCCTCTCCGACCACGGCCACGTCAACCGCGGCGTCTGCCAAACCGATGCCGGGGGCAACCTCACCAACGTCGAGGAATACCTGAACATCGAGCGTGAATCCGACGGCATCGTCCGCGGCAATGCCCTCGACGGCACCCGACGCGAGGTCCCGGAAGGCACTCCGGTGTCGATGAACTTCTGGGCCTTCGGTCCCGCGTTTTTCGCCCAGCTCGAGGAGGCGTTCACGCGCTTCCTTTCCGAATCCGGCAGCGAACTGAAGTCCGAGTGCTACATTCCGACAGTCGTCGACCACCTCATCCACGGGGGCCACATCCACTGCGCCGTGCTCAAGACGACCAGCCCCTGGTTCGGCGTGACCTACCCCGACGACAAGCCATTTGTGGTGGCCTCCATACGTAAGCTGATTGACGCCGGGGATTATCCCGAGAAAATCTCCTGAGTTCCTTTTGTCATTCGTTCATCTGCTTACCTGCCATGGCTACCGTTTCCGTCGCCCAGACCCTTCGTGAAGTTTCTGCCCTTTTTGACATGCGTGCCGATTTTGTGCACGGCCATGTTTATGGATCCGGTCACATCAACGACACCTACTGCGCCCACTATGATCAAGCCGGACTCCGGCTCCGCTACATCCACCAGCGGATCAATACCAACGTCTTCAAGACTCCGATCGAACTGATGGAGAACGTCGAGCGGGTGACGAAGCACTCCCTTGAGCGCTTGCTCGCAGAAGGAAATCCCGAAGCCCGCCGCCGCACGCTGACCTGCGTGCCTTCCGTCGAGGGAAAGCCCTATGCGATCGACTCTGCCGGAAACGTCTGGCGGACCTATCCCTTCATCGAGCGCGCCCGTGGTTACGATGAGCTCGAGACCAACGAGCAGGCATTCCAAGCCGCTCAGGCCTTCGGAAATTTCCAGAAGCTTGCAGCCGATCTCGGTGGCGAACGTCTTCATGAGACGATTCCGAATTTCCACAATACTCCAAAGCGCCTTGAAGCACTGCAGGCTGCCATCGACGCCGATTCCTCGAATCGCGCCTCCGACGTGAGCAAGGAGATCGAGTTTGCCCTCGCCCGTGCGGCCGACTGCGCGCGCATCACCGGCCTCATCGCCTCCGGAGAAATCCCCGAGCGCGTCACCCACAACGACACCAAGCTCAACAACGTCCTCCTCGACGATGTCACGGCTGAAGGCGTCTGCGTGATCGACCTCGACACCACCATGCCCGGCTCGGCGCTGTATGACTTCGGCGACATGGTCCGCACCGCCACTCCGACCACGCGTGAGGACGACACCGATCTCGACAAGCTCGACATCCGGCTCGATCGCTTCGAGTCACTCGTCCAGGGCTACCTCGGCGCAGCAAAGTCCTTCCTCAACGAAGCCGAGGTCGCGAATCTCGCCTTCTCCGGCAAGCTCCTCACGATGGAATGCGGCATCCGCTTCCTGACCGACTACCTGCAGGGAGACGTCTATTTCAAGATCAAGCGCCCCGCCCACAACATCGAGCGCTGCAGGAACCAGTTCGCCTTCGTCGCCGCCATCGAGCGGAAGCTTTCCGAGATGGAGAAGATTGTAAGTGGTAATTTGTGAATGGTGAATCGTTGAACCCGCTGACTTGGTGAGTGAAGAAGGTCCATCGAAACGGCAGGCCGATTATGCCGCTTCCTTCCGTGATCTGCGGGTTTAC
>JANOBS010000050.1:0-18617 GCA_031411755.1 Luteolibacter sp. | reverse complement strand
AGCTCGTCTGTCTGCTCGGCGCGTCCGGCAGCGGAAAGTCGACCCTGCTCAACATCCTCGGCGGCCTCGACGTGCCGACCTCCGGCGAGCTGATCTACAAGGGCTGGAACCTCGATGGCGCGGAGGAGAACACGCTCACGCTTTTCCGCCGGAACTGCGTGGGCTTCGTGTTCCAGTTCTACAACCTGATCCCCAGCCTCACCGCGCGGGAAAATGTGGCGCTCATCACCAGCATTTCCCGCAACCCGATGACGCCGGAAGAGGCGCTGGAAATGGTCGGCCTAACCGCGCGCATGGACCATTTCCCTTCGCAGCTTTCCGGTGGCGAGCAGCAGCGCGTCGCCATCGCCCGCGCCATTGCGAAACGTCCGGAAGTCCTGCTCTGCGACGAACCGACCGGAGCCCTCGACGTCACCACCGGAATCACCGTGCTGGAGGCCGTCGAGCGCATCAACCGCGAGCTCGGCACGCTCACCGTCATCATCACCCACAACGCCGTGATGTCGGAAATGGCCGACCGCGTGCTGCACCTTTCCGACGGGAAGATCATCGACTCCACGCGCAATGAAGTCCGTCTTCCAGCCTCGGGGCTCAAGTGGTGAAAGCACTGAATTCTAAGCACTAAATCCGAAACGGAAGAGCCTGAGCAAAAGCCCACCCTCTTCCTTTCGTCATTCGGATTTCGTCATTCGTCATTTCCTCTCCATGATCTCCCCTCTCGACCGGAAACTGCTGCGCGATCTTGGCAAGATGAAGGGCCAGGTTCTTGCGGTCAGCCTGGTCATGGCCTGCGGGCTGGCGATGATGATCATGACGCGGAGTCTGATCCTGACCCTGGAGTCGACCCGCGCGACGTATTATCAGCAGAACGCGATGGCGGACATCTTCGCGACCTTGAAGCGCGCACCACTTTCCGTGGCGGAACGCATTTCGGATCTGCCGGGCGTGGCCACGGTCGAGCCGCGCGTGGCGGTCGATGTAACGCTCGATCTTCCTGGCCTAACAGAACCTGCGACCGGTCACATCGTCTCGCTGCCGGAAGATGGCGGCTCGCAGAAACTGAACCGTGTTTTTCTCCGCAGCGGACGCTTTCCACGCTCCGATGATCGTCGTGAGGTCATCCTCGGGGAAACCTTCGCCAACGAGAACGGGCTCTCCCCCGGTGACTCCCTCGTCGCGGTCATCAACGGCCATCGCGAAACCCTCAGCATCTGCGGCATCGGGCTTTCACCGGAGTTCGTCTTTGAGGCACGGGCCGGAGAAACGCTTCCCGACCACAAGCGTTTCAGCGTGATCTGGATGAACTATCGCGCGCTGGCGGTGGCCTACAATCTCGACGGTGCCTTCAACGACGTCTGCATCGACCTCGCCCCCGGCGCGAAAGCCGAGCCCGTGATCGAGGAAATGGATCGCCTTCTCGCTCCCTACGGTGCCGGAGGGGCCTTCATGCGGAAGGAGCAGGCCTCCGCCCAGCGGCTTGATGACGAACTGCGGGTGCTGCATTCGCTTTCGGTGCTTTACCCACTCGTCTTCCTCAGCGTGGCGGCATTTATGGTGAACGCCGTACTTGCGCGCATCGTCCGGCTTCAGCGTGAGCAGATCGCACAGATGAAGGCGCTGGGCTACTCTTCGTGGCATGTTGGCTTTCACTATCTGAAGTTCGTGTTGGTGATCGGCGTTCTCGGCACGATCATCGGCGGCTTTGGCGGTCGTGTTCTCGGCGAGCAGTTTGTCGGGATGTACAAGACCTTTTTCCGCTTCCCTAATCTGCTCTTCCGCATGGATTACAGCGCGCTCGGCCTGGCCCTTCTGGTAAGCATGGGGGCCTCGGCGGTCGGCGTGCTGACGGTGGTCTGGCAGGCAGTGAAGCTCCCACCCGCCGAAGCGATGCGGCCTGAGCCCCCGGCGGATTTCAAGCCATCGTTCTTCGAGAAAATCGGGCTCACCCGCTTCTTCAGTCCCACCTTCCGGATGGCGTTGCGGAACATCGAGCGTCGACCCTGGCAGGCGGTCTTCACCGCTGGAGGGCTGATGCTCGCGACCGGGCTGATGGTGCTGCCCGGTGCGATGCGTGACAGCATCGACTACCTGTTGACCTATCAATGGAGCAGCGTGCAGCGTCAGGACGTCTCGGTCTTCCTAACAGAGCCGACCTCCTCGCAGGGCTTTCACAGTCTGGAGCACCTGCCCGGCGTGACCTTCGCCGAGCAGGTTCGCAGTGTGCCCGCCCGGTTGAAATACGCCCAACATCAACGGAAGCTCTCCGTTACCGGCATTGAACGTGGGTCGAACCTGAACCGCCTGCTTGATGAGAACAGCCAGCCGATCCTCATGCCGGACGAGGGACTGGTGATGTCAAAGAAACTCGCCGAAGTGATCGGTGCGCGAATTGGCGATGAAGTGGAAATCGAAGTGCTCGAAGGCCGCCGACCGACCCTCCTCGTGCCGATCCGCGGGCTGGTGACCGACTATGCCGGTGTGGCCGCCTACATGGATCTCGCAGCGCTGCATCGCTTGATGAAGGAGGGCGATACGGTCAATGGAGCCTACCTTTCGATCGATCAAACGTACTGGGATAAATTCATGCGCGAACTCAAGGACACGCCGCGCGCGGGCTTCGTGATGGTGAAGCGCGACCAGCTCGCTGCCTTTCGGAAGACCACCGGCGAGATGATTGGCATGATCAGCGGTCTTTACATGATGCTCGCCATCATCGTGGCCTTCGGCGTGGTCTACAACAGCGCTCGCATCGCGCTTTCCGAACGCAGCCGTGAACTCGCCACGCTGCGCGTCGTCGGTTTCCGGCTTTCCGAAGTGCGCGCGGTGCTCATCAGCGAGCTTTCGATGATCGTACTCAGCGCGATTCCTATCGGCCTGCTTTTCGGTCGCGGCCTGGCTCTCTTCATCATGTCGTCGTTCAGCACGGAAACAGTCCGCATGCCCATCGTCATCAAGTCCTCCACCTACTCGCTCGCGGTCATCGTCGTGCTCAGTGCCGCTGTGGTTTCCTTTGCCCTGGTCAGCCGCATGCTTGGAAAACTCGACATGGTCGGCGTCTTGAAAGCCCGCGATTGATCCCTCATCTTCCACCCAGTCACTCATGTCCACTTCTGAAAATTCGTCCGGCAGCGCCCCTTGGGAAACCAAGCGCGTCCCCACCGGAAAGCACCTCATCCGCCGTCTTTTCCCGTGGCTGCTCGGCCTTGGAATCCTCGCCCTCATCGGCTGGGGGCTCACGCCGAAAGCGATCGAGATCGAGACCGGTGTCGTCGCCCGTGGCCCGCTCACCGTCCGCGTTTCCGAGGAGGGGAAAACCCGCATCCGCATCCGCTACATTGTCGCCGCCCCGGTGGCCGGAAGGATGCGCCGCGTGCCGCTGAAGCCCGGCGATGAGGTGAAGGCGGGCGAGACCCTGCTGACCGCGATCGAGCCGATGGCGACGCCGCTGCTCGATCCACGCGCCCGCGTCCAGGCCGAGGCCATGGTTTCCATGAAGGAGGCTGCGCGAAAACAGGCCGCGCAGACACTCGATGCCCAGCAAGCTACCTTGAAAATGGCCGAAGCGGATCGCGACCGCATCCGCGCCGTCCAGCGGGCCGGGACTGTGTCCGAGTCCGACCGCGACCGCGCCGAGGGCGATGCCTCGATCAAGGCTTCCGAGGTCCGCGCCAGCGAATTCGCGCTGCAGGTGCTCGACTACGAAATCGCCCAGGCTCGCGCGGCGCTCGAACGCCCGGACGCCAGCACCGCTGGCAATCTTGTCGAAGTGAAATCGCCGGTTTCCGGTCGGGTGCTGAAGGTGATGCAGGAGAGCGAAATGGTCGTCACGCCCGGCGTGCAGATCCTTGAAATCGGCGATCCGTCGGATCTTGAAATCGAGGCCGAGATTCTTTCGCGGGATGCCGTCACCATTCATCCTGGTGATGCTGTTTCGATCGAGCAATGGGGCGGCGAGACTCCACTCAACGGCCGCGTCCGGCGCGTGGAGCCTGCCGGTTTCACGAAAATCTCCGCCCTCGGCGTGGAGGAGCAGCGGGTGATCGTGCTCAGTGACCTCATCGATCCGCCGCCAGCCGCGAAGGCGCTGGGCGACCGCTTTCGAGTCGAGGTCCGCGTGGCCGTGTGGCATTCCGACGACGTGCCGGTGATCCCCTCGGGCGCCTTGTTCCGCGAGGGCAATGCCTGGAAGACCTTTGTCTACAAGGGAGGAGAGGCGAAACTCGTCAGCATCGAGGCGGGTCACACGGATGGCCGCACGACTGAAGTCCTATCTGGCCTTTCGCCTGGCGATGAGGTGCTGCTGCACCCGCCTGACACGGTCAAAGCTGGCAGTTCCGTTCGCAAGCGCGCCGAGCCTTGATCGGCCTGAGGACTTTTTCCAGACAAGAGCCCGGCCGGGTTTCGTTGTTTCCGCGTCCAAGCTCCTTTGACTCTTTACCTTATGTTCTTGATCAAACCTCTCACCTTTGCCGCCGCTGCGATCGCTCTCGCGCCACTCCACTCCCAGGCCAAGGCGGACCCTCAGATTGAAGCCGCTGTTCAGGCGGTTTATCCAGCCCTTGTCCGCGTTCACGTCGTCTCCGAAGAGGGCGGTGCAGGACGGATGCAGAAGCAGCGTGCCAGCGGCTCCGGAACCATCATCTCCCCGGACGGCTACATCCTCACCAACCACCACGTCGCCGGTCGCGCCACCCGCATCACCGTCCGTCTTGCCGATCGTCAGGAACTCCACGCCACCCTCGTTGGCACCGATCCGCTGGCCGATCTCGCGGTGTTGAAGATCGACAAAAACGAGCTCCGTGACCCCAAGGCACCTCTTCCAGTGGCGAAATTCGGAGACAGCTCCTTACTCGAAGTCGGAGACACTGTCCTCGCGATGGGAAGCCCGTCCGGACTTTCACAGTCCGTCACCCAGGGCATCGTCGCCAATACTGAAATGATCTTGCCCGGCGGCTCGATGAAACTCGATGGCGAAGCGGTTGGAGAAATCGTCCGCTGGATCGGCCATGACGCCGTCATTTTTCATGGAAACTCCGGTGGCCCGCTCGTCAACCTCAAGGGCGAGATCATCGGCGTGAACGAAGTCGGTATCGGCAGTCTCGGCGGCGCGATTCCCGCCAACCTCGCTCGCAAGGTCGCGGACGATCTCATCGCCCACGGCAGCGTGAAACGCAGCTGGGTCGGCCTCAATGCCCAGCCACTCCTCAAGACCAGCAAGGCCACCGCCGGAATTCTCGTTGGCGGCGCGCTGGAAGGTTCCCCTGCAGACAAGGCCGGCATCAAGGCCGGCGACCTCATCACCAGTTGCAACGGCACCGCCATCGCCGCTTCCTGGGCCCCAGAAGACCTTCCAGTCTTCAACCGCATCCTGCTGGAAGCCTCGATCGGATCTGAAATCGCTCTCGAAGGCACACGCGACGGCAAGCCGATGAAATGGAAGGTCATCTCCGAGGAACGCGAGCCCGCGCAGCCCCGTGAAAAGGAACTTCTCTCCTGGGGCATCACCGCCCGCGACCTCACCAAGCTCGCCGCCAAGGAAATGCTCCGCGACGACAACAAGGCCGTCGCCATTCAAAGTGTCCGCCCTGGTGGCGGCGCCGCCGCTTCCAAGCCCGCCATCGTGCCGGGTGACCTCATCCTTGCCGTCGCCGACAAGCCGACCTCCAACCTCGCCGAACTCATACGCGTCAGCGACGAAATCACCAAGGACAAGACCGCCCCCGTCCCCGTTTTGGTCACTTACGAACACGACGGCCGCAGCTACCTCACCGTTGTCAAAATCGGTCCAGACACCGAGAGCGACAAACCCGGCCTCGCCAAAAAGGCCTGGATCGGTCTCGACACCCAAGTCATTTCCTCCGACCTCGCCGAGGCCCTTGGCATTCCCGGCGCGAAAGGCGTCCGCATCACCCAGATCCATCCGGGCGCCAATGCCGACAAGGCCGGACTGAAAAATGGCGACCTCCTCCTCAAGCTCGACGGCACCGTCATCCCCACCTCCCGCCCGGAAGACTCTGACGTCTTCTCCTCCCTCATCCGGCAATACAAGATCGGCACCGAAGTCACCTTCAACGTTCGCCGTGGCAAGGAAGACCTCACCATCAAGGTTCCGCTCGAGGCCAGCCCCGAAGGCCTCTCCGAACTCGCCACCCACGAATGCAAGCCTCTCGAGTTCAACAGCCGTGACATCGGCCAGGCCGACCGCGTTGAGCAAAAACTTTCCTCTGACTTCAAGGGTGTCCTCATCAACAACATCGCCCCCGCCGGTTGGGCCGCACTCGGTGGGCTCTCTTCCGGGGACCTTCTCATCTCCATCGACGGAAAGCCCACCGACTCCATCGAGTCCCTTAAATCCGTCCTCGACGACCTCGAAAAAAATCGTCGCAGTCCCTTCGTGTTTTTCGTCCGTCGCGGCCACAGCACCCGCTACATCGAGCTCGAGCCGACCTGGTGAGAGAAAGCACGAAATTCTAAATCCTAAATTCGAAACGAAGACACTTCATCTGACCCCTGAATCCTGACCTCCGACCACTCTCTTTTATGAACTCCCGTATCCTCCTCGCCGCCGCCCTGCTTGCCGCGCCACTTGCCTCCGCCGCTGATGGTCCACTCAAGGAAAAGGCCCTCGCCATTTCCAAGGACTACAAGGACTCCGTGCTGTTCCTCAGCGCCGTCGTCGAACTCGAGGTCACCGCCGGTGACAACCCCGCCAAGAAGGAGGAAAAGAAGATCGAGATGCTCGGCACCGTCCTCAACAAGGACGGCCTCATCGTCGTCCCGAACTCCACCCTCGACGTCGCCTCATCCGTCGATGGCCGCATGATCAACACGCAGGCTGGCCCGATGAAGCTCTCCGCGAAGGCCACGACCAAGGAGGTGAAGATCCTCATGCCGGATGGCACCGAGATTCCGGCCAAGGTCTCCTTCAAGGACGCCGACCTCGACCTCGCCTTCATCCGCCCGGAGAAGCCCGCCGATGCCAAGCTCACCCCGATCGACTCCGCCAGCACCGCCCCGCTTTCGCTGCTCGATGACGTCATCGTCATTGGCCGCCTTGGTAAGGACCTCAACCGCGAGCCCGTCGCCCTCACCGCCGAAGTGATCTCCATCATCACCAAGCCCCGCACCTTCGTCCGCATCAGTGCCCAGAGCCTTGGCATGCCGGTCTTCACCAAGGACGGAAAGTTCGCTGGCATCGGCATCAACCGCTTCAGCCCGAAGGGCGACAGCGAAAGCCAGAGCACCGCTCCCTCGAACGTCGTTCTCCCCGCCGCCGACATCCTCGAATCCGCCGCCCAAGCGAAGTAAGGCCACGGCTTTTCAAGCAAGCCGCTTTCCGGAAACGGAGAGCGGCTTTTTTGCGGCCATCTCCTTATTTGACCGCTCCGCTCGTGTCTGGCAGAGTGCTCACATGCCAAAGGTTCTCGATGAAGTAACCAAGGACGCGTTGGATCTCCCGCTGGATCAGCGCCTCACCCTCGCAGGACTGTTGCTGGAAAGCACGGACGATGGAGAGAATGAAACGGACGCCGAATGGGAATCCGAAATCGGTGATCGTCTCCAGGCCGTTCAAGAGGGTCGCGTGATGGGTCTCGCCTACGAGGATGTCATGCAGGAAGCCAAACGCCGACTGGTCCTTTGAACGTTCGATTTGTCGAGGAAGCCAGTTCAGAGCTTCTGGATGCGATTTCCTACTATGAGCAGGCCCACCCCGGGCTGGGTGAGCGCTTCTCGGTCGAAATCGATCGCTGTGTGAAGAGGATCGCAGCGAATCCCGAACTCCACCGCTTGAGGCCAGGCGGCTATCGCCGGATCAACCTGCGCACGTTCCCTTATTATCTGTCCTATTTCACCCGCGATCAATCCCTGTGGGTCTTGGCTGTCGGACATTCGAGTCGCCGTCCCTGCTACTGGATCTCGCGCCGGAAAGTTGACGGAGGGTGATCAGTGATTGCTTCTTCTTGGGACATCATCTCGTTTGTCACTCTTTCACGCGACCACTGAATCACGGAGAATCGTCGTTGGAAGGCCGGGCTTGATTGTCCGGAGTTCGATCGAGCAGGTCGGGGCTTGCGGAGCCTTGTAATCGCCTGGAGGACGATAGGTGATATGCCAGCGGGAATGAAGCTCCCTGCCATTGGCTCGATACCGGACCTGGACTTGGTAGTCCCCCTGGGGCAGCTCGGGTGCCCTGAGGCCGTGATTGGGAAATGACGGTGGAACCCAGAAATCGTCATACTGTTCGAACGTGATGAAGTGACTGGGTGGATGTACTTTCAAGCGGCGGTAGCGAACGGGGGCCATCCCATTGTGGCTCACCATGACTTCCTCCACTGCGGGGACGCTGAATCCGAAGCCAGCGGCGTATCCCACCCAGGGATTGAAAGTTGGGTCTGCTATTTCGAAAGGGTGGTAAGGTGAAGACGTCCAAGATTTCGCTGCTTTGCTCTCGACCCTCCCCAAGTAGATGGAAATGTCATTGCCACTGTTCTTGAAGGTCCGATTTCCGTGCACCCGGTAGCAGGGGTTGGTCTTGTCGGCGTAATCGGAATCCCGGAGGGCCGTGCCACACGAAGCAATCATGAGCGGGAGCAGCAAGAGGATGATTGTGCGCACGGTGGGATTGCTAGGTTGTTGACGTCCTTTTGTCTGTTCCTTTGTCGCATCAGGAGCTTGGAAGTCTCCGTCCAAAGCAACTCCAGCGGGCCTGTGTGGACGGAGACGTCCACACTCCTTATTTTCCAAGGCTGGAAATCCTCATTCAAGGCCCTAGACTCCGGCCGTGATCTACCTCGATGCCAATGCCACGACGCCCCTTCTGCCGGAGGTGCTCGACTCCATGCTGCCGTGGCTGCGGGAGGGTTTTCACAATCCGAATGCCTCCTATCGCGGGGCCAAGGCGGCGCGGCAGGCGATCGACTCGGCGCGTGAGCAGGTGGCCGCCCTGATCGGGGCCTCACCGGATGAGATCGTCTTCACCAGCGGCGGCACCGAGAGCACGAACGCGGCGTTGAAATGGCTGGCCCGGCTGGTGGGGCGGAAGACCGGCAAGGCGATCACCACCGCCATCGAGCACAGCGCGGTGTTGAAACCCTGCGAGACCTTTTCCGATGTCGGCTACCCCTTGGCGCGCTGTGGTGTAAACGCACTTGGCAGACTCGCGCTCGATGAATTCCGCGCGGCTTGCGAGGCGGCGAAGAACGGCGGCGGCTTCGCCTCGGTGATGTGGGCGAACAACGAAACCGGCGTGATCCAGCCGATCGCCGAGGCCTGCGCAATCGCGAAGGAGAACGGCCTGGCCTTCCATACCGATGCCATCCAGGCGGTGGGAAAAATTCCGGTCGATGTCCGCGAGGTGCCGGTCGATTTCCTCTCGCTCTCCGGGCACAAGTTTCATGGGCCGAAAGGAGTCGGCGCCCTCTACATCCGCAGCGGCTGCCGCTTCGAGCCGCTGCTGCGCGGCGGTGGGCAGGAGAAGGACCGTCGCAGTGGGACGGAGAACACGGCGGCCATCGTCGGGCTCGGGAAGGCGGCGGAGCTCGCTGCGGGACGGAACATGGATGCTGTTAGAGAGTTGCGCGATGAGTTTGAGTCGATGGTCTTGCGCGAGATTTCCGGTTCGGAAGTGAATGGCGATCGCGCGAATCGCCTGCCGAGCACCAGCCATCTGTCCTTCGAGCAATGCGAAGCGGCGGGTCTCTTGATCCTGCTCGATGATCTCGGCATCGCGTGCTCGGCGGGCTCCGCGTGCATGACGGGAAAGCAGCAGCCCTCGCATGTGCAGAAGGCGATGGGCTTTACCGATGCGAAGGCGAAGAGCAGCCTGCGCTTCGGATTTTCCATCCTCAACAATCGCGAGGAAATGCAACAGGCCGCAGCGGCCTTGAAGAAGTCGGTGGAAAAGCTCCGCCGCGTCCAGGGATTTGGCGTGGGGCCGGTGACGGTCTACACGCCTTGAGCCGGTCAGCTGCCGGTCAGGCGGTGGATGGCACTGCGGAGGTCGTTGTTGACCGAGGTGCTGAAGACCTCCTTGAGCGTGCGGGTCATGCCGTCCTTGTTCTTCGATCGCAGCAGGATGCCGGAAAGGGCCTTTTCCGCTGCCTGCTTGACCCGCTCATCCGGGTGGGTGCGCAGGATTTCCAGGAACTGCGCGAACTCGCTGTCGCCGACGATGGGGGTGACCACATCGATGGCTGCGATGACGTTCGAGATTTCCTTGCCAGTACGGATGAAGGTCATCAGTGCCGGCAGGTAGGACGGATTCTTTCGCCGCGAAATGACATCACGCAGCAGATCTTCCCTGGCATCCGCTCCGAGTTCAGGGGCGACGGTGGCCTTGATGAGTTGGGCGTCGAGGTCGGTGCCATCGATCGACTTCGCTTTGGCGAGGACGAGGTTGACCCTCCGGCGCTCGGTGAGCGCGCCGGTGGAGGAATTTTTCAGCAGCAGGTTGAACTGGCTGCGGTCGACCGGAACCTCGGTGGTGAGGGGCTCGTCCCCGAGCTTGATGAGGCTCTCGTAAGCCTTGGTCTTATTGGCCTCCTGGACGGATTTGTAGGCGAAGACGCCGATGACGGTGGAGGTCAGGGTAAAGCTGACGATGAAGACGATTTTCGCGGTGGAAAGCTTCTGCTTTTTCGGTGGCGGAGGCATCTGGCCTTGCCGGGTGGCGGGGCCCTGGGTGCGGGTGGCTGATTGGGTCGGAGCGGGGTTCGAAGGGCGGCGTGCACCACCCGCACTGAGCGGACCTGTGGCAATGATGGTTGCCTGAGGTATTTTTTCCTTCACGGGAATGGCGACCGGCACAGGGCCATCGGCCTGATCCTCCGCAATCGACTCCGCCGTCAGATGGACGCTGGTGGTGTGGAGGCTCGGCATGGAACCTTCCGGCGGGAGGATCGGCTGAGGCAGCGCCTGACTCTGGGTCGGCGGTGGAATCATCGGGGCCGCGTTGGTCACCGCCGCTGGGTTGGCCGGGGCATTTGCAGGTGCGCTTCCGGGAATGACGAGGCGCGGGCGCTGTGGAGAAGCTGGTCGCTGAGGCTGGGCGGCTTGCGCGGGGGCTTGGCTCTGGGCGCTGTCGTTCTGGAGGAAAATTTGAAGCGATTCGCGGGCGTCGGAAGGACGATCCGCAGGGGCGCGGTTGACGTGCCACATCACCCAGTCACATAGCCAGCGTGGCAGATCCGGCCGCAGCTCGTTCAGTGGGGTGACGAGATGCCCCAGATGGGAGGCCATGACCTGGGGGGCGGTATCGCCATCGAAGGGATTCTTTCCGGTGAGGGAGAAGTAGTAGACGCAGCCGATGGCATACATGTCCGTCCGCGAGTCGAGCGGCACGCGCTCGAACTGCTCGGGGGCCATGAAGAAGATCGAACCGTAGATCGAGTCGCTCTGGTCGAGCGTCTGGAGCGAGGCTTTCGGGGAAAACTTCGCGAGGCCGAAATCGACGATCTTCACCTGGAATTTCCCTGAAGGCAGCCAGGTGAGCATCACGTTCCCGGGCTTCAGGTCGCGGTGGACGATGCCGAGGTCCTGGGCGGCGATGAGGGCCTCCTGGGTTTGCAGACAGAACTCGCGGAAATCCTGACCGGTCATCGGCGCGCTCTGGACGAGTTCGTCGAGGGTCTTTCCTGTCAGCAACTCCATCACCACGTAGGGGCCGTCCTCATCGATGCCGACGTCGTAGACCGTGACGATGTGCGGGTGCTGGAGGGCCGACAGGGCCCCGGCCTCCTTCATCATCTGCCGCTCGGCATCTTCTTCCTCGGATGGGCCTTTCGACTTGTCCGGCACGATGCGCTTGATCGCGACCTCACGGTTCATCCGATGGTCAAACGCACGGTAGACCGCACCGATGCCGCCTTGGCCAATTTTTCCCTTAATTTCGTAACGATCGTCCATTGATTCGAACCGGTAAACAGTCTGTCTGCTGAAAAGGTCAGGCGGCAATCATGAAAAGCGGCTCAGGAGGCAGTCTTGAAAAGACGCTCGCGCCGGTACTCGGTAGGTGAGGCCCCGACGATGCGGGCAAAGCTGCGATTAAATTGCGAAAGTGATTGGTAGCCGACGAGAAATGCGATTTCCGAAATGCGGGACTCGGGCTTGAGCAGTTCGCGCTTTGCCCACTCGACCCGACAGCGATTGATGTAGTCGGTCAGGGTGAGGCCGGTGGAGTCCTTGAACATCCGGCAGAAGTGTGAGGCGCTGAGGCCGGCGTGTTTCGCCACGTCGCCGAGCGGTAGCGGCTGGTCGAGGTTGGCGAGGATGTACTGGCGGGCCTTGGCGATGGCGACTGGCTCGCTACCCTCGTCGATGATGGCCAGGGATTCCGCCTGCTCGCCGAGCTGCTCGGCAAAGCTGTGCAGCAGTTTGACCATGCTGTTGTAGCGCTGCGGATCGATGGTCTGGGTCTCGAAATACGCGTCGTGAAGCTGCTTTTGAAGGGACTCGCTGAGTGTCTTGCGGCCGATCGCGGAGACGACTTCCTTGAATCTGGCCTCATCCGGCATCTGGTGGAACACTTGGCCGGTCTTCAGATAGGCGACGACCGCCGTGCCCATTTTCACCGGAACCGCCGTGGCGGACAGGCCGGCGAAGCAGTGACAGGTGCTGGGACCTTGGGCTTCGGCGTCCTTGATCAGCTTGCGGTTCGTTTCCACGCAGGCATCACAGGCACGCTTGCAGAGATTCAGGATTTCGCAAAACGGGCTGCGGTTGACGCTTTGGTCGTCAAGGCACCAGTGCTCCGGATCGGCGGAAACCAGCCTGAGAGGGAGGCCCGTGGCCGTCCTGAACGCATTTTGATAGGTGAGGAATCGTTCGGAAACCTGAAGGCGCTCGAAAAGGCCGGACTCGAATTCCCGGTGGGCTTGGGTGGCGACGGGCATGATGGGGAGCAATCTCTTCCCCGCAGAGTAGGAAAGGCGGCCACAATATCAACCTTATGTCACCCGGAGGCGCAAATGAGAGGCCACGATGGTGATGGACACCAGCGAGCTCAACGGCATCAGGATTGCCGCGAGCAGGGGACTCATCGAGCCGGACATCGAGGCCAGGACCGTCACGGTGTTGTAAATGAGGGCAAATGCGAAGCCCATCCGTACCCCTCTGGCCCTTGATGCAGCGGCATCGAGCAAGCTGTCTAGAAAGTCCAATCCCGATCCGAGTGTGTAGAAATCCGATTTCGACTCCAGCAGGCTCCGGTCCACCACCGGTGTGCCGGTGACGAGCGCTGCGTCAAAGGCCAGCGAGTCATTCGCTCCGTCTCCGATGTAGAGTGTGTCCCTTTGATCGAGCTCCTTGACCGCACGGGCCTTGTCCTCCGGGGAAAGCCCGCCCTTTGCCTGATCGGCCGGGATTCCAAGAGCGGCTGCCAGAACCGCCACCTTGTCCGCGTGGTCTCCCGAGAGGATGTGCAGGGAAAGCCCGCGATCCTTCAGCCGACGGACACTTTCCATGGCCCCGGGACGAAGGGATTCGTGGAATGAAAAGCGCGTGATCAGTCGCCCGTCGCGGCACAGATCGCTGCCGGATTCAGCAGGGTCACCAGCAGCACCCTGCCAGCCGATCCGTCCCAACGACCAGCCCACGCCACCGTCGTTCCATTTCACGCCGAGGCCGGGAAACTCCTCCACTTTCGCAGCCGGAGCCTTCTGCAGAAGCTTTTGTCCGCGTGCTCCCAGCGACTCCAGAAGCACCCGCGCCAAGGGATGCAGCGAGCCCTGAGTCAGCACCGCCAAGGCCAGTGCGGCCTCGTCATCCAGTTCCGCCACCCGCTCCGGGTGGTCCAGCAATGGCCGCTCCAAGGTCAGGGTGCCGGTCTTGTCGAAGATCACCTTTTTCACCCTCCGCAGCCGAGGCCAGATCGTCGCGGTCCGGACAAAAGCCCCCGCTCGCTCGACCCTCGAAGCCGCCAGATCATCCGCCAGTGGGATCGCCACGCCGAGCGCGCACGGGCACGAGATCACGAACACGGAAATCATCGCCTGCATCCCGGTCACCAACTTCCCGGCAGAGAGCCAATACGCCAGCGTCGACACGCCGATCAGCAGCACCACCAGCAGGTAGCCGCGCAGCAGCTTTTCCAGTCCCGGATTTCCCCGATCCCCGGTCATTGGCGCGGTCAATCTGGCCAGCAACGACTCCTTCCAAGCCTCACCCGCCACCAGCTCCACCGGATTCCGGCTCAGCAAAATCGCTCCCGCCGGCAATCGCGAGCCCGCATGAAAGCGCACTGCCTCAGACTCGCCGCGGATCCATTCCAGCGAAAAATCCGCATCTCCCGAGACCAAGATCGAGGCCACCGGCACCGCTCGCCCGGCTTGAAGGAGAAAGCGCGTGTCCGCTTTCAAGTCATCCAGTTTGATCGGCACGCCGCCATCCGCGGCTTCGAGCGTCGGCGGCACCGGCTGCTGGCGCATCAGGCGCTTGCGGTTTCGCTCGACTGCCGAGGTTTGCAGCAACCGGCCCGCCAGCATCAGGAAGACGAAGGTCGAGACGAAGTCGAAGTACATCAGCTTCTCCGCGCCCAGCATCCAGCCGAGGATCGATCCCAGATACGCGGCGATCAGGCCGAGTGCGATCGGCAGGTCGATGTGCAGGCTTTTCACCCGCAGCGCCCTCCAGGCCCGGCTGATGAAATACTCTGCGCCGACCAGCATCGAAAGCGTTGCCGACAAGAACGCGATGATCCGGAACAGTCCGGCGAACTCGAAGTCCGCGGGCATGCCCAGATACCACGGCAGGGTGAAGCCCATCGTGTTCAGTGCGAAGGCCCCGCAGAGGCCGACGCGTGCGCTCAGCCTCCTTCGTTCGCCATCGCTGTGCGCTGCGCCGGCCGGTCCGGCCACGTAGCCGAACTTGCACAACTCCCGCATGAAGGCCTCCAGGTCACAGCCGCCGGGCTGCCATTCCAGATGCAGTCGTCCGCTTGATGGATGTGCCGCCGCCCGGATCGCCCCGGTCTCGCGGATGAAGAGCTTTTCAATCAGCCACACGCAGCCCACGCAGGAGATGCCCTCCAGCGAGAGATCGAGATGCGCCGACCCGCCATGCTTATTTGCCTCGGTTTCCGACTCCGCGACCTGGGCGGGCAGCCAGGAAAAATCGTGCTCTTCAAACGGTCGGCTCCTCACCGGCGTCACCGCCAGTCCGCGTTTCAAATCGTAGAATTGGTCGAAGCCGTTTTCCCCGATCAGCTCGTGCACATACTCGCAGCCACGACAGCAGAAGCGCTCCGCCACCGTCCGTGGGGAAAACGCCGTGCCGCAGTGATCGCAGTTCGTCATGGCCGCGAAGATCGGTCAGACGCAGCCGTTTGACCATGCAGCGTTTGCGCAATCCAAAGCGGATGTTGTGTTGGCTTCCGTTCAGCCCTTCAATTTCCACGTGCCCGGCGACCCCGTCCTCGAAACCCTCCAGTCCCGCTTCGGCTTCTCGTCGATGCGGGCCGGGCAGGAGACCGTGGTGCGGGCTCTGCTCGATGGTCGTTCGGCCCTGGCGGTCTTTCCCACGGGTGGCGGGAAATCGCTCTGCTATCAACTGCCGGCCCTGTTGCTCGATGGGCTGACACTGGTGATTTCCCCGCTCATCGCGCTGATGAAGGACCAGGTCGATGCGCTCACCGCGAAAGGGATTTCCGCCGCGCGGCTGGATTCCACCCTCGATGCCGACCAGGTCCGCGAGGTGTATGAACGCCTGGAGGCCGGGACCTTGAAGCTGCTCTACATCGCGCCCGAACGCTTCGCCAACGAGGCCTTCCGCCAGCGGATGAAGCGCCTGCCGATCCAGCTCGCCGCCATCGATGAGGCCCACTGCATTTCCGAATGGGGTCACAATTTCCGCCCGGACTACCTGAAGCTCGCGACGATCTGCCGACGCCTGAAAGTCCCACGCGTGCTGGCCCTGACCGCCACCGCCACGCCGAAGGTCGCGCGGGACATCCGCAAGGCGTTCCGTATCGCGGCGGCGGATCACGTGCAGCTCAGCTTCCATCGGCCGAACCTCGATCTGCGGGTGACGCCCTGCAAGATCGAGGAACGGAAGTCGCTGCTGTTAGAGAAGCTGAAATCCATCGACGGCCCGGCAGTCGTCTACGTCACGCGCCAGGAAACCGCCGAGGAGGTCTCCACCTTTCTCGCGAAAAACGGGCTGTCCTCACGTGCCTACCACGCCGGACTCCCCGCCGAATTCCGGGCGGATGCGCAGAGTTCGTTCATGGCCGGAGACACCCGCATCATCGTCGCCACGATCGCCTTCGGCATGGGCATCGACAAATCGAACATCCGCGCCGTCTTCCACTACAATCTCCCGAAAAGCCTTGAGAACCACACCCAGGAAATCGGCCGGGCTGGTCGCGATGGCCAGCCTGCGATCTGCGAAATGCTGGCCTGTGGCGACGACCTGATCGTCCTCGAAAACTTCATCTACTCCGACACGCCGACACCCCGCGCCTTGGGCAATCTCATCGACCGCGTGCTGCGCCTCGGCGACGTGTTCGATGTCTCACCCTACGACCTTTCCACCGTCTGCGACATCCGCCCAGGCGTGGTGTCCACCGTGATGACCTACCTGGAAATCGCCGGCATCCTCGAAGCCACCGGCACCTTCTACGCCACCTATCGTAGCAAGCTCCTGACCACGCAGGAAAAACTCCTCGTCGGTCGCGCCCCCGCCGAGAGGAAGCTGATCAAGCAGATCCTCGACTCCGGGGAGATGAAACGCTGGTGGCTCTACGTTTACCCGACCGAACTCGCGCAGAAACTCGGCATTTCCCGCGACAAGATCGTCTCCGCCCTCAACGGCCTGCAGACTGCGGGCGACGTCATGCTTTCCGTCTCCGGCGTGCGTCACGGCTATCGGATGAAGAAGCCGCCCGGCGATCTCGCCGTGCTGACGGAATCTCTTGTCGAAAAATTCCTGGCTCGCGAGCAAGCCGACCTTGATCGACTCCGCCAGGTGCTTGGACTTTCCGCCTATCGCGGCTGCCTCACCGGCTACCTGACGAAACACTTCGGCGAAAAACTCGATCAACCCTGCGGTCATTGCGATCGCTGCCGGGGCGTTCCTGCAAAGACCATCAAGCGCCCGAAGCCGCGTCGCGTGAAGTACGACGAACTCGCCGCCGTGCGGGCGTTGGTCGATGAGAAACACGCCGCACTGAATTCCCCACGCCAGCTCGCCCGTTTCCTCTGCGGCATGGCCAGCCCTGCCGCCACGCGGGCGAGGCTGACGAGAAAGGATGCCTTCGCCCTCTTCGCCGATCTGCCCTTCGCCGACGTCCTGGCGATCGCCGAAAGCCAGTGACCGTGGCGGCTGGACAGCTCGTTCCCCAACCGTCACAGTTCCGCCGTGGCACGTCCGGCACAACGACATCTGCGCTGGCTTTCCGGTCTCGGGGCCGTGGGGCTGGTCCTGACCGCCGCGGCCAATCTTTTGGTCAATCCGTGGCGTGTTCTTCCGCAAGCCACCGAGATCAAGGCGCTCGATCCCTATCGCGAGATCGATGCCGAGATCCGCACCTGCAAGTCCGGGCTGGCCATGCGCGGCCCTTGGGACGTGCTCATCCTTGGCAGCTCCCGACCGAACAAGGGCTTCGATCCCACGCGGCCGGGCTTCGGTGGCAGGGCGACAGTGAATCTCGGCCTGGATGGCGGAGACCTGTTCGAGACGCGCGCGATGCTGGATCATGCGCTGAAGTTTCAAAGACCGGAGCGGGCCATTCTTTTGCTGGATCCAGGTGACTTGACCCGCATTGGCAAGCTGCCGATCGAAAGCGATTTTGATTTCTCCCCACTGGCCACAGGTGATCCGGTCGAGCGCTCGCTCCGCTACGTCTTCAGCCAGCGCGCGGTCGATGCCTCGATCGTTTCGCTCAGCCTCGCCGCGAAGAAAAAGGCCCCGGCCTACACCCCGCTCGGACTCCATCTGAAAAAGCCGCCGCGTCTGAATTACTTCGAGACGATGGAGAAATATTATCTCCCGCTCGCAGTGCAGTTGACGGAGATCCAGAAGCGCGGCCTCGGCATTCAAGCTGACAAGATCGACGTCGTCCGCGCCATGCTTGAGGCCTGTGCCGCAGAGGGCGTGAAGGCCATCCTCGTGATCCCGCCGAACCATCTCACGCTTTGCCAGGCGATGGAGGAAAAGGGTTCGCCCGATCCGTGGTTTCTCGGCGAGCGCCGCGCCCTTGTGACGCTGGTGGAGGAAACCAATTCCGCCCACCCGCAGCATCCCTGCGAGTTCTGGGACCTCAATCTGCCATCCCCGATCACCACCGAGCCCTTCCCGCCACGCGATGCGTCGAGGGCGATGGAGAACTGGCTCGATCCCATCCATTTCACTCCCGCTGCCGGAGATCGCTATGCTGCGCTTCTGTTAGGAACACGCAGCGAGGATCAGACGCTCGGTTACCATGTCGACCCGAAGAACCCCGAGGCCTACCTCGCCGAGGTCGAGCGTCTTTTCGAGTACGCTGAAACGAAGCTGCCGGATGAGCGAGCGGGGATTCGGAAGGCCTTGGAGAAGCAGTGAGTTCGGCTTTTCTGCATCCCGGCAGGGATTGCAGCCAGTAGCCCCGGGTCGAGTGATAGCGACCACCCGGGGGGTTGAAGGTG
>JANOBS010000049.1:0-3749 GCA_031411755.1 Luteolibacter sp. | reverse complement strand
GAGATCCAGGATGCCTATCATTTGCTGAGTCCCACGCTCGGGGTGTCGGTCGCGAGCGTCCTGTTCGCGCTGGCCTTGTTGGCTTCCGGGCAGAACTCGACCCTCACGGGCACGCTGGCCGGGCAAATCGTGATGGAGGGCTTTCTCAACATCCGCCTGAGGCCCTGGCTGAGGCGTCTGATCACGCGGGCGATCGCGATCATTCCGGCGGTCATCTGCACGGTGCTGTATGGCGAAAGCGGCACCGCGAAGTTGTTGGTGACCAGCCAGGTGATCCTCAGTCTCCAGCTTTCATTCGCGGTCATTCCACTAATCCTTTTCACGGGGGATCGCCGGAAAATGGGGGAATTCGTCAGTCCACTGTGGGTGAAAATCCTGGCGTGGACCACTGCCACCATCATCGTGGTGCTGAACGTGAAATACCTGTTGGACTTTTTCGGGGTGACCGCCTGATCGGCCCGGTTGGCGGGTTTCGCAGCGATTCCAGTGTCTTACGCGACATCGGGACGACTTTTTGTTGCCGGATTTCGGTACTGGTGCCTATTCTTTCCCCCCGCATTCCCGTCGGGATGATCGCTTGAGATCGTCCCGACAGGGGTGCGTCCGACCACGGTTTTCGACCTACCAGCGATGAATCCAGACAGAGCGACACTCAATTTCCTCAACAGCTTCCCTGAAGAGTCCCGCAAACGCGGCGAAATGCTTCAGAAGGACGGGGCTGTGACCCAGATTTTCGGCAACCATCTCTTCATCCAGGGCCGGGTGGAGGATGAATCCGGCACCTTCCGCACCAGCCTCCGCCTTCAGGGCAACCGCTGGTTTGGCTCCTGCACCGCCGAGGACGAGATCATCGCCGGCGCCTGCCAGTATGCGACAATGATGGAGCGCATGCATCGCGGCGAGGATCTGCCTGAGTCGCCGAACGAGTTCGACGATACGCCGGTGCTCGACATCATCGAGGAAAAGCTCGGCCGCGAGCTCGATGACAAGGAAGCGGATTTCGTCACCAAGATCGAGAAGCGCTACCGCCGCTACGTGATTGAGGGCGAGCTTCACGACCACGACATGGTCCGCATCACGCCGCGCTGGGAAATCACCACTTACGAGCCGCTTGAATTGTGGCCGATCCCGCCGGGTGACATCCTGGAATTCTGGAACTACATCGCCTACGCCTTCTACAAGCGGAAGCTGCCGTATCCTGACTTCATGAACGTCATCACCGACCTCGGGAACGTTCAGAAGAAGATGGCTGATTGGGAGCAGGAGCGTGAGGTCGCCGCCTGGTATGATCGCATCGAACAGGTCAACGAGCGCCCGCCACAGGATGCGCCGCTGAATGTTTCCTTCCGACTTGTCGCCACGATCAACGAGGGTCGACTCGGAGTGAAGGAGGAGAGGTCCGATGTCTGGATCACCTTCCGCGAAAAGAACGAGATCGAGCACTACGTTGCCCTGTATCAGGAAGCCGCGCTGCGCATGGACGCCTCCAGCCAGATCCTTTGGGAGCACTTCCTCGCCTATTACCGCCAGACGGGGGAGACCTCGCTGGATTTCGACAACGAGGACGCCTGTCGTTTCATGAACCGCCTGTTCCGCCAGCCGGCCCTCAGCGGCTACCTGGTGAACCTCGACGACAAGCACTTCAAGGTCGTCACCGACGCCCTCAGCTGGGTTTGCGAGGATGATCCTTACGATTCGAACAGCTTCGCCATCCAGCTCGTCACGGCATCAGGAGAGAACGTCTCCCACTCGGTGCGTTTGCTTCCGGGCCGGAAGGAACTCTATCAGTCCGACGAAACTGTTTTCCCTGGACCTCCGCGTTGGCTGGAGGAGACGGACGTGATGCCGCGTTACCTCATTCCACGGCGCGTGATCGACTCGCTGGAAGGCGTCGAATTCCTCCGCAAGATCGGAGCCACGCTGCCAGAGTCCCTGAGGAAGCGGGTCGTCGATCTTGAGCTGAAGCCGAAGTTCGAGATGAAACTCGTGGCGGGTCTCACCGCTGCCGAGACCGAACACCTTGTCATCGATGTCACCGCGATCGAATCCAAGGGTCGCCGCACGGAACGTCTCACCAAGGAAGGTTGGGAGCTCGTTGAGCAGCAGTCCATCAAGGGCAAGCAGCTCATGCGATTCGCCCGCGAGGACCTTTATCCGGTCCCGCACGCGCTTGAGGAAATGGGCCTCACCTACGATGAGAAGCTCCTCGCTTTCAAGACACGCATCACCAAGCAGTTTCCGGAGAAATTCGCGGAGTGGGTGAAGACCATGCCCGAGCAGATCGAGCTCGACATCGACCTCCGTCTCAAGTCGATCCTCAACGACCCGGTCACCGCCTCCGTTCGCTTCGAGGTGGTCAATCAGGAGATCGACTGGTTCGACCTTCGTGTGGTCATCGACGTTCAGGGCGCCAGCCTTTCCAAGGCCCAGATCCGCCAGCTCGTCGCCGCCCGCGGAGGCTACGTCCGCATGGACGACGGCACCTGGATGCGTCTTGAGATCAAGCTCGATGCCGATCAGCGCGAAGCCGTCACCCGTCTCGGCCTCGATCCCTTCGACCTTTCCGGGGAAACCCACCGCATGCACGCCCTCCAGCTGGCCGATCCAAAGGCTGCCGAGGTTTTCGATCCAAAGGCCTGGAAGCGCATCAAGGACCGCGCCGGAGACATCCAGCTCGAGGTCAATCCCGAAGTTCCCACCAACCTCAACGCCACGCTGCGCCCCTATCAGGTCGACGGCTATCGCTTCCTCGCCTACCTCGCGACCAACAATTTCGGCGGCATTCTCGCCGACGACATGGGTCTTGGGAAAACCATTCAATCGCTCACCTACATTCTCTGGTTGCGTGACGAGGCAAAGGCCGCCGGCAAGCAGAAGATGCCGGTGCTCGTGGTCTGTCCGAAGTCGGTGCTCGATGTCTGGGCCAGCGAGGCGGAGAAGTTCGCGCCCGAGTTGGTCACCAAGATCCTCCGCAATCGCGAGGACCTACGCGTCGAGCACACGCAGAACGAGGTCGACATGCTGATCCTCAACTACGCCCAGCTCCGCGTCTGCGGTGACTTGTTGAACCAGGTCAAATGGATCACCGTCATTCTCGACGAAGGGCAGCAGATCAAGAACCCGGACTCCAAGGCCGCCAAGTGCGCCCGCGAGTTGGAGTCTGAAAACCGCTTGGTTCTCACCGGAACGCCGATCGAAAACCGCCTGCTCGACATGTGGTCGCTCATGGCCTTCGCCATGCCCGGCGTCCTCGGTTCCCGCGCCTACTTCAAGAAGCGCTTCGACAAGCGCAAGGACCCGCTTTCGCAGAACCGTCTCGCTTCGCGACTGCGTCCGTTCCTGCTCCGCCGCACGAAATTGCAGGTGGCCCAGGATCTTCCGCCGCGGACCGAAGAGGAGGTCTATTCCAAGATGGAAGGCATTCAGTTGGATCTCTACAAGGCCGAGCTCAAGCGCATCCAGAAGGCCCTCCTCGGACTCGATTCCGACGAGGCGGTGAAGAAGAACTCCTTCGCCATCCTTCAGGGTCTCATGCGCCTGCGCCAGATCTGCTGTCACCCGGGCCTCATCGATCCGAAGTACCTCAAGGAGGAGTCTGCAAAGATGGAGTCCCTCTTCTACCTCCTCGACCAGCTCCACGAGGAAGGCCACAAGGTGCTCGTCTTCTCGCAGTTCGTCTCGATGCTCGACCTCATCAAGGCCCGCCTCGAACTCGATGCGCGTCCCTTCCACTACCTCACCGGTCAGAC
>JANOBS010000048.1:0-6864 GCA_031411755.1 Luteolibacter sp. | reverse complement strand
GACACCGCCCGCTGGACGGCGGAGAACCTGCATGTCCACAACTGCGCCACCTTGGTGCTCAGGTGCGGCGGTCCGGACGAATTCACCGGCGAATCCCTCACTCTGCTGTTGAAGCGGCTCACCGACACCCGTGAATCCAACGGACTGATGAGCGGTGCCATCCTGTCTCTCGACACCTCGAACGCGAAAGCTCCGGTCGTGCTGACTGCCGACATAGTCGATGCCAAGGGGCCGGAGGGCGGCGGTTTCGACTTAAGGAAAACCGGTGACGGCACGCTGGTGCTGGCCGGGAAAAGCACGTTCACCGGACGCACCCACATCGAGCGCGGAATGCTGAGCGTGAGTTCACTCAACAGCATCGGCCAGGGAAAGATCGCCCAAAGCAGCCTCGGTTCACCATCCAGCCTTGAAGCCGGAGAGATCCTGTTAGGTCAGGGCGACGGCACCGTGCCTAAAGGAGATGGGCCCTGTGGATTGATCTACACGGGCAGCGGTGAATCTTCAGACCGCATCATGAACCTGGCCGGGCGCGATTCCACCATCACCTTCGAACAATCCGGCACCGGCTTGCTTAAGCTCACCAGTCCGATTGTGATCTCCGGCTACGGTGCCGGTAAACAAGTCATTCTTGGCGGGAACGGCAGCGGCTCTGGTGAACTTGTGGGAAGCATCTCCGATCCCTACGACCGCGCCGGCAAGGCCAAGACCTCCCTCACCAAAACCGGCTCCGGCACCTGGACGCTCTCCGGCACGAACACTTACGGCGGCCCGACCGTCGTGCAGCAGGGAACGCTACGGATCGCCAGCGCGAAGAGCTTTGGGAAAGAGGCGGATGTGCAGATCGCCCAGGGTGCGAAGCTGGAGTTGGATTTCAGCGGCGAAGTGACCGTGGCCAAAATCACCCTTGAGGGAAAAGCGCAGACGTCAGGAAAGTATTCCGCCGCCAATTGTCCCGCATCCATCGCAGGCAGAGGCGTGATCATCGTACGGTGAAAACGTTTGGCGCGCCGCCATCGAGGCTCGGCTCACCAGCCACGAATCCGAGAACGCCGAATTCAAAGCCAGCCAGGCGTCGCGATTCAGCGATGCGAATCCCTGAGCCTGAATCCAATTACGAGACTGAGTTCTTATATTTCGGGACAAGCCCCTTTCAGACCCCTTTCATTGCCGCGCCATTTGCAGCGACGACCTGATACAAGAGGTGGCTAAACCGCGTAACGTGGCACATCAAAACCCCATTTATCACGCTTGCCCTCCTCGCTGCGTGCGGTGCCTTGTTTGCATTGCAGGAGGAGGGCTGGAACCCAGACACCAGGTTCCCGCCGCTCACGCCATCGGAGGCGATCAAGACCATCGAAGTGCCAAAGGGTTACCGCCTCGAGTGCATCGCGAGCGAACCGATGGTCGAGGAGCCGGCGAGCTTTGCCTTCGATGGCAATGGCGCACTCTACGTCTGCGAGTGGCGCACCTACATGCAGGATGAATATGGCACCAATGCGCTCGATCCGGTGAGTCGCGTCGTGAAGCTCACGGACACGGATGGCGACGGCATCATGGATAAGCGCACGGTCTTCATTGATCACGTTGTCCTGCCGCGCACGGTGCTTCCGCTGCACGACCGCGTGCTTGTCATTTTCACCGGATCGAATTCCGTGTGGGCCTACTTTGATGACAACCACGACGGTGTTGCGGACCGCCGCGAACTGGCCTTTGAGGGCGGCGAAAATCATGGCAACATCGAGCACCAGAATTCGGGGATGCTGTGGAACCTCGACAACACGATTTGCACAAACGACTACCGCTTCACCTATCGCGACGGAAAGCTCACGGCAGGCAGACACGCCCTGGCGCGCATCAGCCAGTGGGGTCTAGCGCACGACGACGATGGGCGGCTCGTCTGCACCTGGGCAGGCGGCGCGAATCCCGCGCATTCCTTTCAACTCCCCGCGGGTTATCCGATTTTAAAAATCAACGAGCAGGCGGACGGCTACAAAATCCCGTATGCGTCGTGCAAAGTCTGGGACCAGTCGTCCGGCGGTTATAAGACGGACGAGCAGCGCGTGTTGCGCGATTTCTCCGCGTGCTGCGGACAGAGCGTGCTGCGGAGTCCGCTGATGCCGGAATTCTACGGACGCGTGGCGACATGCGAGCCGGTCGGGCGGCTGATCCGCATGAGCACGATTGACTGGAAGGACGGGCTCGGCGTGGCTGACAACTCGTTTCCCAAAAGCGAATTCATCCGCAGCACGGATGCTTATTTCCGCCCCGTCTGGTCGGTCTCTGCTCCGGATGGCACGTTCGTTTTTTCCGATCTCTACCGCGGCATCATTCAGGAAAAGACGTGGTTTCCGACGACCGGCGGAAAAGCGGAATGGGTCGAGCGCTACCACCGTGTGAAAAAGTGGGGCATGATCGAAGTCGTCCGCCACGGGCGGATCTACCGCATGGTGCCCGAGGGCAAAAAGCCCGGCCCGCAGCCGCGCATGCTCGATGAGACGCCCGCGCAACTCGCCGCGCATCTCGCAGATCCGAACGGCTGGTGGCGCGACACCGCGCAGATGTTGTTAGTGACCCGTCGTGATCTCTCCGTCGTCCCGGCGCTCACTGCGATGGCCACGACACACGCCGACTCGAACGTCCGCATCCACGCGCTGTGGACTCTGCAAGGACTCGATGCGCTGCCCAAGGAAATCATTGTCACCGCTACAAAAGACGCCGCCCCTCGAGTCCGCCGCGCCGCCGTGCAGCTCGCGGAACCGTGGCTGGGAAAAGGCGACGCTGACATCGTGAAGACGCTTGCCGCCATGCCCACCGATGCCGACGCGCAGGTGCGAATCCAACTTTTTCTCGCCTACCGCGCGGCAAAAATGGAAGTGCCCGCCGAACTCATGACGAAGCCAAATCCGATCATCGCGGCACTGCTGGAAAAGGAAAAGGCCGACAGTCACGTCGCCGTGCTCGGTGAGTCTGCAAAACAGGGCCAGAAAATCTACGAAACGCTCTGCACGACCTGCCACGGCCCCGACGGCAAGGGCGTGAAAACGGGCGACAAGATGCTCGCACCTGCATTTGCAGACTCTGAGTGGTTCAAGCGCGATGGCAATGTGGGGGCACTCGCGCGAGTGGTGTTGAAAGGCCAGACCGGTCCCATCGCCGGAGTGAGTTACGGCGAAGGCTCCATGCTCCCGCTGGAGCAGGTCTATGACGATTCGCAGCTCGCGAGCGTGCTGAACTTCATCGGCGAACGCTGGCACAACTGGAAGAAGCCCGTCGCCGCCGCAGACATCGCCCGCGTGCGCATGGAAGTCTCCGACCGCAAGACGCCGTGGACGCATGAGGAGTTGATGAAGCTCGGCCGCAGCGCAACTGCCGCATCGGGTCCCTCTGCCTCAGAACTTCCGTTCGCCTCGACGGTCGTGCCGGTCGCCGATTTGCACGGCGAACTCCGTCCTCTGAATCTGTCCGCTGCATTCACGGCCGACACGCGCAAGGGACTCTACGGCTCTGAAAAGGCGACGCGTGATTCACTGCCATTCGTGAAGTTTGGTCGCGTTGTCGCGAGCGGTGTCGCCTTTGAAATCACCGATCCGTCGATGAGCGCGAACGGAAAGAATGTGATCGTCCTCAAGGGCGGACCGGGGACTGCGTTCTCGCAGACATTGCCGCAGCGCGTGGAAGTCCCGGTCGGGGTCGCCGCGTCACGGTTGCATTTTCTCGGCGGCGTCGCCGGCTGGGGCGGTGGTCCGGGCGGCTGCACACCGGCCATGACCGCCACGCTGTATTTCGCCGACGGCGCCACGCAGGTGGCCGAGCTCTATGCCGGTCGCGAGTTCGTGGATTACATCCGGCGGGTGGACACTCCCGGCTCGGAATTCGCCGCTGGCATCGTAAGCGATCATCAGGTCCGCACCTTCGCCATTCCGGTGCAGCACGCGGCGGTCATTGACAAGCTCGTGCTCGAAAGCGCTGGCAACAAGGTCGCAGCGACGACGGTTGCCATCACCGCTGAGCTCGGTTCTCCCGCTGCCGCCCCCAAAACCCCAGCGCCCGTGAAACAGAATTCGAAACCAGCAGCACCTCCCGCGACCAGCGGCAGTGCCGACAAGTCGCTTGCCGCGATGGGGCAGAAATTCAGCGAACCAAAACCGGCAAGCACCTTGCGCGTTTTGCTCGTCGGCGCAGGCTCGTCGCATGATTTCCCACGCTTTTTCCTTGGCACGGATGCGGAGATTCTCCGCGCCGCCGGTGGCATTGAGACTGCCGCGACGCCGAATCTTGACGAGGCACTCGCGCTACTACCGCAGGCCGATGTGCTCGTGCTCAGCGGGAACCATCGCCAGTTCGGCACGCCGCAGTTCCAGGAGGCGCTGAACCAATTTGCGGACGCGGGGAAGGGGGTCGTCGTGCTCCATGCCAGCACTTGGCGCAACTGGTCGCCGGCTACCGAATTCAACCGGCGCTTCGTCGGCGGTGGTGCGAAGAGCCACGGACATGGTGAGTTCATCGTCACCGTGAAACCTTCGCAGCACCCGTTGCTGCGCGGCGTTCCCGCCACTTTCAAAATCACCGATGAAAACTACCACGCTGAACTCGACGCCGGTGCCGCAGTGGAAGTCCTCGCCGAGAACGCGCCGGACCAAGGCGTCGCTCACCCGAGCGTCTGGATCGTGAAAGATCCGAAAGCGCGCATCGCCTGCATCACCCTCGGCCACGCCGCCGAAGCGCATGAAAATCCGGTCTTCAAAACCATCCTCACGAACGCGGTGAAATGGGTGGGCTCACGCTGAGCGCCGCATCAGACCGCGGACTGCCCCTCGGTCACCGGTGCCCCTGCCGCTTCCGCCGATCCCTCTTCGGGAAACGATTGGCGCGCCGCCATCGAAGCGCGACTGGCAAGTCCCGAATCCGAGATCGCCGAACTCAAAGCCAGCCAGCCTCGCGATTCATCCATGTAAATCCGTGAGACTGAATCCATTGACGAGACCGAACACTTGAATTTCGAGACCCTTTTCACTGACCCTTCTCAGGCGGGGAAATCGAGTGGATGGAGGCATTTTCCAATAAGCGCGAACCCGAAGACCTGAAGTTCGGGACTCCTTTCAAACAGGGCTGCTGCCCCTCCCTTCACCGCATGGTCTTTTCCCGGTTTGGGAACTCCTGCGGCGCAGGTAGAGGTGCACAGTGATTGTGACCAGCAAAACGAGCACAACACCTGCCCCCGTCGTCCATCGAGTCCTCCACCAGGGAAGCTTCACGAAAATGGCCGGAGTCCTGTCTCCCGGAACGAGCATAGACCAGCGGGGGGATTTCTCGCCTGGGGTAGGCATCCAAAACAGTACGACCTGACGGCTGGTTTCAGGAACAAAAAAGCTGACATCCTCCTCAGTTGCAGCCCAGGTCCAGCACGCCTCCAGCAGATTGTCGGAATGGGCGTGATCGTCGGTCGAGGGAGGCATCGGTGACTCGGGGTCACGCGCGGCTCGAGGCGCCATCACCAGCGGCGTCAGTTCATCCAGGCGGTGATTCGTTCTGGCCGTGCCGACCTCGATCCGCAAGGCATCTGCCAGCACTTGGCGAGCCTCCGCTTCGTCGGCGATCATGGGGTTGTCGCCGTATTGTGCGACAATCCGCAAGTTCACCATCCCGCCCTGAGTCTCAAGCCGGGCCTCCAAAAACTCGCCGCCGTGGCCATACACAAGCAAGGGTAGCGCACTTGCTACCCCTGCGATGAGTTGGACGATGAATCGCAAGAGTCGAATCACTTCTTCACATTCCAACGCAGCACACGACCCCACTGGTTCCATTCGGTTTCAAGAATGTTGCCGTCGTTGTCAAAGGTGATGCCGTGGGGCGAGGTGACCGTGCCCTGCTGCCAGTCCTTGGGCTCAATCTTTGGCGTGTTGGTCAGCTTGGGGGAAACGCCAAGTTCGGCGACCATCTTGCTGTCCTTGTCCCAGACACTGACGCGTCCGGCGATTTCCGCCACACACATGAGGTCTCCATGAAAGCTGGCGCTGCTGGGGTTGCGCAGGCCCTTGTCCGCGATCGTTCCGGTGATGTTGCCTTCCAGATCGAGGTGCAACATGCGGTTGTTGCCACGGTCGAGCGCGACGATGCGCTCCGGGGAGAAACGTTTGTCGATGAAGATCTTGTGGGTGTTCTTGAAATTCCACGGTTCCACTGGGCCACCGAACACCTTCTTGAACTTGCCCGTGCGGTCGAAGACGAAGATCCAGCTCTTGCCGTAGCCATCCACGATGTAGATGTCGCCGTTGCTCGCGATATCGCAGCCGGTCAGTTTCAGCGCGCCCTTGTCGGCGGGGAAAGCGTCCTTGGGAATCTCCATGACCACCTTGCCGTCGAGGTCGCATTTGATGAAACGGTTCTCGTTGAGCACCGTGGCAAAGATGTATTCCTTGCCCTCGTCCTTGCGGATCACGAAACCGTGCAGGGAGTTCGGCACCTTGAGCACCTTGAGAAACTTGCCATCAGGACCATAGACAAGCAGACCGCCCTCCTTGTTGTCCTGCACGCTGACGTAAAAGTTGCCGGCGCTGTCGCAGCCGATCTCACCATGGCTGTTGCCCA
Source organism: Luteolibacter sp. (assembly GCA_031411755.1). Classification (GTDB taxonomy): domain Bacteria; phylum Verrucomicrobiota; class Verrucomicrobiia; order Verrucomicrobiales; family Akkermansiaceae; genus Luteolibacter. The sequence goes on along the minus strand of JANOBS010000048.1, from coordinate 276 downwards.
GATTCTCCTGCCCTGAAGGCGGGCTGATGAAGTCTGGAACCAACGTGTAGGAAGGCTCGGCGAAGGCGGAGGAGGCCAAGGCAAGAAATGGAAGCAGGGAGAGAAGTTTCATGGTTCGGAGGGAGTTAGCTTTCGTGGTTATCGGCGGTCAAGCTGATAAGGAGATCCTCTTGGCCAACGGCCTAGGATCTTGGTAGCAAGGAATTCGGAGGGCCACAGGCCCGTTCCATACCAGCCTAGGCCGCAGGCCTAGGAGACGAGCCGACAAGGAATCCA
>JANOBS010000047.1:0-9676 GCA_031411755.1 Luteolibacter sp. | reverse complement strand
CTCGGGCCTGACCTTGACTGGGCTGACCACCTTCAACAGCACCGGCAACACCCTCAGTGGCACGGTGACTTCTAACTTGTAACTGGCTTCAAGCGCTGAATTGGCAGTAAACTGTTCTATGACTCGAAACGCGACAGTTGGAAATGGCACACTTTCCGGCACGGGCTCCGTCTCTGGCACCACCGGAGTGACCAGCGGCACGGTCAATGGCGGCACCGGCTTTACGCTCACGGGCGTGACCACTTTCAATAGCACGAGTAACATCCTCAGCGGCACGGTGACCTCGACAAATGGTGTGACTCTGGCAGCCGCCGCCGCCGTGACCCAGACGGGAACCTTGACCGGCAATCTCAACACGACCAACACCGGCACCTTCACAGCCAATGGCGCGGTGACGGGCGATGCGACGGTGGCCTCTGGCGGCACCTTGGCAGGCTCCGGTTCGATTGGCGGCACCACCGGCGTGACCAGCGGCACGATCAACGGCACGGGCCTCACGCTCACCGGTGTGACCACCTTCAACAGCACCGGAAACACCTTGAGCGGCACCACAACCTCGACCAACGGCGTGACACTCGCCTCTGGCGCGGCCCTGGCCCTCAATGGAGCCCTGACCGGCACTCTCGCAGTTGGCAACGGCACCCTGACTGGAACCGGCGGTTCAGTCAGCGGCGCAGCCACCCTGAACGGAGGCAACATCAACCTCACCAGCGGAACTCTCGGAAGCACTCTTGCCGTCACCGGCGGCAGTTGGAGCGGCGCAGGAACGGTAAGCGGCCTCGTCACCTCCAGCAGCAGCACCTTCACCATCAACAGCGCAGCCAACCTCACCGCCAGCAGCGGCGTGTCCACCACCGGAGGCACGCTGACCGTCAACGGCACGCTGACCGGCACACTCAATGCCAATGTGAGCACGACGATCAATGGCACCGGCACCATCACTGGAGCTGCCACCATCGAGGGCATTCACAACCCAGGTAACTCCCCCGGCATCCAGACCTTCAGCAGCGATCTCGCCTACACCGGCGGGGCCTCCGTGGTGAACTGGGAACTCGCCGCCAATACCGTTGCCAACAATCCGAACCCGAGCGCCGTCTATGACCAGATCATTGTCGGTGGGGATCTGGATTTCACCAACCTGACGACTGTCAATCTGGTCTTCAACGCAACAGGCAGTGGCGTTGTCTGGGGCGATTCCCTCTGGGACAGCAGCCAGAGCTGGGTGCTCTACAACGTGACCGGCACGACAACAAACTTCGGCAACCTGGACCTGACTGCCGCCAACTGGCTCGATAGCGACAGCAATCTATTCGGTACGGTCCGTCCAGATGGCAGCTTTTCGCTGAGCCTTTCCGGAAACAATGTGTTGCTGAATTACAACCTGGTCCCCGAGCCCAACGTCGCCGCCTTGCTCGGAGCGCTAGGCTCATTGGCCCTGCTGCGTCGCCGTCGCTGAGGTGGTCATTGTGAGTTATTATTGATACCATTAGTAAAACCCCTGACTTCCAATTCTAATAACAACTATAAAATTACACCTATAACCCTATACTTGATTTGATGGGCATTCTAGGAATCCCCGCAGGGCCACTGGTGCGCACCGGTGGCCCTGCACTTTTATCATCACAAAGTTCGTTTGAATTAAGACAATCTGATCACTCTATTCATCAACGGAAGAAACCTTCAAAACCTCGGCACCCCAGGCACTGCTCAAACCACCCTCGATGAAACATCTGCTCCTGTCCCTGCTTCTGGCCAGCATGGCTTTGCCACTAACCGCCGCGCCAAAGCCACTGAAGGTCTTCATCCTCGCCGGTCAATCGAACATGGAAGGCCATGCGAAGATCGAGATGATGCAGAATCAAAGGCAATGATCAGTCTCCAGCCTAACCTTGTAATTCAAATGCAACGACTCCCACTCCTGCTGCTCTCGATGGCATCCTTTGCCGTGATCTCTACGGCATCTTCCCATGGCGCTGGGGCGCCGGAATCCCAGCCGATGCCGGACTTCACCCAGGGTGGCAAGCCGGACGCGTCCCACGACTGGACACTCGGACCGACCGGAGCCCGGGGTTGGATCTACACCGCCAATGGTCACTCGCGCCAGACACGGCAGATTCTCATCACGGCCGTGGCCAAAGGCTCACCGGCGGACGGAGTGCTCGGCATCGGCGATGTCATCCTCGGCGTCGGCAGCCAGAACTTCGCCGACGATGCGCGCATCCAGTTTGGCAAGGCCATCGCGGTAGCGGAGTCGGAAAAGGGCGGCGGCAAGCTTCCCCTGCTGCGTTGGCGTGGCGGCAAATCCGAGGCGGTGGAATTGAAACTGCCCGTGCTCGGCAGCTACAGTGCCACTGCGCCGTATGATTGCGCCAAGTCCAAGCGCATCTTCGAGCAGGGCTGCGCATCACTCGCTGGACGAATGGCCGCTGAGAAATACGGAGCCGGCATGCACTCAATTCCCCGCTCACAGAACGCTCTTGCGCTGCTTGCCAGTGGGAAAAAGGACTACCTGCCGCTGATCCAGCGGGAGGCAAAGTGGGCGGCGGACTTCACGACTAATGGCTACCTATCATGGGACTATGGCTATGTCATGACCTTCCTCGGCGAATACGTCGTGGCCACCGGTGATCAATCGGTAATGCCCGGCCTCAAGCGGCTCGCTCTCGAGACCGCTCGCGGTCAAAGTTATGTCGGCACCTGGGGCCACCGTTTTGTGGAGCCAACTGGCAATCTAGGCGGCTACGGATGCATGAATCAGCCCGGGCTGAGTCTCAGCATTGGCATGGTGCTGGCTTATACTGCCGGCGTGAAGGATCCAGAACTGGAGAAGGCCATCACGAAGGCCGCTGGATTTCTCCGCTGGTATGTGAACAAAGGCGCGATTCCTTACGGCGACCATCTTCCTTTCCCCGCGCATGAGGACAATGGCAAATGTTCCAGTGCGGCGGTGCTGTTTGACCTGTTGGGCGATCGTGAGGCTGCGGGCTATTTTTCAAAAATGTCCACCGCCGCCTACAGCGAGCGCGAGCGCGGGCATACTGGCAATTACTTCAACATCCTCTGGGCCTTGCCCTGTGTGGCCCGTTGCGGTCCATTGGCGATCGGTGCTTATATGAAGGAGCAGGGCTGGTATTACGACCTCGCGCGTGATGCGGACACCTGCTTCCTCTATCAAGGCTCGCCCGTTGGTGCGGAGGAGCATGGTAAATACACTAAATGGGATTGCTCCGGCAGTTATTTGTTGGCCTATGCACTGCCGCTGAAAAGCTTGCTCATCACTGGCAAGAAAGCGTTTTGCGTCGCCCCTCTCAATGCCTCCGAGGTCGATTCTGTCATTGCTGCAGGTCGTGATTTCGCCTTTCAGGGTGATAAAAATGCCTTCGAATCACGCACCACGGAGCAACTGTTCAATGGTCTTGCGAGCTGGTCGCCCTTCGTGCGCAAACGCTCGGCGGCCGCACTTGGTCTGCGCGATGGTGATTTACTTCCAGCCTTGTTGAAAATGCTCGCCAGCTCAAACCGCGATGCTCGCTACGGTGCCTGTGAAGCCCTCGGCGCTCTCGGTCCTCGTGCCGATAGCGCCTCTCCCCAACTTCGCGCAGCGATGCAGAACTCTGATCCTTGGTTACAGATTCTCGCTGCCAAATCCATCCTCTCTCTGAGCCCATCCGAGCGTAAAGCCAGCGTCAGTGATCTGTTAGCTCTCACCGTGCGCTCCAATCCTGCCGACCCGCGCCGCCATGCCGCACTGTTTGCCAGTAATGTGCTGTTTTCGGCCTACCCGGGTGAACGAGCTCCTAGAAGCATTCTCGCAGACTCGCTGGATGGTGTGGACCGCGCACAGCTTTACCCCGCGATCCAGGCATTGTTGAAGCACGAAGACAGCGTGGCGCGCGCTTCGGTTTCCAAAACCTACTCACTGCTCACTGACCAGGATTTAGTCAAATTGCTGCCTGACATTGTCACCGCCATCGGACGCCATGCGCCGAGCAACGAGATGTGGGGCTTCGATGTCCGCATCGCCGGGCTTGATTTGTTGACCCGCCTGCGAATCACCGAGGGCATGGCACTTTGTGTTTCCACCATGGAACCCGATCGCTGGGGGAATCGCAGCAGCCAATGTTATGCCTTCTTGGAGCGCTACGGCGCACAAGCCAAACCACTGTTGCCGAAGTTGAAGGAGATCCGCGAGCACATCGCTACGGAGAAAAAAGCCCCTGCTGATAAACTGGCGCCACTTGATAAATCCATCGCCGCCATCGAAAAAAGCACCGACACACCCACACTCGTGAGTCTGAAGGACTTCAAGTCACGCTCACAGACTGTTAAGTAGGACCTCCCGATCTCGATGAAATCCATTGTCGCTGCCTTTCCAATCCACGTCCTGCTTTGGCTTGGGCCTGGCACCATGGGCGCATCGCCGGGCTTTTGGGATGAAGTCCCGCTCTCCCCGAGCACCACGATGCCACTGAAGGTTGAGGACGACTATTGGAATGGCGAGTTTCAAAGAGTCAACCGCGAGGTGTCCCTTGCTGGAGGAACCAGGATGGTTTTCTTCGGAGATTCCAGCACCGAAGGTCTCGATTCAAGCACTTCACGCCGCTGCGAACCCGAATGACATCTTCAACCCGCCAACCACGCGTGCGCTGGCCGCTTGAATTCGCCGGCCCAAATCTCGGGTTTGATATTTCCCACGATCTGACCGACGCTGGCCTCCTCCCAAACGCGAACGGAGCAAGAAAAATGGCGGAGGCATTCGCCGGAGCCATTCAACGGCTGCCTGGCAGGGAAGAGCCCAAATAATCCTCTTTTCATGACCAAGCTCGGCACTTTTATGCCACCCGAAAATCCTCGTTCATCAATTCTTCCCCTGACCTCTTTAACATCCGAAATTCAATGTCCGAATCAATGAAACCAGGCCTCCTCACTGACTTCAGTCGGGCGCTCGCATTCACGCTGGCCCTTTTCACCCTCGTCAACGTCACACACGCCGCGCCAATCACCAAGGCCGCCACCGGCACCGACCTGGCCGCTGGCGCAAGCTGGGGTGGCACCGCGCCCGGCTCAGGTGACATCGCCACATGGACCAGCACCTCTCTCGGCGCAGCACTCACACTCGACGCCAACACCACTTGGAACGGCATCGCCATTAGCGGCTCCCTCAGCACGACCACCGTCGCCATCACCGGCGCGGGCAACCTCACCCTTGGCAGTGGTGGCATCGATATGTCCACCGTCAACCTCACCGTCGCCAACAACCTTGCCTTGGATGCCGCCCAAACATGGAACATTGGCTCCGGCAGAACCTTCACCCCCTCGGGAATCATCAGCGGCGCTTCCGTTCTCACCAAATCCGGCTCAGGCACGCTCACACTGAATTCCGTCGCCAATACCTACAACGGCGGCACCATCGTCAACGGCGGCACACTTCAAGGTAAGGCCGTCAACGGCGCAGCCACCGAAACCAACTTCGGAACCGGCACGCTCACCATGAACTCCGGCACCACGCTGGCCTTGGACAGGACCTATATCGGCAACGCCCTCACGCTGAACAATGCGACCCTCACCGCTGGAAACTCCTTCGCCTCCACGCTCGCCGGCACCACCACGCTCATCGGCAACTCCACCTTCAACATCACCGGAGGATTTTCCATCACCGGCAACCTTACCGGCCTCGGTGGCATCATCAAATCCGGTGGCTCCTTCGTCTCTGTCACCGGCACCGGAAACTCTTACTCCGGCACCACCACCATCAATGCCGGCGGACTCACCTTCAAATCATCCCTCTACGGCAACGACACCTCCAAGTGGATCCCCGCCAACATCACCGTCAACAGCGGCGGCACCCTTGCCATGAACGTCGGTGCCACAGGCGAGTTCTCCATCGCCCAGGCTGGCCTCATGTTCTCCCAACTCGGCGGCACTGTGAACAACAACGGCCTGTGCGCTGGCTCCGTCTTCAGCATCGATACCAACAATGCATCATCCTTCAACGGCGTCTTATCCAACACCCTCACCGACTCCACTGGCACCGGCGGCGGTGCAGTCGGCTTCCGCTACTCCGGTACCAGCACGGCCGGTGCCGGCACGCTCGAACTCACCGGCAGCAACACCTACAGCGGCCAGACCGTCGTCGATCGGAACGGCTTCCTGAAGGTATCGTCCCTGAACAGCGTCAATGGTGGCTCCCCTCCGCTGGCCAGCAGCAGCATCGGCAGACCCACCACCGCGGCCAATGGCACCATCCAGCTCGGAACCTCTGCAACCTTCACTGGCGCTTCCCTCATCTACACCGGAACAGGCGAAACCACCGACCGCATCCTCAGCATGGGTGGCGGGGGAAACGATACCTACAGGCTCGATCAATCCGGCACCGGCCTCCTCAGCTTCACCAGTAACATGGCCATGACCGACACCCGGGGCACGAAGACCATCGTGCTCCAAGGCTCGACCGCCGGAACCGGGGAAATGGCCGGGGTGATCCCCAACGCCACAACTGGTAGTGGCACCGCAGTCACCAAATCCGGCACCGGCACCTGGACCCTCTCCGGCTCGAACCTGTATGCAGGCATCACCACCCTCAGCAGCGGCGTTCTCAGTGTCTCCACCATCAGCAACGGCGGCCTCACTCCCACCCTCACCACCACCGCCTCTTCCGCCACCGTCATCGCCAGCAGCACCGCCGGGCTCAGCGTCGGACAAACCATCATCTGCTCCACCATCCCCGCCGGTGCCTCCATTGCCACCATCGTGGACAGCACCACCTTCACCCTTACAAGCGGCACCGGAGTCACCGCGGGCTCCAATCAGGCCTCCACCATTGGCACCCGCAGCAACCTCGGCTTCGCAACGCCTGCCGCCACCAACCTCGTCTTGGGCACTGCCACCCTCCGCTACACCGGAGCCACCGCCAGCACCAACCGCAACTACACCATCAACGCCAGTACGACGGCCACATTCGACGTCACTGCCAACAACCTCACCCTCACCGGCGCGTCCACCGCCACCAACGGCGCTCTAACAAAAACCGGCCTCGGCACCCTCACCCTCGCAGGCACCAACCTCGCCACCGGCATCACCACCGTCAACGGCGGCACTCTCGCCATCACCGGCACCACCTCGAGCACCAGCGTCGCCGTCAACAACACCGGCAGACTCCTTGCTCAAAACACCGCAGCCCCCGTCACTGCTCCCGTCACCGTCAACAGCGGCGGCTCCCTCGGCGGTACCGGATCCGTCAGTGGAAACGTCACCATCAACAACGGCGGCAGCATCGCCCTCGGTGCCGCCGGCAGCACACTCTCGCTCGCCAGCGCCACCAGCCCCACCTTCGCCGCCTTCGGCTCGCTCAAATTGAGCGCCACATCCAACACGCTTGACCGTGTCCTTCTCACCAATGCCTCCGCCAATTTCGCTTGCGGAAACCTCGACCTTGTCATCGACACCACCGGCCTTCCCCGTGCCTTCAGCGCCGTGGAAATCGTCCGCACCACCAAGTCCAACGGAGTCACCGGCACCTTCCACAGCGTCTCTATCATCGGAGACCCCACTTACGCCGCCAGCGTCGCCTACACTGGAAATTCCATCACCCTCACCCTCAGCGGCGGCTCCTCCACGCTCCCATCCGCCTACAAGATCCAAGTCGCGGGAAACAGCAGCGCCACCACCACCGCAGGCACCGGCGTGAACCTCACCGTTACCGCCCTCGACTCCTTCGGCGCCACCCTCAGCGCCTTCAATGGTGATGGCGCTCTCTCATTCTACGGTCTCGCCACCTCGCCTAACAGCACCGCCTCCACCGTCTCCGATAAAACCGGCCTCGCAAAGAACGCCACGCTGCTGGCCGCCACACCCAACACCACCCTCACCTTCGTCAACGGCATCGCCACAACCAGCGCGTCCAGCAATGGCGTCCTCACGCCCTCCACCGCCACCGTCTCCACAGTCCATTGCTCCGATGGCTTTGTCAGCAGTGCCTCCGGACTCGGTGCCTCCGGTCTCAGCCTCACCGTCAATCCCGCCGCCATCGACTCCTACACCGTGACCGCCGGTTCACCCCAAGGAACCGCCACTCCCTTCTCCACCACCGTCACCGCCAAGGATGCCTTCGGAAACACCGTCACCAGCGACAGCTCCACCGTCGTCACCTTGACCAGCAGCACAGGCAACGCCCAGTTCGACAGCGATGGCAACGGCACCTATGGCGATAATACCAAAACGCTGAGCAGCGGGGCCTTCGCCATCAACACCAAGGACAATGTGGTCGAAACTCTGACCCTCACTGCCACCTCCAGCGGCGGCAAGACCGGCACCTCATCCCCCATCTCCATCGCCACCAGCTCCGCCAAGGACATTCTCACCTTCACCTTCCCGACTTTTGGAGCCGCCGCTATTTCCGGAACCAACATCACGCTGACCGTGCCCTTCGGCACCTCAATGAATCTCGCTCCGACTTATACCCTTTCCACACTCGCCACCTGCTCACCAACCAGTGGCAGCACTCAGAATTTTTCCACGCCGCAGACCTACACCGTCACCGCCCAGGACCTCAGCACCAAGGCCTACACCGTCACCCTCACCGTCGCGCCGGAGGCCACCACCTTCACCTGGAACAGCGCCTCATCAGGAAACTGGAGCGTCCCTGCAAACTGGACCAACAACAGCGGCCTGGTCCTCGCCCCCAACGCCTCAGGAAACGCCAAATACACCCTCAATTTCAATCAGGCCGGCACCTACACTCCCGCCCATGATTTGAACAACAACTTCCTCCTCAACCAACTCAACCTCGCCGCCACCGCGACTATTTCAGGCAACAGCCTCGCCTTCAGTGCCAATGGTCCGACGCTGCCGCAGATCAACCAGAACAGCGCCAGTGCGATTACCTTCAGCGCGCCGCTGGTCCTGAACGCCAACCTCACCTTCGGCGGCTCCGGCAACGGCACCGTCGCCCTCTCCAGCAACATTTCCGGCACGGGAAGCCTGACCAAATCGTGCTCTGGAAACATGACGCTCACCGGCACCAACAGCCACAGCGGCGGCACCACCATCAGCACCGGCACTGTCACCCTGGGCGGCACCGCCAATACCCTGTTAGGAACTGGCACCCTCACCCTCGCATCCGGTTGCACCCTCGCCCTCAATGGCAACAACAACCTCACCAATACCTTCGTTCTCAACGGCGGAACCGTCACCAATGGCAACAGCTTCTCCGCCAACCTCAACGGACCCATCACCTTCGGAGCCACCAACACCTTCGACCTCGCCACCACCGGCAACATGACCCTCGGCGGCGCAATCACCGGTCCGGGCGGCCTGATCAAACTGGGAACCGCCAACGGACCATTGGTCCTCAGCGGAGCCAACAGCTTTACCGGCCCCGTCACCATCTCTGCCGGTGTATTGCAACTCTCCTCCTTCAACAGCATCAGCGGCGGCACGGCCACCAGCAATCTCGGAGCTCCCACCACCGTGGCCGACGGCACGATTTCCATCGGCTCTTCCGGCAACACCGCCACCCTGATCTACAACGGCCCCGGTGAAACCACCGACCGCGTGATCCGGATGGCGGGCACCACCGGTGGCGCGACCCTCAATCAGTCCGGAACCCCCGCAGGCCTTGCCACCACCCGCGGCGTCAGCGGTCAGTTGAAATTCACCGCCGATCTCTCCATCCCCG
>JANOBS010000046.1:0-8233 GCA_031411755.1 Luteolibacter sp. | reverse complement strand
CAACGGCGTCGTCGTCGATCCGGTCGGCCTCGTCGCAGAGATCCAGAAGGTCGAAGCGCAGGGAGTTTCGATCCCGTCAGACAAGCTGTTCATTTCCGATCGTGCCCACGTGGTGCTCCCCTTCCACAAGGAACTCGATGTCGCCCGTGAGGCGGCACTCGGCGATCAGAAAATCGGCACCACCAAGCGTGGCATCGGCCCGACCTATGCCGACAAGGTGAACCGCTGCGGCCTGCGCATGGCGGATTTGTTCGACAAGGAATTCACCAGCGCCCAGATCACGCGCCGTCTCGTCGATGCCAATGAAGTGCTCGCGAAGCACGACCTGCCGACCTTCGAGGCCGCGCAGGTGATCGAGGAGGTTTACACCGCCTTCGAGCGACTTCGTCCACACGTCACGAACACCATCCCGATCCTCCACAAGGCGTGGAAGACGGGCAAGACGCTCCTGTTTGAAGGCGCACAGGGAACGCTGCTCGACATCGACTTCGGCACCTATCCCTTTGTCACTTCCTCCAATACCACCGCCGGTGGCTCCTGTACCGGTTCCGGCATGCCGCCGACCGCGGTGCAGCGCGTGATCGGAGTGTGCAAGGCCTACACCACCCGCGTGGGCTCAGGCCCCTTCCCCACCGATGACGAAGGCCTTTCCGAATACCTCCACGGCCTCGGCCGCGAGTTCGGGGCCACCACCGGTCGCCCGCGCGGCTGCGGCTGGCTCGACACCGTCCTGCTGCGCTTCGCGTGCATGGTCAATGGCGTGACGGACCTCGCCGTGACGAACCTTGATGGGCTCGACGCCTACGACACGATGCAGATCTGCGTCGCCTACGACGTTGATGGGGTTCGCCACGAACTCCCGCCCGCCGATCGCTCGGCTTGGGAAAAGGCGAAACCGATCTACGAAACCCTCACCGGCTGGAAGACCGACACCACCGGCTGCAAGTCCTTCAACGAACTGCCGGAGCAGGCGAAAGCCTACCTCAAGCGTCTCAGCGAACTTTGCGACGCGCCGGTCAGCTTTGTCGGCGTCGGTCCTGATCGTGTTCAGACGCTCGTTGTCTGAACTCACGAAAATTTCACGATCCTCTCATCCACGCGGGCACCTGAGCGTGCAGCCTCGTTTCATCCATGGCACCGAACTCCGACATCCCCCGTCACATCGCCATCATCATGGATGGCAACGGCCGCTGGGCCAAGGACCGCGGTCTGCCTCGTCGTGAAGGCCATCGCGCCGGAGCCGAATCGGTGCGTGAGGTGGTGGATGCCTGCAAGGAACTCGGCGTCGAGTTTCTAACCCTGTTCGCCTTTTCCTCGGAAAACTGGAACCGCCCGGAGGCCGAAGTGAAGGCTTTGATGGCCCTGCTCGACCGCTTCCTCGATGAACGAGGAAAGGACATGATGCGACAGGACGTGAGGCTGCAGGCGATTGGCCAGATCGACCGGCTCCCCGCCTCGACCCGCAAGCGCCTCGACAACCTGATGGCAAAAACAGCGGACAACAAATCGCTCACCCTCGTGCTCGCGCTCTCCTACGGTGCGAGAGAGGAAATCGTCGCCGCGGCCCGTTCCCTCGCCACCGATGCCGCGGCCGGAACGATAAAGCCGGAAGACATTGACTGCACGCTCTTTGCCTCCCGACTCAGCACCGCCGGCATTCCCGATCCAGATCTTCTTGTTAGAACCTCCGGCGAACTTCGCGTCTCGAATTTCCTGCTGTGGCAGATCAGCTATTCGGAGATCGTCATCGTGAAGAAATTCTGGCCCGAGTTCCGGCAGGGCGATCTCTTCGAAGCCGTGGCGGAATACACGAGACGGCATCGACGCTTTGGAGCGTTGTGATCGGTCTAACAAACCGTCTCAAACACCCCGCCACCTAACAACCTTCCGCCGTCGTAAAACGCGCAGATCTGTCCCGGTGAAAGGGCGCGCTGGGGCTTGAGGAAACGGACATCGAGCTTTCCGTCATCACGCGGTGTCACCTCGACCGGCTCCGCCTTGCAACGATAGCGCGGTTGGGCTTCGCAGCGTGTTGGGCCATCGAAAGTTTCATTCAAAAGACTGACGCTGCCGATCACACAATCACCCGCATAGAGCCCTTCGCTCGACGCATCGTCCCAACCAACGATCAGCTGGTTCTTCTCCACATTCCTCCCAACGACCACATAGGCCATGCCTTCACGCGGCGAAGCCACGCCATGTCCTTTCCGCTGACCGAGTGTGTAAAGATGAAGCCCGCGATGGTGCCCCATGACCTTGCCCGTGGGATCCACGATGTCTCCGGGATTTTCCGGAATGTAGTGGCCGAGGAAATCAGTCATCTTCACCTGCCCGAGGAAACAGATGCCCTGGCTGTCCTTCTTCCCCGCGGTCGGGAGATTGAAGCGATCCGCCACCTCTCGCACTTGCGGCTTGAGCATTTCCCCGGCGGGAAAGAGCGCATGCGCTGCCTGGAACTGCGTCATCAGCGAAAGGAAGTAGCTCTGATCCTTGTTGGGATCCGCACCACGCAGGATGGCGGCGCTGCCATCGGAGAGCGTTCTACGACGTGCATAGTGGCCGGTCGCGACATGCTCGAAGCCCTGGGAAAGCGCGTAGTCGAGGAAGACCCCGAATTTCATCTCACGATTGCACCACACGTCCGGATTCGGCGTGATGCCATTGCGATAGCCCTCGACCAGATAGTCTACGATGCGGTCACGGTAGGCATCGATCAGATCGATCACCCGGAACTCGATCCCCAGCGTCCTCGCCACCGCGCGCGCATCCTCGATGTCCTGCTCCCAGGGACAATCGCCGGGAATCCCCTCGGCGTTGATCCAGTTTTTCATGTAACCGCCCACGACCTCGTGCCCCTGCTCCACGAGCAGGGCGGCGGCCACGGAGCTGTCCACTCCGCCGGAAAGACCGACGAGCACCTTCATGGAGGGAAGAGGAGAGTGGAAAGTGAGGAGTGGAAAGTGGAAAGTGTCGGATGCACGGGATGGAAGAGACCTTCACTTCGCACTTTTCACTCTCCACTTTCCACTTCTGACTCCCGCATGCCCGATTCGCCTGAGACGCCTCAAGCCACCGCCCGCTCGCCGCTGGCCGGTTGCACGATCCTGATCATCGCCCTGTGCGTGATGGTCTTCCTGATCGGTTTCTCGATGTGGGCGCTGTTCCGGCAGTTCGATGAGATCGAGAAATTCACCGACTCGGCGGCGAAGCCGGTCGAGGTCAGCAGCATCGAGGGCCAGGAACACGCGGTCAATTCGCTGGCCGAACGGCTCGAAGCCTTCCGCGTTTCCCTCGGGAAAGAAGAGGAAAGCCGGCTGGAGCTGTCCGTCGATGAGCTGAACCTGGCGATCGCGGTCTACGCCCCGCTTTCGGAATTGAAGAAGACCTTCCGAGTCCGCGAGTTGCGCGAAGATGGCTCTCTGGTGGCGGACATTTCCTTTCCGATGAACGGAAAGCCGCGCAAGGCCAAGGATGGAGAGCCGGGCTGGGTGACATCCGACGGTCGTTTCCTCAACGGCAGCCTCGTGACGCGTCCGGAGCTCGGGCAGGGGGAAATCGTCCTGCGCATCGACAAGATCGAAGTGCCGGGGAAAACGGTCGTCGAACCTTTCCGCCAGCAGATGTCGCCCTATCGCATCACCGAGCGCTACCTCGCCGATCCGGAGCTCGGCCCGCTGATGAAAAAGCTGACGTCGGTGAAGGTTTCGGCGGGCAGGATCACCTTCGAGCGTCTGCCGGGAATCACCCCACCAGCCACAATCACCAAGACTCAAGTCGATGCAGGCAGCTCCCGTCTTTTCAAGGCGATGGGAATCGTGGCCTGCGCATTTCTCGGGCTGGTCGGCATTCTCCTGCTCATCGGCCTGCGGGCAAAGGCCCGGCGCGCGCGGACGGAATGAAAGTCGCGGAACAAATCGACCGTTTGGGATCGCTGATCGCCGTTCCCATATGAAACCTCAGTTCGTTCCCAGCCTCGTTCTCTCGCTTGCCCTCAGTGGGCTCACCACGGCCCAGGAAGTCGTTAAATCCAGCGAATCCCCTGCCCGTTCGACCACGGAAAGGCCCACAGAAACTCCACGGGATCCAGCCATCGAAGCCTTCCGCAAGCAGCAGGAAGCGCTCACCATGGAGAACCTCCTGGAAGCGGAACGACTGAAGAAGGAGACCAATGCCATGCGTGCCGAAATCACCCGCCTCAGGATGGAGCGCGAGCTGATTGGCGAAAAGAACGCAATGGAGGATGTCAGGCGCACTCAGGCCGACCGCGAGGCCGACATCAAGTTTGCGAAAGAGAAGGACCGTCTCATCAAGGAGTCGGAGTTCGCACGCATCCAGGCCGAAAAGTTGGCAAACGACCTCAAGGCCGTGCAGAGCCAGTCCGCACTCGAGATCACCAAGCTTCAGAACGACATCTCCCGGATCGAGACCAGCGACAAGCGTTCCCAATATGCTGACTCGAAGCCGGAATACCTTTCGAAGCCACTCCGCGATGACGGCGTGGTCGTCGTCTCCGACCGCCGCATTCCGCTCAATGGGATCATCAGTGGCGACACTGCCGACTTCATCACCGACCGCATCGACTTCTGGAACAACAAGGACTCCAAGCTGCCGATTTTCATCGTCATCGATGAATGCCCCGGCGGCTCGGTCATGGCCGGCTACCGCATCCTCAAGTCGATGGAGTCCAGCAAGGCACCGGTCCATGTCGTGGTGAAATCCTTCGCCGCCTCAATGGCCGCCTGCATCACCACCCTCGCCGAGGAGTCCTACTGCTATCCGAATGCGGTCATCCTCCATCACCAGATCAGCAACAGCACCAGCGGCAGCAAGCTGAACCTCACCCAGCAAAAGGAGTTCTATGAGGAAAGCAACCGCTGGTGGGAACGTCTCGCCGGTCCGATCGCGAAAAAGATGGGCATCACCACCGACGAACTCATCAAGAAAATGTATGCCCGCAGCAGCAGCGGCGACTGGACCGAGTTCGGCGACAAGGCCCTGGAGTTGAAGTGGGTGAACCACATCATCAGCGGCGTTGAGGAAACCTCCTTCGTGAAGGACCCCGACAGCAAGATCACCCGCACCGCCGTCCAGACCGCACTGAAGGAAGAAGTGGATGCCGAAGGCCAGCCCCACGCCTGGCTCCCACGCCTCAATCCGAAGGACTGCTACTTCCTCTACAATCCAGATGGTTATTACCGGATGCGGTGAAGACAGGGGCCGGTTGGTCAGGGGTCGGGGGTCAGGGCTACCGAAGCCAAATTTGATGAGGAATAGGCAAACTCAGGGTCTTCCATTGAGTTGCCGTTTTGCTTCCTCAAGCGAAACCCATCCTTCACGAACCGGAGCTTCTGAACTCGCAGTGGCCTCATCCCACTCGCCGCTCTGTTTCATGCGGATCACCGCCAGAAAAGCAACTAGCTCGCGCTGCTCTTCGGGGCGAAGTGCGGCGCTCTTCTCTTTGATTTCATCTAAGGACACGACTGGAAATTGGAATGAATCACGGCAGTTGCCAAGACAGTCTTCCAGCCGCCTGCATGCCCCTCAATTAAACCCCTCGCGGATGATCCTGGTGATCTCGATCGCCACGCTGAGGGCGTCGGTGCCTTGCTGGCCGCTGACTTTCGGGGCGGCGCCAGCAGCGGCGCTGCGGACGAAGGCATCGAGCTCGAGCTTGAGCGGTTCGCCGGGTTCGACCTCGACCACGCCGCGCTTGATTTCCATGCCCTCGCGCCAGTGCATCTGGCCGGACTGCTCCTGGTAATCGAGCGAGAGGTAGCAGTCTTCCTGAAACACACGGAGCTTCCGCATCTTGTCCGGGCTGATCCGGCTGGCGGTGACGTTGGCCACGCAGCCGTTTTCGAAACGCAGTCGCGCGTTGGCGATGTCCTCGTTCGGCGTCAGGACCGCCACGCCGACAGCGTCGATGCTGACGATCGGCGAGCGAACGAGGTGCAGGATGATTTCCAGGTCATGGATCATCAGGTCCAGCACGACGCCGATGTCGATGCTGCGGTTAGGAAAGGGAGAGAGTCGGTGGGCCTCGATGAAGCGCGGGTGGGTGAGCTTTTTCTCAAGCTCGCGCAGCACGGGATTGAAGCGCTCGATGTGTCCGATCTGGAGGACCTTGCCGGTGCGGGCTGCGGTTTCCACCAACACGCGGGCATCCTCGACGGTCGGGGCAATCGGCTTTTCCATCAGGATGTGGACGCCGAGGTCCATCAGACGGCAGCCGACCTCGCGATGGGCCACGGTCGGCACGGCCACGCTGGCGACGTCGCAGAGCGCGGCGAGCTCCTCCAGGCTGGAAACCGGGGTGGCCCCGAACTCGGCGGCCACGGCCTCGGCGCGGGCGGCATCGGCGTCATAAATGACCGTCAGATCCACTTCCGGGAGCTGCGAGTAGACACGGGCGTGATTCCGCCCCATCGCTCCAGCTCCGGCAACTCCCGCTCGAATGTTCTGCATGGGCCAGTGCTACTTCGTTAGACCCGTGCCGGGCAAGCCCGCGCGTGACGTTATTGCCACGAAACGACGTCGTCCGAGTTCGCGTACGCGACTGGATCGGTTTTCGACTTCCCGCCCTTGCCCTTCTTGCCGTCCTTGCCGAACGACCAGAACACGAAATCCTGCTCGCGCGGCTTGGTGTCGGTGTATTCGCCGATGCCTTTGGTCCAGAGCAGGCGGTCTTTGACCCCATCAGCCTTGTCCTGTTGAAACGGCGGGGTATTGATCGCGATCATCACCGGGCGACCCCATGGATCATAGAGCACGACATCCGGTCCCATGCCGTTCTTCTTGTCCGGCGTCATTGGCAGGATGAGGTAGGATTCCTTCTTCGGATTGAGCTCTTCCTGGGTGTATTTGTTGTCGAAGCCCTGAAGGGTGCTGACGTCGCCATAGAGGGCGGCGACGATGAAATCATTAGTCAGTTCACCTCCTTGATCCCCGAAGACGACATCCTCACCGCTGTCACGGTTTGCCTGAGGAAGAGGAGGGCGCTGGTTTTCCGTCATGTAGGCCTGAAGTCCCACCGACACATCGCGGTACTGGGCGAGTGCCTGGACTTTCCTGCCACGATCGATGAACATCGAGGCTCCAGCGAAGGAGAGAAGTGCGAGCACCGCGATCATGGTGATCACGACCAGCAGTTCAACCAAGGTGAAGCCTTGGCGACGATTTCGGGAAAACTTGGGTTCCATTCACGGAAATTAGGACGCTGCATCCAGTTTGTCCACCCCTCGGAGCATGAAGAGGGTTTTCTTTCAGAAACTCCCGGGAATTTGCGGAAACGATCCTGCTGATGAGCACAACGAATGGGTTACAGGCGTTTTTTGCCTCGCCACCCGGGACGTTTCGTCCTACCTCGGCCCCGCCCATGAGCGCTACCCAACTCGACCAACTGAAGGAATTCACCGTCGTCGTTGCCGACACCGGCGATTTCGAATCGATGAAGGCCTACCAGCCACGCGACGCCACGACGAACCCGTCGCTGATCCTCCAGGCTGCCGCCAAACCGGAATACAAGCACCTCGTCGAGCGCGCGATCAGCGAGCTCAAGGGCGGCCCGCTCACCGGCGCGGCCCTGACCGAAGCCGTGCTCGATCGCATCCTCATCCTCTTCGGTCTGGAAATTCTCAAGATCGTCCCCGGTCGCGTGTCCACCGAGGTCGACGCCCGCCTTTCCTTCGACACCGCAGGCACCCTCGTGAAGGCCCGAGAGCTGATCGCCGCCTATGAGAAGGAAGGCATTTCCCGTGACCGCGTCCTGATCAAGATCGCCTCCACCTGGGAAGGCATCAAGGCCGCCGAGGTCCTCGAAAAGGAAGGCATCCACTGCAATCTCACGCTGCTGTTTTCCTTCGCCCAGGCCGTCGCCTGCGCCGAGGCTGGTGTTCAGCTCATCTCGCCCTTCGTTGGCCGCATCCTTGATTGGTATAAGGCCTCGACCGGCAAGACTTACGAAGGCGACGAGGATCCCGGCGTGATCTCGGTGAAGCAGATCTACACCTACTACAAGAAGTTCGGTTACAAGACCGAGGTCATGGGCGCGTCCTTCCGAAACACCGGGGAAATCCTCTCCCTGGCCGGCTGCGATCTCCTCACCATCAGCCCCGGCCTGCTCGCCGATCTCCAAGCCACCAGCGCCCCTCTCGAACGCCGTCTTTCCCCGGAACTCTCCGCCTCCTCCGACATGGAGAAGGTCTCCTACGACGAAAAGGCCTTCCGCTACGAG
>JANOBS010000045.1:0-1979 GCA_031411755.1 Luteolibacter sp. | reverse complement strand
CTTTGAACTGTCCGCATGAAGCAGGACATCGCCCGCGTGCTGATCGACGAAAAGGTCATCGAGAAACGACTCGACGTCATGGCTGCCCAGATCGAGCGAGAGTTTCCCGAGGGAACGCTGATCGCTGTCATCCTTCTCAAGGGCGCTCTCGTGTTCGCGGCGGACCTGTTGCGTCGCGTGCCCCGGCCGCTGGAGATCGAGTGCCTGAATGTGTCCAGCTACCACGGTGGCACGGAAAGCTCTGGAAAGGTCGATTTCCTCGACCGTTCGTTTCCTGAAGTGAGGGGCCGCCACGTTCTCTTGATCGACGACATCCTCGATACCGGCCGCACCTTGCACGCCGTGGCCGAGCGTCTTCGCGAGGAAGGCGCGGAAGTGGTCCACACCTGCGTCTTGCTCGCCAAGGACCGCCCACGGGTCGAAGAAGTCCAGGCCGACTACGAGGGCTTTCAGATCGGCGATGAGTTTGTCGTCGGTTATGGGCTCGATTACATGGGACGTTACCGGAATCTGCCCCATGTCGCGGTGCTCACTCCGGAGGCGATTGCTCGTGGATAAGATGGGGGGATTTCAGATCTGCTACAGTGCCGGAAGGGCGGTCGCAGCGTTCGAGGCAGCCATTTGATGAAGTGGCTCGGGGTCCTGCCCGGTCCCACATCCTTGCCAGCTTGAAATGCTCCCGATAGAACCGCTTCGTGGACACATGGACGATCTCGGTTGAAACGGTGAGAGCTTGCCTGAAGGCGGGCGTGGGGGAGTTCGTGGTCTGTGCCGGAGCTCGGAATGCGGCCTTGCTGGAGGCCTTGGCCCGTGCGGAAGCCCAAGGTCACGTGAAGGTCTGGCGGCACTTCGAGGAACGCAGTGCGGCTTTCTTTGCTCTCGGGCGAACGCTTTCCACGTTGTCGCCCTGTGCGGTGGTCACCACCAGTGGCACCGCCGCCGCCGAGCTGTTGCCGGCGATGATCGAGGCGCATTACCAGGCGCGACCTCTCATCGCGATCACCGCGGACCGTCCCGCGCGATTCCGGGGAACCGGGGCTCCGCAGGCGATCGAGCAGCCGGGGATGTTTGGCCCGCACGCGACGTCTGATCTCGCGGCCTGGACCGGAAAGGGTCCGCTGCATCTCAATGTCGAGCTGGAGGAGGAGTTCGAGCTCTCCGATGTCACCTTCGAGGCGGCGGCTGAATTCGAGCCGGTCACCGAGCGTCCTAACGTCGCTAGTCTGGCGCGCTGGTTGAAGACCGACATCTATCGCGGGCTGGTCGTCATCGTCGGCGGGCTGGAGCCGCTCGATCACGAGGAGGTGTTCCATTTTTGCCAAAGTCTCGGCGTGCCGATCGTCATCGAAGGCACCAGTGGCCTGCGTGAGGCCTTGCAGGGTTTCGCACTGCCGGATGCGGATCGGCTTCTGAAAGAGAACCCTCCCGGGAAAATCCTCCGCCTCGGCGACGTGCCGACCGGGCGCTTCTGGCGGGATCTTGAGGAGATGCCGGGAGTGGAAGTCTGGTCGATCACCCGCAGCGGTTTTTCAGGTCTGGCTCGGCATTCGGACGTCATCCACGGCGAGGTCGAGCGCGTGCTCAAGGCGATTGGAGAAGTCGAACCGGTGGGCGATGTGCTCGATCACTTCGAGTTCACCGGACGCAAGAACGGGCTCATCGACGAACTCCTCGAAGCCTATCCGGACAGCGAGCCGGCGATGGTCCGCACGCTCTCGCTTTACGCCTCGTTCGGCTCCTCGGTTTATCTTGGAAACAGCCTGCCTGTTAGAGAGTGGAACTCGTTCGCGCAGTGGGATCGTCCGGTGACGATGGTCCGTGCGAATCGCGGCGCCAACGGCATCGACGGTCAAGCCAGCACCTGGCTCGGCTGGACGGCGGATCAATCCGGGGCCTGGGCGATGATCGGGGATCTTACCGCGCTTTATGATCTGGCCGCTCCCTTTGTGCTCGATCAGGTGGAGACCTCGGGTCGCGTG
>JANOBS010000044.1:0-1206 GCA_031411755.1 Luteolibacter sp. | reverse complement strand
GCCCACTCCTCGATCTTCGACGCCGGTTCGTCCATCGAACTGAACTCGACCTTCTTCAAGCTCGTGTCCTGGTATGACAACGAGTGGGGCTACTCCAACCGCGTGATCGAGCTCCTCGACGACGTGGTTAAGAAGGGTCTCTGATTCCTTCCACAAGCCTGATTTCAAAAACGCCCGACCGGAAACGGTCGGGCATTTTTGCGTCAACCACCTCGAATCGAGCAGGTCGCTGCCACAGGTGCTTCATCCTTTGCCGTCGAGGTATTTCCAGACGCCCTTGTAGCGCTTGAAGCGGGAGCGTTCGTGCAGTTCGTGGGGTTGGCCAGCCTCGAAGTATTCGGCGACAAACTCGACCTTTCCGGTCTTGTCGTCAGGACCGCCCTTGGAGGCTCCGACGATGGTGAGGAAGCGCCAGTTTGCGTCGTGGATGGTTGCTTCGAGGTGGGCTTTCAACTCGGGTTCCCGGGTGTCGGGGTGAGTGGTGGCGACGAGGTAGTCGACGAGACGGAAGAAGAACGCGCTGAAGCGGGAGCGCATCAGTTGCTCGGCAGTCTCCGGTTTCGCGCGGCCGAGATGGAAAGGCTGGCAGCAGACAGCATAGGTTTCGCGGCTTTTGCAGGGGCACAATGAAAGTTCCCTTGTCCCTGCCGGCCGTTCGGTCGGTTCGTTCATGAGGTCGAGTGTGGGGGCAGGGCACGCGGATCTTCAATTTTCAAATCATCAATCGGATAGTGCGATGCGAGCATCGCCGGAGAAGATGCAGAGTTCCGCAAGTAATACGACTCCACTTGGTAGGATTGTGCAGCCACAGGACATCGCTTCAGCCGCCGTGTTTCTTGCTTCATCCGATTCGTCGTGGGTCACCGGGGAAACGTTTTTCATCAGCGGCGGCATCCATTGATTCGACGTTCTGTCAGATGGGATCCGCAGTCTTGGGTGAAAAATCCTGGACTGCGGATTTCTTCATGATCGCTCCGAAAAATCTCAATTCGTTGATGGGAACTCGGATCCAACTTTGTCGAAGGCTCGTCTTTTGATCCTCTTGAGTCCCTTTTCAGATGGGCGGTGAATGGCGGAAACAGCGTGCTTGATCGTAGACGAGCCACGGATTAGCCTAACGCCATGTTGGCAAAAGAAGTCATCTCCCAAATGTCATCCACTGAGCGGGTGGAAGCCATGGAGCTTTTGTGGGAATCTTTCTCTTCG
>JANOBS010000043.1:0-9397 GCA_031411755.1 Luteolibacter sp. | reverse complement strand
CAGCTCGGCACCACTGGCACGCTCAACCGCCTCAACGGCCTCTTCGAACTCACCGTCAACGTCACCAACACCACGCCGCTTCCGATCAACGGCTTCCGCCTCCACGTCAACTTCACCTCCTACCTCGCCGCTTATCCGAGCCTTCGTCTCTACAATGCAAGCAGCGCGCTGGGTTCACCCGACGTTTATGTCGACTATCCGTTCCCGGTCGCCGTAGATGGAGTCATCCCGGTGAAGCTGTCGTTCTACACCAGCACCCGCACCTTCCCGAGCCCCTTCGCGCCGGTCCTCAGCGTCGAGACCCTCGCCACCTCCGCCATCTCCGGCCCCGCCGGTGCCGGAGTCCAGCCCCGACTCGTCAGGCTGACCAATGGCAACTTCATGCTCGAGTTCGACTCCGTGCCCGGTCGTTGGTATCGCGTCCGCTACAGCGACGATCTCAATCATTGGTTCGACAGTCCGGTGCCGATCCAGGCCGCCAACAACCGCATGCAGTGGATCGACAGCGGTGCCCCGTTCACCGTCTCGCCTTCGTCGAGCGTCCCGAGCCGCTACTACCTCGTGAACGAAATCCCAGTCGTGCCGGCTCACTGAGATCGCCGCTTCATCCCTGAAACCTCCATCCCTTTCATCGCCATGAATGCCCGCCTCTTCCCACTGTCGATCCCGCTGCCGCTGCTCATCCTCACCGCCGCCACCGCACTGGCCGGCGAGCCCCGGCTTGCCGACATCGCCACCGCGCCCGACACCGATTCCCCCTGGCGGGTCGGAGCCGGATACGCCCAGCTGTTAGGCTTGAAAACCGAGTTCACCGGCCTCGGCACTTTCCGCAGCCCCAACGCCATCCAGCCCCTCGGCAACGGCATCGAGCGCGACTACGACAACGGCTACGTCCACCTCGACTCCTCCGGAAACCTCGGAGGCCTCACCTGGAACTGGTCCTACGACTCCAACGCCCAGTACCGCCCCGCTGGCACCGGCACCATCGACTACTCCATCACCAACAGCCTCGCCAACGCCCAAACCGAAGAGGACGAAGGAGCCAAGCCCGGCGCTGAAATTTTCGCCTACTACGACATGGGAGCCGCCGGTTTCCACGGACTTGGCAACCGTCAGGCCACCTGGGGCTTCCGCGCCGGACTCCAGTATTCCCGCATCAACGTCAGCAACTTCAACCCTCTCACCACCGGCCTCACCACCACCACCGACAGCTACGACCTCGGCGGCACCCCCGCTCCCCAGGCTCCCTTCGTTGGCAACCCCAACGGCCCCGGTCCCCTCCTATCCGACAACCCCACCCGCAACACCCTCGTCGGTGGCACAGGCCTCGTCACCGGCAGCCGCGAGCTCGATGTCGACCTCACCCTCCTCAACCTCGGCAGCTACCTCGACATCCCCCTCACCGAAAAGCTCGATCTCCTCCTCGAAGCCGGCGTCAGCCTCGGAGTTGCCAGTGGCTCCTACCACTTCCACTCCGCCACCACCGTGACAGGTCTCGGCACCCAGACCAGCAACGGCAGCGACTCCAGCACCGACCTCCTCCCCGGCGTCTACCTCGGCCTCGGAGCCACCTACAAGATCAACGACGACTGGTCCCTCCTCGGCAGCGGCCGCTACCAGTATCTCCAGAGCTACGACCTCGGCGCCAACGGCTCCCAGGCCTCCCTCTCCTTCGATTCCGCCTTCGTCCTTTCCCTCAGCGGAGTGTATTCGTTCTGAATCAGGTCAGAATTTGCCGTGGCATCCGCCCTCGACGGACCGGGATTCGGCAGACAAACTGCTGGGCATCCACGCAATGTCCCGCAAAACCAAGCTCATCTGCACGCTCGGCCCGGCCACTGAGGCCGAGGAAACCATCGGTCGCCTGATCGATCTCGGAGCCAACGTGTTCCGGCTCAACATGAGCCATGCCAAGCACGAATGGGCCCGCGAAATGGCTGCCCGCGTTCGCCGCCAGTCCGATCAGAAGGGGCTTCACATCCCGGTCCTCTTCGACCTGACCGGCCCCTCGATCCGCACCGGCGATCTCCCGGAACCGATTGATCTCAAAGAAGGCGATTCCGTGGAATTCCGGAAAAGCACCGCCGAACCTGGCATCCCCTACTCCACCACGGTCAACTACGACGGACTGATGGCCGATGTCAGCGAGGGCAACACGCTCGTCGTCGACAACGGCACGATGTTGATGCTGATTACGCGGAAGATGGATGACCGCATCATCTGCGAAGTGAAGACTCCTGGAAAACTAGGCTCGCGCCGCCACATCAATCTCCCAGGCACCCGCCTGAATCTCCCGGCGCTGACGGAAAAGGACCGCATCGACCTCGCCCTGGCGATCGAGTGCAAGGCCGACTACGTCGCAGGTTCCTTCGTCCGCGACGGTGCCCATGTCCGCGAGCTTCGCGATGCGATCGAGGCGCTGGAGGGCCATGCCCAGGTCGTCGCCAAGGTCGAGGACCAGGAGGCCATCCGCAATATTGACGCCATCATCCTCGCCGCCGACGTGATCATGGTCGCGCGCGGCGATCTCGGGATCGAGGTCGAGTTTGAAGAACTGCCGATCCTTCAACGCCGCATCGTCCGACGCTGCCATGAGCTTGGAAAGCGGGTGATCGTGGCGACCCAGCTTCTGGAGTCGATGATCGTCAACCCGACGCCGACCCGCGCCGAGGTGACCGACGTGATGAACGCCGCCTATGAAGAAGCGGACAGTTTGATGCTTTCCGGAGAAACGTCGGTCGGTCGTTATCCAGACCGCTGTGTCGAGGCCATCGTCCGCATTGCCATGCGCATCGAGCGTTCGGGTGGGCTTGGCTTTGGGCAACAAGTGCTCCTCCGAGACGAGCGCCAGAAGACAGCTAAAGCCGCCGTCACGCTCGCAGACTCCCTGCCGGATGCGCGTTTGGTGGTGCTCACGCGTCGCGGAGTGCTGGCGAACCAAACCGCGATGCTACGCCCGAAGACCGCAGGCTTCTATGCCTTCACCCCGAGTGAGCGCGTTTGCCGCCAGCTCGGACTCACCCGTGGCGTGCAGGCCTTCAAGCTGCCCTTCGCCGCCACCATCGAGGAAACGATCCAGCGCGCCACGGAAATGCTACGCGAGCAGGAACTCGTCCGACCAGGAACACCGCTCGTCATCGTCTCCGACATCCTCTCCGACCACTTCGCTGCGAACTCGATCCTGCTGCATCACGCGTGATCGCATCCATCTCCAGCATTGGGGTTTATCTTTCGGAGATCGGATGGCCAGGCAAGCTATCGATTGCGGTATTCATTGCTGGGCTCTACTACGCCTCGATCATCCATCGGCGCCGACTAGGGATCCGTCATCGTTTGGCATTGGCGGTTTATTCTCCGCTGCCGTTCCTGCTGGGCTTGTTCGGGATTTCCTTGGGTTTCGTTGAAGCGGTTAAGTGGGTTAGGGAAGGATGCATTTTCGATCCGTGGGGAGGGATTTTGTTGTTCCTCGAACGCTTCCAGATCATTCCCCTTACCCTTCTGGAAACCATCTTCCTGTTGTTTCTGAGCTTCGTCCTCCTGCTCCATGACGCAGTTAAAGATCAGGCAACACGACCCGACCCCACATGAACCTTCTCCACGGCGACTGCTTGAAAGTCCTGCCGACCCTTGAGGCTGGCTCCATAGACGCCGTCGTCACCTCGCCGCCCTACAACCTCGGCATCAATTATCGTAGCTACGACGACACCTCTTCACGCGGGGACTTTCTCGACTGGTGCCAGCAGTGGGCGACCGAGGTGAAGCGTGTGCTGGCGGATGACGGCTCGTTTTTCCTCAACGTCGGCGCGGCTCCGAAAAATCCGCTGATGCCGCATCAACTCCTGCTGGCTCTAACCGATGGCGAGTCGCCGTTGTTCATACTCCAAAACACCTTCCACTGGATCAAGTCGATCTCGGTCGAAACCCGCGCCGGAGAGCCGATCAGCGTCGGCCATTTCAAGCCGATCAACTCACAGCGTTTCGTCAACGACTGCCACGAATACATCTTCCACCTCACGAAAACCGGCGACGTCCCGCTCGACCGCCGCGCCGCCGGGGTGCCTTACCAGGACAAGTCGAACATCGCCCGCTGGGGCCACACCGGCGGCCAGGACAGCCGTTGCCGGGGAAACACCTGGTTCATCCCCTACGACACCATTAACTCCCGCGACAAGGATCGGCCGCACCCCGCCACCTTTCCCATCGCCCTCGTCGAGCAATGCCTGAAGCTCCACGGCAAAGGCCCGGAAACCCGCCTGCTCGATCCCTTTCTCGGCATCGGCACCTCGGCGGTGGCGGCGAAACGCTTCGGCGTGAAGTCGTTCACCGGCATCGAACTGGATGAGGGGTATCTGGAGTTCGCGAAAACAAGGGTCGACGGCGAGACCTCGACGAAAAGGCCCGTCGTCGAAACTTGACGGCACCCGCCATGGACAGCATCCTGTCCATCATGAATGCGATCAGCTACACCGCCGCACGCGAGAACCTTGCCTCGACGATGGACCGGGTTTGCGCCGATCACAGCCCCGTCATCATCACCCGGAACCGGGACCAGTCGGTCGTGATGCTGTCCTTGGAGGACTACGAGTCCTTGGAGGAAACCGCTTACCTAATGCGCAGCCCGGCCAATGCCAAACGGCTGCTTGAAGGAATTGAGGCGCTTGAAAGCGGTCAGGGCCTCGTGCGGGAAGTCAATCTGGACGCATGAACCTCACGTTTTCCCCACAGGCCTGGGAGGATTACACGTTTTGGCAGACCACCGATCCGAAGATGATTTCGCGGGTCAACGCGCTGCTGAAGGACGTCGTCCGAAGTCCCCACTCCGGGATTGGAAAGCCCGAGCCGCTCAAACATGCCTTCCGTGGCTATTGGTCGCGCCGGATCGATTCCGAACACCGGCTTGTCTACAAGGCCATTGAAGGCAGCATCCTGATCGCCCAATTGAGATTTCACTACGAAGGCTAATCCACCCCGAGACTTCCCCACCTGGAAACACTTCCGGCTTGCTTCGCCTCCTCGCGCCGCCTATTTCCGCCGCCTGCTTATGGCCTCCACGCCCGTCATCAACCTCCGCAAGGGACACGCCGTCCGTCACAACAACGAAGTCTGCATCGTCTTCAGCCACGAGCTGAAAACGCCTCCGCGCATGGCTTCCTACGTGCAGATGTCGATCCGCAGCGTCGCCACCAAGAAGGTCTTCAACCTCCGAATGACCTCCAACGAATCTCTGGAAGGCGTTCTTCTTGAGCGAATTCCGAATGAGTATTCATACAAGGACAGCAGCGGCTACCACTTCCTCAACCCTGAAACCTTCGAGGATTCCGCCGTCTATGAGGACATCATCGACCCGGTGAAGGACTACCTCATCGAGGGCCACCTTTACACGCTGCTCTTCACCGACGGCATCGTCGCCACGATCGACCTCCCAGCCTCCATGGTCATGACCGTGGTCGAGTCCTCGGACGGTGTGAAGGGCGATTCCGCCAACAACGTCTACAAGCCCGCTGTCATGGAAACCGGACTGGTTGTCCAAGTTCCGCTTTTCATCAACGTCGGCGAGAAGATCAACGTGAAGACCGAGGACAACAGCTACCTCGGACGCGCCTGATTTCCGGCGAGCCTGAATTTCCCAAAAAGCCGGGTGCTCTTGTGGTTCCCGGCTTTTTCGTGCCCCGGCGGCTCCTTGTGAAACTTTTCACAAAGTGCGCTTGCCCGGAAATGCCTGCCCGCACATAGTCCGCCCGAAATTTCCCGGACGGCACGCGCATCGCTGTCCGGACCCCATCCAAGCCATGAGCGAGACACCTTCGGCGACCGCGGAATTGAAGCTCCCAAAAGACCTGGCCGCCGAAAAAGGCCTGGTGAACGTGCAAATTGACGGCGTCTGGCACCAGTTTCCCAAGGGAACCCGGATGATCGAGGCCTGCAAGCAGGTGAGCGTGGAGGTTCCCCATTATTGTTACCACCCGAAGCTTTCCTCACCCGGAAACTGCCGCATGTGCCTCGTCCAGATGGGCATGCCTCCCCGTCCGGCCCCCGGACAGGAGCCGCAGCGCGATGAGGCCGGCTACGAGCCGATCGGCTGGATCCCCCGCCCAGTGATCGCCTGCGCCAATACGGTGGCCGAAGGCATGGGCATCCGCACCAGCGGCGAACTGGTCGAAAAGTGCCGCGAGGGCGTGATGGAGTTCCTCCTCATCAACCACCCGCTGGACTGCCCGATCTGCGACCAGGCTGGCGAGTGCCGACTTCAGGAATTTTCCGTCGAACACGGTCGCGGAGCCTCGCGCTTCGTCGACATGAAAATCAAGAAGCCGAAGAACGTCGAAATCGGGCCGCGTGTCCGCCTCGACGACGAGCGCTGCATCATGTGCAGCCGCTGCATCCGCTTCATGGACGAGGTCGCCGACGATCCGGTCCTCGGCTTCACCCAGCGCGGCACCCACACCACCCTCACGGTGCATCCGGGTCGCTTGCTGGATTCGAACTACTCGCTGAATACCGTCGACATCTGTCCGGTCGGCGCGCTGACCTCAAACGACTTCCGCTTCCAAATGCGTGTTTGGTTTCTCAAGGAGACCAAGACGATCGACGTCAACTGCGGCACCGGCACGAACATCGTTGTCTGGACCCGCGAGAGCAAAATCCACCGCATCACCCCGCGTCAGAACGACGAGGTGAACTCGACCTGGATGCCGGATTCGCACCGCCTGACCTTCCACGCGCTCGATTCCGACGCCCGCCTGACCGAGCCTCTCGCGAAGAAAGGCAGCCACCACGAGCCGGTTTCCTGGAAAGACGCAATCGCCTCCGCTGCGGCCAAGCTCAAGACTTTCAGCGCGCCTGAGATCGCCATCGTTGCCTCCGGTCGAATGACCAATGAGGAGCTTTTCCTTGTTCGTGCGCTCGCTGCGGAACTTGGCACGGCCAACGTCTCGATCGTCCCGCGCACGGGAGAAGCAGATGCGTTGCTGGTCGCAGCCGATCGCAACCCGAACACCACCGGAGCCTCGCTCGTCCTCGGCACCCCGGATCCTGCCGGAAAGCTGATCTCGATCCGCAACGGCCTTGATTCCGGGGCCATCAAAGCCGTGCTCGCCCTCGGCGAAGATTTGATCACGGACGCTGGCTTCACCGCCGAGCAACTTGCGAAGGCCTATGTCATCCAGATAGCCACCCTGGCGAACCCCACCGCCGATGCCGCCGCGCTCGTGCTGCCGAGCGCCGGCTTCACCGAAAAACGCGGCTCCATGATCAACCTTTCCGGCCGCCTCCAACGCCTCAACCGCGCGGTCGAACCACCGGCAAAGGCACACGACGATTGGGAAATCCTTCGCGACCTCACCCTCGCCCTCAGCGGCGACAAGAACGAGGTCCACTCGATCGAGGACGTCTTCAAGGCGATGGCCGAATCAATTCCTGAGTTCAACGGTCTTTCCCTTTCGAAAATCGGTGACCTCGGCAAGCCGCTGCTCGAAACCGGCTATCAAATCCCGCTGCTCACCAACGAACGCGCCCGCAAGGCCGCCGGCACCATCAACGGATAAGCTCCAACGATTTCCCCATGGATCCAGATTTTCTCAATATCCTCATCATCCTAGCCAAGGTCATCATCCTGACCTTCGTGGTGGTCCTGCCACTCGTCCCGATCTCGGTTTACTTCGAGCGACGTTTCTCCGCCATCATCCAGGACCGAGTCGGTCCGAACCGAGTCGGTGTGCCGCTGACACTCTTCGGGGCGAAAAAGGATTTCTCGTTCTTCGGTCTCATCCAGCCAATGGCCGACGGTGTGAAGCTTTTCCTCAAAGAGGACTTCACGCCCGCCCATGTCCGCAAGGCGTTCTACTGGCTGGCTCCGGGACTCACGGTCGTCCCTGCATTGATCACACTCGCGGTCGTCCCTTTCGGCTCGGACATCACCATCGCCGGACAGAAGATCAGCCTCGCCATCGCCGATCTCGATGTCGGTCCGCTGTTCATCTTCTCGATCGCCTCGCTTACCGTTTACGGCATCACCCTCGCCGGCTGGTCCTCGAACTCGAAGTTCCCCTTTATCGGCGGCGTCCGCTCGACGGCCCAGATGATTTCCTACGAGATCTGCCTCGGTCTCTCCGTGGTGCCGGTGCTCATGTTTTTCGGCGACTTGAACCTTGGCAAGATCGTCCAGCATCAGGCCGACCACGGCTGGCTCCTGCTTCCGTTCTGGAACGACGGCCACCTCGCCCTTCCGGACAAGACGACCGCCCTGTTCTGGATCCCCGCCTTCATCTCGTTCGTCATTTTCACGATCTCGATCTTCGCGGAAACCAACCGCATGCCCTTCGACCTTCCGGAGTGCGAAACCGAACTCGTCGGTGGCTACCACACCGAATACTCCTCGATGAAGTTCGCCATGTTCTTCATGGGTGAATACGCTGCGATGGTCGTCGGTTCGGCCCTGATCATCACGCTGTTCCTCGGTGGCTGGTCGCTCGGCTTCGGCTTGGACAAGGGCATCAGCGATTTCACCCTCTTCGGCGTCGGCATCGGCGGACTGATCCACCTCGCGGTCTTCATGACGAAGCTCATCGGCTTCATCCTGTTCTTCATCCTCGTCCGCTGGACGGTGCCGCGGTTCCGCTATGACCAGCTCATGAAACTCGGTTGGGTCATATTCTTCGAAGCCGCCCTCGTGAATGTCTTCCTCGGTGCTCTCGTTATCGCCGCGCCGACCCTTTCCGCTGCCGTCATCGGCATCGGGGCTGTCCTGCTCATCGTCCTCTGTATCGCGGTGGTCTGGGTTGCGAGGGTCTCTGAAGTGCCGACCAAGAGAAACTCGGGCCTTCTTGAACTCAACTGATCCAGGTTTCGAATTTAGTGCTTAGAATTTAGAATTTCCCTCCTCTCATGGCCGTCATCAAACTCCAGCGCCCGAAGCTCAACGCAGGCGAGAAGATCTACTTCGGAGCCCTCATCAAGGGCTTCTTCCTGACGATGAAGCACGCCGTGGCCTCGCTGCGGAACAAGACCCGCGGAGCCGAGGACATGGCCTCCTCCGGTCTCGGCATCACGATGCAGTATCCCGAGCAAAAGTGGGACGAGCATCTTCCCGAACACTATCGCGGTGCCCCGGCACTGGTGACTGACGAACAAGGTCGCGAGCGCTGCGTTTCCTGCCAACTCTGCGAATTCATCTGCCCGCCGAAGGCGATCAAGATCAAGCCGAGCGAGATCCCGGCCGATGACCAATGGGCGAAGGTCGAAAAGCGTCCGCTGGAATTCGACATCGACATGATCCGCTGCATCTACTGCGGCATGTGCGAGGAAGTCTGCCCCGAGCAGGCGATCTACCTGCGCAAAGACTACGCCATCACCGGAGTCACCCGTGCCGAGATGGTCCACGACAAGAAGAAGCTCTACG
>JANOBS010000042.1:0-1298 GCA_031411755.1 Luteolibacter sp. | reverse complement strand
GCGACGGGGGACCGTGTTTTCGTTCAAGCGAGGGAACTCACACCGTTGGGCCGGATGGATTCGGTGGTAAAGATCATGGGCGAACTGGTCGATTCCGAAACCATCGAGCGTGAGTTGATGAGCCTCTCCGGGGATGAGCTGAAAGCCGGCACGTTCGCCGTGGTGGCGGTCCCGGATGAGCGGACGGAGCATCGACTGGTTGCTGTGTTTGAAGTGGCGGTGCCGACGGCGTTGGTGGAGCGGGTCTTGGCGGCCTATGCGGCAAGCGCGCCGGGCTTCCGAAGGTTGTCTGAAGCGATGATCGTGGAGGCTATTCCCCGCAGCGATCTGGGGAAAATCCGCCGCGCTGCGCTCGTGAAATTTTTGACGAACTGAGCATTTCTGGGTTGTCATCCCCCCGTGAGTGGCGATACTTCAGGTATCTTGAGTAAAAAGGCACTCACGAGGTCGCATTCAGGCGACTTGTTGGTGACCGGCGGCGGGCCGGGGCACCTCCTCTACGTTACCCGCCATGTGTTCATCACACCAACCCCCACCAAATGATCCATCGTACCGACGAGTCTCAGGCACGCCTCTTCCAGGAAAACAACCGAGCGGAGGGCCTGTCAGGGAGGAAGTCAGCAGGTTCCAAGGCAAAACCCTCGGATTTCGGCCTGAAAGCCCCGTCACAGATCGTTAAAAACTACGTTCTCGATACGAACGTGTTTCTCCATGACCCGGCCTGTATCGAGCGGTTCAAGGAAAACCACCTCTGCGTGCTCGTCGACGTCCTTTCGGAACTGGATCGCTTCAAATCCGAGCAAACCGAACGCGGTGCGAATGCCCGCCGGGTGCACCGCCGGTTGACGGACCTTTTTTCCTGCACCGAGAAGGTGACCCAGGGCGTGCCCACCGAAGGCGGTGGCACCTTGCGACTGGTGATTTACGATCCATCGAGCTGCCCGAAGAACTCCGACGAGCTCAACCGCTTTTACCGGATCTTCCCGGATCGCGAACGCGTCGATCACCGCATTCTCGCCGCCTGCCTGCTACTGATGCAGCACAACTCGGCCCCGGTGGTGCTGGTGACGAAGGACATCAACATGCAGCTCAAGGCTCGTGCGGTGGGCATCGAGTGCCAGGACTACCTGAACGACAAGGTCGACGTGCGCGAGGTTTCGAACTACGAGACCCGTCGTATCGAGATCGCTCCGATGGAACTCCAGCGCTTCGCCAGCTCCGGAATCATCGAGGTCGACGAGGAGACCCGTGGAAATGCGACGGTGAACGAATATGTCCTGCTCAGCTCCGGGGAAAAG
>JANOBS010000041.1:0-3672 GCA_031411755.1 Luteolibacter sp. | reverse complement strand
CAGGCCTGTCCCGAGGTTCTGCTCACGCTTGATAGGAAAATTTCGGGTTGCCCGCGCCGACAACCAGCCAGAAGCGGCGCGGACAACCTTGTTGAATGGCGACTGACGATCTGTCCCGAGATTCGTCATCCGCCCAGCCAGGAAAGTTTCCGGTGCCTGCCCCGACAACCAGCCAGGAGCGGTGCAGACCACCGGGTGAACCAATTCCCCAAGCGCTGTCCCGAGCAGCTTGTGGATGGTATTGGAAAATGTTCCCAACCCTGATGCCTGGGCGGCAGCGACCGGGGTCACCATGGGGTGATCCGCGTCAAGCATCAGAGTTGGTGGGGTGAACAGCATGTCAGCCGTTGGGGTGTGGGAGAGTGGTTTAGAAAATGCCGAGGTCGTCCTCGTCATCCTGATTCGTTTCGATTTCGAGCACGCGGGCGTGGTTGCCCTTGCTCCAGACTTCGAAGTGAAGACCGCGGCCCGCGAGGACGACTTCGTCTTCGGCGGCGATGCCTGCCTTTTCGCTGAGGTCCTTGGGGACCAGAAGCTTGCCCTGGTCGTTCACCGAGGCTTCGCGGCAGAGCATGTAGAGGCTGGCCAGCTTCTCGGACTTCTTGGCGGGGGAAAGATTGCTGTCTTCCACGATCTTCACCCGGGCGTCGAAGGCCTCCTGAGTGAGGACCTTGATGACTGGCATCTCGTGGGTCTTGGAGAGAAGGAGGCGGAGAACCTCACCGTTGGCAGGGCGCCAACCAGGCTGGACGGACACCCGAAACTTCGGGTCCATCTTGTAGGAGAAATATCCCCAATAGCGCTGACTGTTATTGCTCAATTCGGTGTGGCGTTCGCTTCAGTGCCGCCAAATACACCAAAGTACACCTGAAAGATCAACGAGAATCTTGCTCTTCCGAATAAAAATTTTTAACCGTTTATTTTTAACGATTTACGAGAGTTTATTTTCGGATTTTCGCGGGGATTGAGCACTCGTTTTCTAAAAATTCAGCGAGATCCGAGCGATTTTAAGAAGTTTTTAAGGCGGAAATCTGCTCAAAATGAGCATGAATCTCCGCTGGTGTACGAGCAAGCTCGAAAAGTGGTGCCAGTGTACTTCGGAAAGCCGATCAGGCTCACTTCACCTCGATCTGGAACCTCGACTCCCCTTTCGGGTCGGTCGCAGGATCCGGAGTCCACTGAACGAAGAAGCCCCGCAGCAGCCCTTCGGTTTCCGGAGTCGTCAGGCGCAGCGCAGAGTTCGGAGTCGCGGAAAACTCGAAGTTCATGCCCCTCCAAGCGCCGATTTCCACGCTAATGAGCCCCAAGTCCTTGTCCGCCACCTCATTGGGTGGCTCTGCCAAGGGCTTGTCGGCGATCAGACGGAAGCGTTTGCCGTCGCTCCGCGTGACTTTCAACTCGTCATCCCTGATCTGCTTGATGACTTGCTTCTCGTCCCGATCCGCCGGCCGGTAGGCAGATGGGAACTTCACCTGGACGCAGAGCCGGATCGGATTCGCGGTCAGCTTGCCCTTGTCGGTGATGCGGCCCCCGTAGCGGAGCCGGGCTCCCTGGGCCTCAACACTCACTTCAAATGTTGCCTCCTCCTTGGTCTTTCCCGTATAGGTCAGCTTGGTGAGCTTCTCGGTGGGCTCCACAGTGGTCTTGAGGGAAACGGCCAAGCCTTCGTGCTCGACCACCTTTCCATCCGGCATCTTTTCCTGAATGAAAACCGTCACCGGCAAATGCAGCACCTTGGTGATCGGTGCGCCGGTTTTCTGCAAGGGAGCGATGGTCCCCTCGCCTTTCGAATCGATCATGAAATGGAAGGTTCGTTGCTGGTAGACCGCGAAATATCCGGTCCAGGGTTCCTTTTCGAGGCCGGGAAGTTGAGCCTGAAGACATTGCCCGGCGATGAGCAGGAAGAGAACTGCCGCGAGGATGATGGATTGAAAATTCTTTTGAAGCATGACTACGAATCAACATCTCTCCCGAAGATGTGGCGAGTCGAAATCCCATGAATGCCGCCGAACTTTCCAAATCTGCTGCCAACGATGCCCAGCCACCCCTTGGGCTTTCCGAAACCGCACGCACGCTGTGGTTCGCCCGGGCTGGCCGCTGGGATGATGCACACGACCTTTGTCAGAATCTTCCTGATCCCGACGGTGCCTGGATCCACGCCTGGCTGCATCGCGAGGAAGGCGATCTGGGAAATGCCGCCTACTGGTATCAGCGAGCCCGCAAACCGAGTCCGCCCAAAGGCAAAGACCTCGCCGACGAATGGCTGGAAATCGCGGAGACGCTGCTTTGAATTCCCGTCCCAATGAAGCTCACCTCGTTCCGAGAGGAGGATCGCATGCATTTAGGGGGCGCTGCGTCCGTCAGACTGGTGGACAAAAGCTGGCCCAGCCGCCTCCCCTTCAACCTTTCGAAACAGCAGGCGGCGCCGAAGGCCGGATCCTCAGCAGCCGCCAATAAACCTCGGCATAGTGCGCAAAGAATTCCGCGCCAGCTTCCACCCTTCCGGTAGTTTCCAGGAACACGCGCCGGCCGTCTGCCCGAAACAGGATATTCGACGCTTCCTGATCCGGATGATGGTTTACGTAGCGCATGGCCATTCCGGGATGACTCGCCGCATCGATCGCTCCATCGAGCTTCTCCCACATCGCAAGGTACTTGATGTCGGGCATCCGCAGCGCCTTGAAAAATGAGCCGACGTTGTCTCCGACGTATTCCCCGATGACGATACCGGGTTCCACGGGATCGACGGCGAAAAGACCCAGCCCTGCTCCCGGGATGGTGGAGTCCCGGACCTCCGCCCTGACGAAGGGCTTGAACTGCTCCGCCGGAAATTCGACGTGCGGCGGGGAATAGGGAACGAGGGTCGAAAGCGATTTGTGGGCAAACCGCAGAATCAGGAGACTGATTTCAAAACACCACCATCGCCATCGCAGGACTGCTGGAAATTTGCTTCTCATCGAGTGCTGCGGACTTGGGGTCCGCTGGTTTTAATCATTCGCCAATCACGGGTAACCAAAAACAAAACCGCCGCAGGAACAATCCAGCGGCGGCTATGAGTGAAACGGAATGATTTCCGGCGATCAATGCTCGCGGCAGAACTGCTCGAAGCGGGTTAGGCCCTCGTTGAGCACGTCCAACGTGGTGCAGTAGCTGAGGCGGATGCCTTCGTCGTAGCCGAAGGCGACACCGGGAACGGCGGCGACCTTGTAGCGGGAAAGCAGCTTGTCGCAGAGGTTCATCGACTTCAGACCGAGCGCGCCGGTGTAGACGAAGAAGTAGAAGGCACCCTGGGGCTCGACGACGCGGATATTGTTGATCGCGCGCAGGCGGTTGAGCATGAACTGGCGGCTGACATCGTATTCGCCGCGGAGGTCCTCGATGAAGGACTGGTCACCGGTCAGGGCGGCCACGGCACCATACTGGGCGAAGCTGGTGGCGTTCGAGACGGTGTGGTTGTGAATCTTCTCGATCGCTTCGGCGAGGGGCTTCGGAGCGGCGGTGTAGCCGAGACGCCAGCCGGTCATCGCGTAGGCCTTCGAGAAGCCGTTGACGGTGATGGTGAGGTTGTAGAGTTCCTCGCTGAGGGAGGCGATCGAGATGTGCTTGGCCTCGCCGTAAACGAGCTTTTCGTAAATCTCGTCGGAAAGGATGACGATGTCTTCGGTCAGGGCG
>JANOBS010000040.1:0-22823 GCA_031411755.1 Luteolibacter sp. | reverse complement strand
GCGCGCGTCGTCGACGCGCACTCCTGCCAGGTAGAGAGCTGGGTCCGGAGGAACCGCGACAGTGTCCCTGCCCTCTCAGACCCTGCGTCTAGGAACGGCCGGAGGTTTCCTTTCCTGGCCGGGTATGGGTGCCCTCAATATCGGAGCCACAGTCGGACAAGGAACCCTGACTGCTGGTGGATCCGCCACCAACGTCGCCGGCGACATCTCATTCGTGAACAACAGCAACACCGGCGCGCTGATCACGGTCAATTCCATCATCGCCAACAACGGCACCGGAGTCGTCACCCTGAACAAGACAGGCGTCGGCACGGTCGTGCTCACGGGAGCCAATACCTACAGTGGAAACACCACGATCTCTGACGGCACGTTGGAAGTGCAGGCGAAGGGTACAGGAAACGCCAACTACGTGCTCAATCAAAACGGCACGCTCAATTTCGGCTACGCTGTCGCCCAAACCTACACCCATAGCGTCACAGTGAATGGCAATGGCACCAGCGCCACCACCGGCCTCTATCTCAAGGGCGGAACCAACATCAACCTTCAGAACACGGGCGGACTGAACCTCTCCACCGCTCCCACCACGGTCCGAACCTACGGAACTGGAAGTGCTGTTCTCAGCGGCTACGACAGCAACGGCACCCACCTCACCGTCAATTCCGCAGCCTCCGGATCCGCCTTTGTTTCGACCATCAATCTTACCGGCGGCGGGTTCGGCTACATCATGAACATCGCCTCCGGGACGAACACCGCCACCGGTGACATGACGATCAATGGACTTCTTACCGGCACCACCAGGTTCGCCAAAACCGGCGCGGGCTCGCTCTACCTGACCGGTGCCAGCACCAATACCGGCGCCTTCGAGGTGCGTGCTGGCAGCGCCGTCCTCACCGGTGGAGCGGACCGCCTCGGCAGCAGCTCCAACGTCATCCTCGGCAACGGCACCGGTAGTGGGAAACTGATCCTCAACGGCATCTCCCAAACCCTCACCGCCATCTCTTCGGCTGGAACCGGCACCACCAACGCCGTCGTCGGAGGAAGCGCCTCAACCTCCACACTCGTCCTCAGCGCCGCAGGCAGCTACCCCTCCACCGGCACCACCGCCACTCTTGGCGGTGCGGGAACGAATGAAAACAACTTCACCCTCACCAAGTCAGGAACCGGAACCTTTGCCCTCGGAGGCACCAACACCTACACCGGAGGCACCACCGTCACCGCTGGCACCCTCTCGCTCGCCAGCGCCGGGGCCGTCGGCACCACTGGTTCCATCACCCTGAACGGAGGCACCCTGCAGTTCACCGCAGCCAACACCACGGACTACACCGCCAGTGGACGCCTCAAGCTTGCTGACGGCGTGGTTTCCTTCCTCGACTCCAACACCCAGAGCATCTCCATCGGAAACGCCCTCGCCCTCGGCACCCTCGGGACCGGCGGCCTCGGTAAATCCGGAGCAGGCTCGCTAACAGTGACCGCCGACCAGGCCTTCGCGGGGGGGACCACCCTCTCCGCAGGCACCCTGGTCCTGAGCTACGCCACCGCAAACGGCTCCAAGCTGTCCGACTCCGGTACGCTCACCCTCGCCACTGGCTCCCTCAGCTTGGACGGCGGCAGTCATGAGGAACTTGTCGGCAACACGGTCGTCACCGGCACCGCAGTCATCACCCGTACCAGTGGCACTGCGGTGATCAACCTCGGCGCCATTACCCGCACCGCCAGCAACACCCTCGACATCTCAGCGGACAACATCGCCAAAACCTCGCTGTCCAACGATTCCAGCGGCAAGCTCCCGGTCTGGATCACCGTCGGCGGTGCACCGGCGGCCAATGACGGCTTCGGCAACATTGTCGCCTACAACGGCTTCTACAATATCTTCCGCCTCGGAGGACTCCTCCCCAACAACGCGGCCAACAACCTCAAGATTGTCGATGGAGGGACCT
Organism: Luteolibacter sp.; assembly: GCA_031411755.1. Classification (GTDB taxonomy): domain Bacteria; phylum Verrucomicrobiota; class Verrucomicrobiia; order Verrucomicrobiales; family Akkermansiaceae; genus Luteolibacter. The sequence goes on along the minus strand of JANOBS010000040.1, from coordinate 20,886 downwards.
CGGGGGACATCACTCCAACCACCCCGGGAACCACGGAGGCAGCGTCCCTGATCCAGAGCGCCACGGGCGGACCCGCCGTCGTGGTTCTCGGCTCGTCCGATACACTCCGACTTTCCGCGCTCGGATCGGTCAGCGTGCCTTCCACCTCAGGCACCCTGACCATCCAGGATGGGTCCCTGACCGCCGGTGGAGCCGACAACACTGCAGGCAACATCGTCTTCGATGCGGGCAACGACATCATCGTCAATTCCCCCATCAACAAGAACGGCAATGCCAATGTCTCCATCACTAAGCAGGGCAATGCAGCCCTCACTCTCGCCGGAAACAACTTCCACGTCGGCGGCACCCTCCTCAATGCGGGCCAGCTCCGGATCAATAACGAGTTCGCTCTTGGTGCCGCTCCGCTGACGATCAACGGCGGAACCCTCGACAACACCTCGGGATCTCCGATCACGATTGGCGAGTCGATCCCCCAGACCTGGAACTCCAACATCCAGTTCATCGGCTCCAATGACCTGAGCTTCGGTGGCGGTAACATCACCCTGACAGGCAGCCGCACCGTGACTGTCGACAATGGCAACCTCAGCTACGGCGGTTCCATCAATGGAGCCTTTGCCCTCACCAAGGCCGGCAGCGGCTCGCTGGTCGTCGGCGGAGGAAACTGGACCGGCACCACCACCCTCACTGGTGGTTCGTTGGAGGTTCCCTCGAAGATCAACGACGTCGCCTACGTGGTCGGTTCCGGCACCACCCTCAAGCTCGGATACACCACCGGAGGCGGTGGAGCCAATACCAACCTGAAGCTGACCGGCAACGGCACTGCCGCCACCACCGGCCTCTACCTCAAGGGTGGAACCAACTACAACGCCAACGGCGGCATCGAACTGCTGTCCGCTCCCACCACGATCCGCCAGTACGGAACCGGCCTCGCCGGCATCGGCATGTGGGACATCAACGGCAATGCCATCACCTCAGCCGCAGCTGCCTCCGGCTCCGTGGTCGACTCGAACATCGAGTTCACCAGCCGTGGCTATGGGAATTCAGTCAACATCGCCACCGGCAGCGCCAACGCCACCGGTGACCTCGTCATCAACGGACCGATCAATGTCACGCTCGCACAGAGCGGAAACACTATTGGCTTCTACAAGCGCGGCACTGGCTCGGTGGCCTTAAACGCCACCGCGAACGTGAACAACGTCTCGCTAAGACTTGAAGGAGGATCAGTCATCACCGGCGCAATCGACGCCATTGGAATCAATGCCAGTGTCGTCACCTCCGGCGGCACCAGGATCCTCATGAAAGGCTTCAGCCAGGCAATCGGTTCGCTTTCAGGATCCGGTGCCATCGTCAACAGCAGCGCCACCGCCACCGTCCTGACCGTCAAACAGATCGCTGACCAGACCTTCAGCGGTCTGCTCGGCGGAACCGGAACCAATGAGAACAACTTCTCGCTCGTGAAATCCGGTGCCTCCAAGCTCACTCTGACCGCTACGAACACCTACGCCGGCAACACCACGGTCAACGCGGGAACGCTGGCCATCAGCTCGGCCTTCCTCGCAAACGCTTCCGACGTGCTGATCACCACCGGGGCCACTCTCGAACTGAACACCACCCTCGGCACCTCGGACACCATCGATGAACTCTACGTCGATGGCGTCCCGCAGGCTCCCGGTGTCTACGGTTCGCTGACCTCCACCGCCCAGTTCAAGAAAGCCTACATCACCGGTGATGGCACCCTCACCGTCACCACCGGACCTGCAGGCTATACCTCCTGGGCGGATGCCAATGGCGTGACCGGCGGAACCAACGGTGACTCTGACAATGACGGCATCCTCAATCTCGTCGAATACGCGCTCAACCTCAATCCGGCCGCCTCGGACGGATCGGCAGGCACGTTCAACGGCACCACGCTCAGCTTCTCCAAGCGCGCGCTAGCCGTCACCAATGCCGACGTCACCTACGCCATCGAAATCTCCACCGACCTCGGCGTGAGCGATCCATGGACTCCGGTCTCCGGCCCAGGATTCACCAACAACTCGACCACGATCAGCTATGTTCTGCCAACCGGACCGGTGAAGAACTTCGCCCGCTTCAAGGTCACCAAGCCCTGATCCGGGTCCGCTCCAGCAGCCCCACAGCCTCCAAACAAAAACCCGCCCCGGTTCCCCGGCGGCGGGCTTTTGAACGCCGAGCGTTCAACATCGAAATTCGAAGTTTCTACCTTCGACGTTCAATATTCGATGTTCGATGTTCGATGTTTCCTCGTCATCCAGAATATGAGTTCAGGGCGCCGATGGATTCTGCTTAATATTTTTGTACAGAAATCTCTTGATCGCCCCCCTTCACACTGGCGCGGAGACTGCTAGTAAAGCCGGGCATTTTTAGTTTTTAGTCATTTATATCCATTCAGATCGCGCCGCCCCCCCCCTATGATGTCCCGTTCCAGAAGTCCACGATTGCGTCGGCCTGCCTTGCTTGGTGCTGCATGCGCTTTTTTACCGGACATCACGGCTCAGGCCTCCAACAGCCTTTCTGTTGGAGACCGCGCGCACGAGGCCTGCGCCCGACTTTTCACCCCCCTTTTCCCTGCCCTCCAGCCTTCGCCTGGGCTACGGCCGGCAGGCCGGTCCGGCTTGGGCGGGCGTAGCACAGCGAAGACTCCCCCTACAGCTGTTTCAGGAGCCTCCCGCCAAAAGCAAATTTCAAGCAGTCAGACTTCATTCTAAAAAAACCACCCTCATCGCATGAAAAACAAATTCCTCGTTATTGGCTCCCGCGGCTCGCTTCGTCGCTTCATTCCCAGCATCTTCGCGACGGCGTTGACCTTGGTTTTTTCGGTTGAAGCAACGCATGCCGCTTCGCTTACGTGGGACGGTGCGGACACCATCACCGCAGGAGCCCAGGGCGGTGCAGGCAACTGGAACGTCAACTCCACCGCCAACTGGTGGGATGGCGCGGCGAATGTCGTCTGGCCGGCGCTTGGCGGCACGGATGACGACGCGGTCTTCGGCAGCACTGCCGGCACCGTCACGCTGACCAGCGCGATCACCGCCAACGACCTCACTTTCAACACCACCGGCTACATCCTCTCCGGCGCCCAGACCCTCACGCTCAACGGCACCACGCCGACCATCACCGTCGGCACGAGCGTCACCGCGACCATTGGCAACGGTACGGCCACCGTCCTCGCTGGCTCCAGCCTCACCAAAGCTGGGGACGGAATCCTCGTCCTTAGCGGTTCCGCGGCGAATACTTACACCGGGATCACCACGATCAACGGCGGCACGGTCTCGATCGCAGCGGACACCGCCCTCGGCACGGCACCTGGAGCACCCATCGCGAACCAGCTCACCCTCAATGGCGGCGCGCTCAGAGTCACCGCCAATTCGATCACACTGGCCGCCAACCGCGGCGTGACCCTGGGTGCCTCAGGCGGGACCTTTGATTTCAGCGCACGTGGCACAGGGGAAACCTTCACCGTGGGCGGCATCATCGCCGGCACTGGAGCCCTCACCCTCAACTCCAGCGGCGACATGAGCGCCGGCGGTGGCGTCGCGGCCGGTCTCGGGATCAAGCTCAATCAGGCGACCAACACCTACATTGGCGACACCACGATCACCTCCGGTCTGGTCGCCTACGCCAGCAACGCTTCCTTTGGTGATGCCGCGAACAAGATCATCCTCAATGGCGGTGGCCTGCTCGACAACAACCTCAATATCCCGCTCTCCCGCACCATCCAGGTACTCGCTGGCGGCGGCACCTTCCGCGCTTACGGAACCGTCAACGTCACCTGGAGCAGTCCGATCACCGGCTCCGGCTCCATCAATCGGACGGACGGTGGCACACTGACGCTCAGTGGCGATCTTTCCGGATACAGCGGCACCTTCAACAACCAGGGAGGCAACACCACTCTCACGGGCACAGCGGCCACCATCGGCGGCAACTGGAATCTCGCGGCGGGCACAACGACGGTCAACAGCAGCGTCAACCAAGCGCTGGCGGGAAATCTTACCGGCGCTGGTGCTTTCGTAAAAGATTCAGCGGGCATTTTGACGCTGTCGGGCAGCAACAACCACACGGGTGCCACCACGATCACGGCAGGCACTATTCGTCAGGGTGTCGCAAATGCGGTGTCACTCGGAGGTGCTCTTACCGTCAATGGCACGGGTGTGTTTGATCTGAATACGTTCAATGCCTCTGTTTCCACTCTGGGAGGAGCGGCCACTGCATTTGTTAGGGATAATGCTGCCGGAACAGGTACTTCCACCCTTTCGATTACGAATGCCGGTAGCAGCGCCGTGACCATCAACAATGGTGCCACGCGAACGGTTGCGCTGCGCGTCAGCAATGCCGTTGGAGCATTCGCACTGACCAACACGGCCAACACTTTCTCAGGAGGCATCATTCTGGCGAATGGCGCTGGGGGCACTCGGATGACGGTGGGCACTGCGATCACGGGCACGCCCTACGGCTCTGGTTCCATTACGGTGGGTGAGTCCGCTACAGACGCCGCCGGTATCTACTTCACCGTAGGGAATACACTCGCCAATCCGCTCATCATCAATACCGCTCTGGGCAATGATCGCTTCGGATTTCGCAATGACGGCTCAGCCATTGTTTTGTCAGGCCTGATCACTGCCAATGCGGACGCTGTTTTCAGCAGCAACAGCGCCACGGCTTCCAATACCAGCATCACCAATAAAGTAACTGGGGCTGGTGGTTTGGTTCTCGACCTCAGCCAAACTACAACGGCAAGTACATTGCACACCGTCACGCTAAACACGGTTGCGGGGACGAACGATTACGCAGGCAACACGCAGATTGGCCGCGCCAATGCTTCCACTGCAAACGCCTATACTGCCACCCTCGCGCTCGGAGCGTCGGATCAAATTCCGAATGGCGCTGGCAAAGGCAATGTCATCATTAACAATCAAACAGCCTCGCGGGTTGGTATTTTAAGGCTCGCGGGTTTTAGCGATACCATCAATGGTCTCTCTGGGAATGGCACGGTGGATGGAGTCAGCGGAACTCCGACACTCACAGTCGGCGATAACAATACGACGGCAACCTTCACCGGCAACATCACCGGTCCCACGGCCATCACCAAGACTGGTAGCGGGACGCAGACTTTTTCCGGTGTAAGCACGTATACCGGCGGCACAAGTGTGAATGTTGGCACTTTGATTGGAACGAGCACTTCTGCGTTGGGCACCAACAGTGGTCTAACAATCGGCAATGGTGCTGCCTTCGCTTATCGCCCGACTGCGGCAGGAGCGCTGAGCTTGGGCTCTGGAGTGATCAATCTGGCCTCGGGCAGTAGGATCGGAGCTGCGCTCGGTGGCACGCTCGGCCAATCAGCGATCACCAGCAGTGGTGCGGCGGTGACGGTGGCGGGCCCCGTGACCCTCGATGTTTTCGTGATCCCTGGCGTGGCACCTGCCGCTGGCACTCACAATTTGATCACGGCTGGAAGCGGCTTGAACAACGCGACCTATTCGATTGGTTCTGTTTTTAATGCGGGGAATTATACACTGAGTGGTTTGAGCCAAAGCGATACAGCGGTCAGTATTTCAACTGCGGCTGCGACGCCGCTGACGGCTCATTTCTGGAAAGGTGGCTTCAGCGATGGCAACAATATTTGGGCGATCTCCAATGGTACTTCTGCGAGCAACTGGGCCAGCGATGCGGGCGGCACGAATACCTCGCTCACACCTGGACCAACCTCAACGGTGTCATTTTCCGCCACGGGCGCGACCAATCAGGGGGACATGATCTTGGGCGCGAACATGAGCATTGCCGGCATGGTCGTGAACGATACCAATGCCATCGTTCTCAATACCAATGTAAATGGCTTTGCACTTACACTCGGAACTGGCGGCATGCAGATCAACAGTGGTGCTGGCGCAGTAACCATCGCTGCTCCCGTGATTCTCGGAGCGGCGCAGTCGTGGCTCAATGGCGGTAGTGCTGCCCTCACACTGACTGGCACTGTTGCCAATGGCGGATTTACCCACACTTTGGGCGGTAGCGGTCCGATCGCGCTGTCGGGCACGGTCAGCGGCACGGGAGCTTTGACGAAAACAGGCGCAGGTGCGTTGACCATCTCGAGTGCTCAGACTTACACGGGACTCACGAGTCTGCTTGGTGGCAACACCTCGCTAACCAATAGCAATGCCCTTGCCACTACCACCGTGGAGCCGAATGGCGGCTCCCTTGACTTCGGTGCACTCACGGCAGCATCCCTGGGCGGTCTGCAGGGGACCCAGAATCTTAGCCTGCTCAATCTAAGCTCAGCTCCCATTACTCTTTCGCTGGGCAATGGTAACACCAATACTTCCTACTCGGGTGTGCTTAGTGGTGCGGCGGCGAATCTTGTGAAAGTCGGCACGGGTACTACGACACTCACGGGCATCAACACCTACAGCGGCACGACCACTGTGTCGCGAGGCACCCTACAACTTGGCGCATCCGCACCCACTGTGGTGGGGAGTTTCGTGATGAACGGTCCCGACCTGACTCATGCACGTATGTTGCAAGCGAATCAGTTCGCTTCGGGTGTCGTCGCCAGCTTTCCTTCGGCGAGTGGGTCCTGGAATCGAGTTGATTTCTTGGGCAAAAATCAATCGCTTGCGGGCATTGAAACCGGTTCTTTTGCCTTACAAGGCGGCGGCGTGATTCAAAACCGTCAGAATGGCAATACCACCGCCAATTCCTTTGGTCCCGCTACGTTGACTCTTACGGGCTCAGGAAGTTATTACTACAATGGTCACCTGCGTAATGTCGATGGTGGCACTGTTGGCTTCGATACGCTGGGAGTAACCAAGACGGGTTCGGGAACACAAGCGCTGCAAGGCAGCGTCATCACTTACACCGATCCGACAGTCGTCAATGCGGGCACCCTGCGCTTGGTAAACACGACCGCCTTCGCCAGTCCGATCAACAATGCCGCTACTGTGGAATTCAATACCACGGCTGCGGTGAGCTTTGGCACAGCCGTGCCACTATCCGGTGCCGGAACTTATAATAAAACGGGCACAGCAATCTTGCAGTTCAATGGTTCACAAGCCATCACCGCCACGGGACAGATCAACATTCAGGAAGGCACGCTGCAAAATAACAATAATGTCGTCAACTGGACTAACAATAAGGCGGACATCAACGTCAGCTCAGGCGCGATTCTCGACCTCTTTGCTGATGCGATCTTCCTCGATGTTCTGACCGGCAGCGGCATCGTGCAGAACAATTTTGGCAATACCACAGGCCAAAGCGGTTCCGCCGCCTTCATCGAAAAACTGGTGCTCGGAACCAACGATGGCACTGGCACCTTCGCAGGTTTGATCCGCGGCAACGTGACCAATGCCCCCTTGGCCGCAAACACAGGCGGTGGCGGCCTCCAGCTTGAGAAAGTCGGCACTGGCACCCAGAGCCTGACGGGCACCAACCTCTACACGGGTTCTACCACCGTGACTGGCGGCATCCTGAAACTCGACTTTGCCGTGGGCGGCACCAGCAATATCATCGCACCCGTCTCCGCGTTAGTGCTCGGCGGCGGCACCTTGGAAATTCAGGGCGGCAGCGGTGAGGTCAACACCCAGTCCTTTGGCGGCATCAGTGGCACCGGCAAGCTACAGTTGACCCAGAATGGTGCCACCAGCATCAATGTCTCACTGGGCGCGGTCAACGTCGCTGGCGGCTTGATTAACTTTGCCGGCTCAGATGCGACTGTAGCAGCTCTGGGCAACCTGAACTTCCTCACCCCTACGACCACCCTTGGCAATGATGGAACTTCTCGTTTGGGACCTCACCTGTGGAATGGCACAGGCTGGGCTTCCACTTCGGCAACGGGCGGCAATCACGTGGTGCAATGGATTGGCACCTACACCGACCTCACGACTGATGGCAACAACTTGACCAATCCTGGTGGCGAACTGCGCATCATCGACGGCGTCGCAACGGGAACCGCTGTGACTTACGGTGTGAATACCACTGCGGAATCACTCCTGATGGCGGCACCGACCTACGCGACCACCCTGAATCTTGGCGCGAACACGCTCACCTTGGGCAATGGCGCAGGTGCGGTGGGCTCCTTGGCCGCGAACGTTGGCGCTCAAGCCATCACCGTCGGGGCCACTGCCGGTCAGGGATTCTTGACTGCTGGCACGAGCGCAGCGGCTTCGACTCTCGCGATCAACAACCAAAGCTCCTCGCTTGTCACCATCAACTCCGTCATCAGCAATAATGCGGCGACCGGCGTGGTATCTCTTGCTAGCAGCGGTAATACGACGCTGAACGCGGTCAACACCTTCACCGGCTCCACGACGATCACCGCAGGCACACTGACAATTGGCGGTGCTGGGACTCTCGGCACTGGCACCTATGCGGGTGCCATTGCCAACAGCGGCTCGTTCGTCTTTGGCTCCAGCGCCACCACGCAGACGCTCTCCGGGGTGATCAGTGGCAATGGCACGTTGGCGATGAACGGAAGTGGCACGCTCACGCTCTCGGGTGCGAATACCCCTTTTACAGGGGCGATCAATGTTAATTCGGGCACACTCAGGCTCGGCATTGCAACGGGCCTTGGAACAAGCTCGCTGGTCACCGTGGCATCAGGCGGGACGCTGGATTTGAATGGCTTGGCAGGAGGGCGTCCGGTCTTCATCAGCGGCAAGGGTGCTGGTTCCGTGGGTGCTCTTTACAATAGCAGCACGACCGTCGGTGCTTCGATCGGAAATGTTACGTTAAATGCGAATGCCTCGATCGCCAGTGCGGTACCGGTAGCGGACATCGCCACAGTAGTTGGCACCGGCACTCTCAACCTGAATGGCAATACGCTGACCATCACCGGTGGCACCTTCTCCACAGGTATTCGCGATATCACCAGTGGCAACATCAACATCAACAGTGGTGCCACGCTCTATTCTACAACCGCCGGCTCGCAAACTTCCGTCACAGGCACCATCACCATCAACACGGGTGGTCGACTGGAAGGTCGCGACACCGACAACACCGCAATGGGCTTGGTGCATACGATCGCTCTGAACGGCGGCACGCTGAGCCGCGGTGTGATCACCGGCAACAATGGCGGCGGCGCGGGCGTGATTCTCAAAAACAATATCACGGTTGACGCCACCAACGGTGGCACGATCACCAACTTCAGCTCAGGAGGCTTTACGCCCACGTATCGCTTGGCTGGTGCCGTTTCGGGCAGTGGCCCTCTGACTCTATCAGGAGACAGGGGCATCGAATTTCAGGGCGACACCTCCGGCTACACAGGCACGGCTACCGCGACGAATGGCACTGTGTTTTTCAATCCTGCAATCGCTAGCCAAACATTTGTCGGCAATCTTGCAGGATCTCGTCCTGTCGTCAAAAACGGTGCAAACCTTACAATTTTCGCTGGTAACAATACCTACAGTGGCACCACGACAGTCAACGCAGGCATTCTGCGTATGGACTATGGCACCAATGACAATCGCAAGATTGGATCGGGCGCCCTCACCTTGTCTTCAGGCACCATTGAACTGGCGGGTGGCACATTTGCTGACAGTGTCGCGTCGACCACGCTCACCGCAGCGACGAGCAACACGATCACCCGTTCTTCCGGAACTGCGACACTCGACCTGGGTGCGATCACTTTCAATACCACGGGGCGCTTGAACCTGGCACAGAGCGGCATCGCCCGCACCACCAACGCCAACAATGCGCTCGGTCTTCTTGGTTCGTGGGCAACGATCAGCGGCAGCATTCCTGCCATGAACGACGGCACCGGTTTGATTGTTGCGGCCACCACGGCGGACCTGACCCGTCTTTCCTCCGGTTCCAAAGTCATCGTCAATGGGGCCGGCAGTCACGTGCGCTTCATCGAAGGCACAGGCACCGCGGCTAGTTTCACCCTTGGAGCTGCTACCACAACCATCAGCACATTGACACAGAGCGCCGAGGGAGGCGTGAGTGCCGCCACGGTGGAACTGGCAAGCCAGAGGCTGGTATTGAATACCGTCACGACAACAGCTGGCGCGGGGGCCTTGACCATTGCCTCCGCTCCTAATCTAGGATTCCTCAAGGCCGCTGGGACTTCCCTTGAATTCCGCGACCTAGCTTCCGTTGGCGGGATCACGGTCAATGCGATCATTGAGGATGGCACCGGAGCCACCACGGTTACCAAGACGGACCCCGGAACGCTCACGTTTGCAGGAACGAATTCCTACACAGGCGGAACGGTTGTTACCGCAGGGACTCTGACCGCCTCACTGGGCACCACGGCTGGGACACGTTTCCCCTTTGGTTCTGCTGCGGTCACTGCCAATAGCGGCACGACGCTGCGAATGTTTGCGGGCAGCACGGCGAATGCCATGACCTTCGGCAACGTCATCAACCTGAATACAGCAACGCTGACCTCGGAAGATGCCGTTCAAACGTATACGGGCAACATCGCTTTAACGGGTGCGAATACAGTAAACGTGACTTATGCGGCCAAGGACGCGATCTTCAGCGGTGTTGTCAGTGGCGCAGGCAGCCTGACGAAAGCTTCGGCAGGATTGCTGACTCTCGCCAATGCGAACACCTACAGCGGTGGCACGACGATCTCGGCCGGCACGATCCGCACGGCGAACACCGCTGCATTAGGTGCCGTAGGGCAGGCTGTGACACTGAGTGGTGGCACACTGCAACTCGCAACGGATGCAACATTGTCTTCGAAAAATCTAACCCTCAGTGCAAGCAGCACGATTACTTTAGATCGGGCAAATAGTGGCGCGGGTATCACAACGACTTTTGGCAGCTTGACCTTTGGCAATGGTCTCACTCTGACGGTGAACAACGGAGCCAATGTCACCAGCGGAATTTCCACGCTCAATTTCACGGGCTTTACTGCCTTGGGCGGGGAAGCTACGACGACGACTTTTGCGCTCGGCGCGAATGTGGAGGTGAATATTTCTGGAAGTCTCACGGGCACACAGTCGTTTGCTAGAGTTACAAAATCGGGAGCTGGCACGCTAATTCTCAGCGGTAACAATAACTTCTGGGATCCTAACGCTACAGGACTCATCACGATCAGCGGTGGCACCTTAGATCTACGTTCGCAGAATGCCATGGGGGACGGATTAATCGGTACGAACAGAATCGACCTCTCGATGGCGGCCGCCACCACCCTTCGTCTCGGCACGGATACCAGCCTTGGGAACAATGCGAATGTGACCTTGACCGGATCAGGAGCGACCATCATCTCGGACCGTGCTTCAGCGGGCCCAGGGATCACCAATCAGTTCAATGTTTTGAACATCCCAGCCTCTACTCTCAATGTTACGGGCGGCAGTAATGTGACCAGCGGCACGGCGCAGGTGAATTTCAATTCTGCGACTCTCACAGGCAACGCGGTACTCAATGTCGTCAATCCGACTGCTGGCAGCACCAACATGCTGGTTTCCGGCATCATGAGCGGAGCATTCAGTTTGACGAAGTCGGGATCTGGAACCCTGACCCTTCAAGGGGCCAATACTTACAGCACAACGACCGCGATTTCCGGCGGCACGCTAAACTTGAGCGGCACGGCAGGAGCCATTGCCAGCAGCACTGGCATCACGCTAAGCACGGGCGGAATTCTGACACTGGCTAACACCTCTACCGCCAACAACACCAACCGCATTGCAGGAACTTTGGCGATGAACGGTGGAACGCTGAATTTCACCAACAATGCCGGCGCGGTCAATTACTCAGAAGCCACGGGCGCACTGAGCGTGGGTGGTGGAGCGAACACAATCGCCACCAGCCAGGCGGCGACGGGACAGACCTCGATTCTGACCTTCGCCTCGCTGGCGCGCACAGCGGGAACGCTTGATTTTTCGGGCACCGGTCTCGGCACCACAGTCAATACGAGAAATGAAATTCGCTTCACGACTGCGCCAACACTCACGAACGGCATCATTGGCACCTGGGCCACGGTCAACGGCACGGACTTCGCTACGGTGACAGGAGCCAATAATAGTGTTGTTGCCTACAGTGCTTACACCGATGTGACTCGTCTCTCGACCGTAACACAAACAATCCCCAACACCTCAACAGCCAACGTTCGCATCATCGAGGGAGCGGGCACGCCAGCGGCCATTACACTCGCGGCACCGATCACTACGATCAGCACCATCAATCAGAGCATTTCTGGTGGAAGCAGCGCTGCTACGATTGACCCGGATGCAGTCAACACCACGCTGTCGGTTAGCACGATTTTCGTTTCCAGCGGTGCCGGAGGTTTGACCATCGGAACGACGGCGGGCGACGGAAACCTTCGCAATCCAGGAACCGCATTGCAAGTGATCGAAAACAGCACGGGCGGTTCAACCATCAATTCCGCCATCATCAATGGCTCAGCAGCCAGCAGCTTTACCAAGAGCGGCACGGGATTGTTGACTCTCACGGGAACCAATACCTACACAGGCGTGACCACCGTTGAAGGCGGGACCCTTGCGTTCTCCACGATCGCAGCCGGCGGTGCAAACAGTGGAATCGGTGCTGCGCCCGCAGCCGTTGGTAATCTTGTGCTGAGCAACGGCACCTTACGATATACCGGAAGCACTGCTTCCTCTGACCGTGGCTTTACCATCAATGCAGGGACCACAGGCACAGTGGATGTCTCAACCAGCGGCCAAACATTAACGCTTTCCGGCGGTAGTGCCGCAACGAACGGAAGTTTCCTTAAAACTGGCGCTGGCACTTTGCTGCTGTCCGCAGCGCATAGCTACACGGGTGGCACCACTGTCACCGCAGGCACCCTTACATTGGGGAATGCCACCAACACTCTCGCCGATGCGGGGGCGGTCACGCTGGACGGTGCTACCGCGACCTTATCGATTGGAGCGAACTCGGACACGATCGGAGCTATCACCTTGAGAAACGGCGCATCCATCACTGGATCCACTGGCATCCTGACCAATACCGGGGTGGCTGCCGAATCGGGCACCATCTCCGCGATCCTTGCCGGCACCGCGGGATTGACCAAGACCACGTCCGGCACGCTCACGATTTCCGGGATCAACACCTTCTCGGGCACCACCGCGGTGAACGACGGGATTGTGAACCTGAACAGCGGTGGTGGCTCTGGAGCCATCCGGGGTGCTCTGACCATCGCACCAGGTGCTACCGTGAATCTCAACATCGCGAACGCGCTTGGAAGCACCCAGGGCCAGCGTGTCGGGGCCGTCTCCATCAACGGCGGCACGCTCCATGTGGCGAACACTGGCACCAACTCCGTGACCTCGCAGAACATCACCTTCACCGGTGGTAGCTTGACGGGTGTGGCCACCAGCAAAATCGACCTCCGCAACAACGGAGTAGGGAACACGAATATCATCACCAACGCTTCCGCGACGACAGCCACGATCAGTGTTCCCACGATCGGCATGCCCGGAAACGATACCACGATCACCACGGCAGCGGGCACAACGCCCTCAGGAATCGATCTGCTCATCAGCTCAGCCATCATCAACGATGCCGGCACTGGCGGCGCCGGCACCGGCACTAGGAGTATCACCAAAGCGGGAGCAGGCGTATTGAGCTTCTCCGGGGTCAGTACCTACACCGGAAATACCACCGTCAGCGCGGGCACATTGACCTTCTCGGGCACGGGCACTATCTACAACAATAACAACACAGCTACCGTCAGCGTTGCGACTGGGGCACAGATTGTGGCATCCGGCACGACCAACAACGTGCTGGGCTTCGGTTCTGGCGCAACATGGACGGTGGCGGGAACCATCAACAGCAGCGGTACTGGAGCCCAGACGTTGCCTGGAACAGTCACCCTCAACAACGGAACCCTGACAGGCGTTGCAAACGGCACATTCGGCGCGTTCCTCACCAATGCCGCCTACACAACCACCCTCACAGCCAACGGTGCCAGCAATACCATCAGCTCCGCCAATTTCGGGATGAGCAATAACAGCACTCTTGCGCTCAACACCCCTCTGGCGACAGATGCTCTGTCCATTACCTCTCCGCTTGGCCTTGCCGCCCAGACTGGCGCGCTGACCAAGTCGGGTCTGGGAACCGTGACCCTCACCGGTGCGAACCTTTATACTGGCGGAACAACGCTGAACCAAGGCACTCTCACCGTCGGCACGGGCGGCACGCTGGGAGCCCCTTCAGGCGCATTGGCAGTGAACAACAACAATACCGGTGCTGCTACTGCTGTGGTTCTAAACCTTGCTACCGCAGTCAATACGACAACAGGAAGCTTGAGCGGAACGATCGCAGCGGCCACACCGGCTTCACCTGCCAATACGGCAACGATCAATGTTGCGACGGGTCGCACGCTAACGGTGAACCAAACTGCCGCTGGCACTTATGCCGGTGCGATCGCAGGATTAGGTGGCCTAACTCTTGGAGCTTCCAGCACGAACACGCTGACTTTAACGGGAGTGAATACCTACACGGGTGCGACTTCCGTTTCCGCTGGTACATTAGCTCTTGTCGGTGGCAGCCAAGCCTCGCCGATCACGGTGAGCTCGGGAGCGTCCTTGAGCTTTACGTTGGGCTCGCCAACCACCTCGACGAGCAGCTTCAATGTGACGGCGGGCACCATCAAGATCACCGGCCCAGCAACCTTGCCGAGTTACACCTTGATCAGCGCGTCCACGGGCATCACAGGCACACCGACCTTGGCGACCCCGATTGCTGGTTATCTCCTCAAAAAAGTTGGCAACACCCTCGTGTTGGAAAATCCGTATGAAGTCTGGGCGGCCGCCACGGGTGCCACCGGCGGCAAAAACGGTGATCCTGATTTCGACGGCATCGTGAACCTTCTGGAATACGCCTTTGGCACCAATCCGACGGTCAATTTCACTGGTTCCCTCAGCTACTCCCCCAGTGTGGTTCCTGGTCAGCCAGTGCTACAGGAAAATGGAGGCATCTGGTATGCGGTCTTTGCCCGTCGCACGGATTATCTCACCGCAGGCCTGACCTACACGGTCCAGTTCTCCAGCGCGCTGAGCTCGTGGGAAGCCACGGCGACGGCTCCAACCCTTCTTGCCACCGATGGAACGATCGATGTCGTCCGCGTGCCGTTCCTGAACTTTGTTGACATCAATGGTCCTAATGGTCCGCAAAAACCAACATTCTTCCGAGTCCAGGTTTCGCAGTAATCCGGTTGAATCAGTCCATCCGCTCGCATCACTGAAAAGACATGAAGCCAAAGTATCTAGTCAGAACCAGTACTGTGAGCCTCATTCTGGCGCTGCCTGCCGGAGCAGATGTCATCTACAGCAACCTGAAGGACATCGCGATCCCTACGACCTTCGCAGGGGTCTATCTGGACGTGGATACAGGGAACTGGAATACCAACATCAATGCTCCTCAAAGCGGTTGGGACATCAACCCGTTTTTCGGTGGTTCAGCGTTGTGGAACAGTCCGGGCTTCCAACCGGTGCGCAGTGGCACGGGTGCGATGGATGCGGTGCTGAATTTGGCGGAAGGCACCACCGTCGGCGGTGGCAGCGTTTTTTCGACCTTCGTCCAAGGACCCGGCGGACAAAACCCCGGTGGCGCCGCTTACGGAGCTTCCGAGACACACATGGGCAATGGTGCCGGGCAGTTTGTCGAAGGTAGCGAAGGCTATATCGGTTTTCGCATGACCGGTGGCAATTACGGCTGGATGCGCGTGGTCCTCACCAACAATACGGGCGGTGCCCTGATCAAGGAATGGGCTTATGAAAACAACGGCACCTCGATCGGCGTCGCGAATGTCAAACACAGCGGCTCGACGGTCACCTTGGATTCCGTCACCGGCTCGTTCACGATTTCCTCGGCGATCATCGACAGCGGGGGCGCGACCAACCTGGCGAAAACCGCAAGTGGGACGACGACCTTGACGGGAACCAACACCTACACCGGAACCACCACGGTTTCCGCCGGCACCCTGGAAATCACCAACAACAGCGGCCTCGGCACCACCGCAGCCGGTACCACCGTTGACAGCGGAGCCGCCCTTCAGCTTTCGAACAACGTCTCGATTGGAGCCGAAACCCTCGGCCTCAGCGGATCGGGTGTCTCCAACACCGGAGCCCTTCGCAGTGTCTCCGGAAGCAACTCCTTCGCTGGTGCCATCACCCTGGGCAGTGCTTCCCGCATCAACTCCGATTCCGGATCGCTCACCCTCAGCGGAAACATCGACGGCGCCGCACAGAACCTCACCATCGGAGGCGCGGGCAACACCACCATCTCCGGAGCCATCGCCACCACCACGGGCACCCTCACCAAGGACGGCGCGGGCACCCTCACCCTTTCCGGCACCTCCACCTACACTGGAGCCACCACGGTGTCCGCCGGCTCCATGCTGGTCAATGGCGTGCTTTCCGGCACGTCAGGCACCACCGTCTCCAGTGGTGCCCTCCTCGGCGGCACCGGCTCGATCACCAACGGCGTGAGCGTCCTCGCCGGGGGAACCCTCTCACCCGGGGCCTCGATCGAATCCCTCGGCCTCGGCAGCCTCGATCTCGATGGCTCCCTTCTCATCGAGTGGGACACCACCGCCTCTCCCAACATCGACTTCCTCAACATTGCGGGCACACTCAATCTCGGCAGCAACTCCTCGGTCACCTTCACCAACCTCGGTGCGGGTTCGCTTGATCTGAACACGCCCTACATCTTCGCCTCCTATGGTGCCGGCGGACTCACCGGTACTTTCAATAGCGTCAACCTGCTGCCGTCAGGATTCACACTCGACTACAACTACGGCGGCCTCAACCAGATCGCCATCGTTCCGGAGCCCTCCAGCCTCCTGATCTCGATCCTTCTTTCGATCCCCATGGTGCTGCGGCGCAAGC
Organism: Luteolibacter sp.; assembly: GCA_031411755.1. GTDB lineage: Bacteria > Verrucomicrobiota > Verrucomicrobiia > Verrucomicrobiales > Akkermansiaceae > Luteolibacter. The sequence goes on along the minus strand of JANOBS010000040.1, from coordinate 4,075 downwards.
GGGGAGAACGTTGAACATCGAACATCGAACGTCCAACATCGAAGTCTTATACTTCGATGTTCAACCTGTCGTTCGTAGCTTCAGCGAAGAATGGTGTTGGACGTTCAATGTTCGATGTTGATTGCCTTCTTCAACCTCTTGAGATACTCCTTCCTCGGTATCTCATGCCCGCCGAAGGTCGCCAGATGCGGCGTCAGCCATTGCGTGTCGAGCAGTGTGAAGCCCTGCGCTTTCAGTCGCTCGACGAGATCAACCAGCGCCACCTTTGACGCATCGGTCTTCCGGGAAAACATGCTCTCGCCGAAAAACGCTCGGCCGATCGCCACGCCATAGAGTCCGCCTTGAAGTCCGTCCGCATCCCAGCACTCCACGGAATGCGCGAAACCAAGCCGGTGCAGCTCACAGTAGCTTTCAACGATGCCCGTATCGATCCAAGTCTCGTCGCGATCCGCACAGCCCCTCATCACCTCGCGGAACGCCGTGTCCCAGCGAACCTCGAACGGTCTTTTCCGCAGTGACTTCTTCAGCCCATGCGGAATGTGAAACCCGCCATCCAGGGGAATCACGCCCCGGAGTTCCGGCGAGAACCACAGGATCTCGCCCTTCTCAGCCATCGGGAACACTCCCTGGACGTAGGCTCCAAGGAGTGTCTCCGGGCGGATTTTTGTCCCGCTCACTTTTTAGGAGCCGGCTTCTCAGGAGCTGGCGAAACGGGCGCGGAAACAGGTGGGGTGACCGCCGTGGTAGGTTTGGTGTCGGCAGGCTTGGCGTCAGCTGGCTTTGCACCAGCGGGCTTGGCATCGGCCGGCTTGGCTTCAGCTGGCTTGTCGGACTTGATTTCCTTCAACGCCTTCTGGGCCTCCACTTTCTGCTCGGCGTTGAACTTCGCATCCAGTTCCTTGGCCAGCTTCACGCCGTCCTCCTGTTCGCGCTCACCGGCGAGGGTCGCCAGCGCCCAGGCCTTGGGAAGATCCTCCTTGGTGCCGAGTCCTTGCGCGTGCATGCGCGCCAGAGCCAGCGTGGCCGGGCCATTGCCCTGGTTGGCCGCCAGCGAGTAAAGCTGACCGGCATTCGTATAATTCTGGGGAACGCCCGCACCACGCTCGAACATGGTCGCGAGGTTGTTCTGAGCCGGTGCATAACCACCCTGCGCAGCACGTGTCAGCCAGGCTGCCGCAGCCGCCACGTCCGCCACGCCGAGCTTGCCGGAAAGGTAAAGCAGCGCCAGTTCGTTCTGGCCTTCCACTAGACCGCCGTTGGCCGCGGAAAGAAGGTGACCGTATCCGATCATGTAGTCCGGCTTCTCACCTGCAAGCCGTAGCACGGCCAGACGAAGATGCGCAGCGGCACTGCCGGCCGTGGCCGACTTTTCGAGCAGCTTGATGCCACGCTCTTCATCCTTCTCCGTGCCCTTGCCATCGAGATAGGCCTGCGCGGTGCGCAGCGTGCAATCCACCTGTCCGGCATCGTCGCCCTTGCGATAGGTTTCGAGCGCCGCCTTGGGATCCTTCTTCACGTTTTCCTCGAAGTCGCCGAGTGCGAGATACGCGGAGTATTCCTTCGCGTCCGCCGCCTTCTTCAGCCACTCGCGGCCTTCCTTCTCGTTGCGCTGCGCTTCGGGTCCGTTGAGCAGGCGCGAGCCGAGGGCCACCATCGCCCCGGCATCACCGAGTCCGGCGGCCTTGCGATAAGTGTTCATCGCCTTCGTGATGTCCTTCTTCTCGGGAAATCCGAACTGACCTTCATAAAGGCGGGCCAGAAGCAGGAGCGATGGCTGATCACCGGCATCCGCCGCACTGCTCCACCAGAACAAGGCCTTGTCGAAATCGGCTTCCTTGCTGAGGCGGCCCTTCAACCATGCCTCGCCAAGAATCCGTCCAGCCACCGCAGGATCTTCCTTGGCGGCACCTTCGAGAGCCTCACGACCCTGCGTGCGCTCCTTCTCCTCCTCGGAGGCGAGCAGGATGAAGGACATCCGATAGGTCGCATCCTTTTGACCGGTCGCCGCCGCCTTCTTGTAAAATTCCAGTGCTTTGTCGCGCGAGGCTTCGACACCCTTGCCGCTCTCGTGGGCGAAGCCCATCAGGTAAAGCGCGTCGGCATTTCCCTGCTCGGCGAGCGGCTTGGCCAGCTCCACCGCCTTCGCATGGCGGCCATCCTTGAATGCCTCCATGGCTTCCTTCGCAGGACCTTCCACAGCCTTCGTCACTCCCGTCGCCGGATCAGCAGGCATCGACGTCGCTGCCACCAGCGGCAGAACGGAACTCCACGAAACGAACAACGCAATCAAAGCAGGTTTTAAACGCATGGCGCGACCTTAGGGGCCTCCCTTTCGGCGGGCAATACAGAATCGAGGGCTGTTTTAAGGGTTGAATGGTCGGATTCCCTGATTTCCAGAGACGGTTAGCCAATCCAAGTCCTTCGATTGACCCGTGGGCCATTCCGCCCCAGTTTCGCGCAACGGCATGCACCCACTCGTCCTCGCAGCCCTCGTCCTGACAGGCAGCTCAGCGGTCTTGTCCCTCCACTATCGGCGCCGCGTTCGGGCCCCCTTCACCCCCACCCGCTCCCTCTGGAGCCGCGGACTGGCCCTGCTGTGCGACCACCAGGGCGGCAATCAGTTCGTCAAGGACCAGCTTGGAGAGGGACGATCGATCCGCTTCGACCCCGAAAACTTTTCCCGCGTGAAGGACGGCGATCTCGTCTGGATGCGGGCCACTTCCCTGTCCCAGTTTGTCAATGAGGCCCTGCCGCTCATCCAGGCACGCTTCACCCTCGTCACCGGCGATGAGGACTGGAGCATCCCGTCCGACTTCGACCGCGCCGATAAACTCCTGAACGACCCGAGGCTCGTCTGCTGGTTCGCCCCGAACCTCGACGGCACCTGCCCGCACCCGAAGCTCCAACCGCTGCCCATCGGCCTCGATTTCCACAGCATCGCCAACTACGGCAAATGGGGCGAATGGCCGGCCTCACCGGAACTCCAGGAGACCTGGCTCCGGGAGGTCATTGCACGAACCAAACCCAACCGCGAGCGGCTGCTCCGCGTTCATGCCGACTTCCATCTCAGCAAACCCAACCATTCCCACCCGTGGGAAACCCGTGGCGAGATCCAGCGGAAACTCAGCGGGCACCCCGACATCACCTTCCAGCGCTTCTTCCTCCGCCGCCGCTGGCTCTGGCAGGAAAAGGCGCGCCATGCCTTTGTCATCAGCCCCCACGGCAACGGCCTCGACTGCCACCGCACCTGGGAATCGCTCGTGCTCGGCTGCATCGTCATCGTGAAACGATCAGCGCTCGATCCTCTCTATGACGGCCTGCCCGTCGTGATCGTCGAGGACTGGAATGAAATCACCACCGACAACCTGCGCCTCTGGCACGAACAACACCGCGACGCCTTCGAACGCCCCGAGGTTCAGGAAAAACTGACGAATCGGTATTGGATTGAGCGGATGAGAAGGATGACGAAGGAAAGGATGGGGTAATCCGGAGAACCGAGCCTGAAGTAATCTCATCTTTCACTTCTGGAACGCAAAAGAGCACGCAACCCTATCAGCGGGGACGCAAGTCGATCACGGGGTTAAGGTTGGAACTACGGGAGAGCATGAAAACAGGGCGGCTGATAGGGGTTGCGTGTCTCGTCTTGTTAGGGTTTCTTCGTTGCAATCTTGAGCGCCTCTTTCGTGAGTAGTTCCGCCGTTGGGTTCTGTTCTTGTGAGAGTCTCTGCTCCAGAAATGGAATCTGGGAAGGCTGGCAAATCATGGACCAAGCTTCAATCACCCCGGATTCTTCAGTCTCCCATGGCAGTAGTCCGGGGCGATTGAGCCTGTGGATCTCACGGGAGAGTCGGAGCCACAGTAAATCATGCGGTGACCAATCATCCGGCTCGTCAGGCTCTGGAGATTCCTTGTCGTCGATCCTCCGTTGCTTGCGGGACGCTTCCTTGAGCTCATGCGAATAAACGAAATGCTCCATTCTAGAGTGACCACGTCGTCCTCCGATTCCGCCTTCAGTAGGACCTTTGTAGTTAGCCATTTTTTCTTACCCTATTGAGGTAGGGACGCCGGTTTCACC
>JANOBS010000039.1:0-11643 GCA_031411755.1 Luteolibacter sp. | reverse complement strand
CTTTCTCAGTGGGGCGTCCGGTGAGGGCGAAGCTACCCTGCTCGTTGACCGAGTAGGCGAAGGCGAGGCCGAAGTAGATCGTCTGCACCTTGAATTCCCCGCCACTTGTATCGGCGCGAAGTTCGTCCTCCACGTGGACGGTCTGCTGGTATTTCTCGGCTTCGGAGAGGATGTTGCTGACGTTGAGTAGACGCTTGGAAACGTCCTCACCCTGCTTGTCTGTGGGAAGCTTCAGCGCGCGCTGGAGGTCTTCCATGCTCTGGACCATCTTCGGGTCCTTCAGCAGCGGATCTGGGAAAAATCGGGTCTTCTGGAGGACGAATTCCTCGATGCCGTGGAGCCTGCCGACGAGTTCCTGCTTGGCAGCGGCCAGCTTGTCACGGGCGGTGGTTTTTTCGAGGGTCGCCTGATCGCCACCTTCCTTGCGGACCTTGGCGGCGGCGATTTGTTCCTTGAGGTCCTCAATTTCCTTTTCGAGGCCTTCCTTGTAGTTGCGGAGAACCTCCTGATCGCGGGTCCAGTCGTTCTCCTCGACCTGGATCTTGCGCATGGTTTCCACCCATTCGCGGACGGAAACACGCAGTTCTTCGGTGGGCGTGGGTTTCGCCTCCTGAGCGCTTGTGGCCAAGGACGTGGCCACGATGAAAATGGGAATGAAAGGTCGCATGGTTGGCGTTGCGGGGACACAAAAGAGGGGGCACCGGCGTTTGCCGATGTCCCCCGTGTGACAGTTTTGTCAAAATGGCCGAGGGCCGATTACTGAGGAATCTTGATTCGGTAGAACTCCTTGCCGGAGGTCTTCGGAATGGTAAGCGTCAGGTTGCCAGCAGGTGCCCAGGTTGTGAGTCCGGTGGACTTCTCGACTGGCAGGGTCAGGTCAACATTCGTGGCTCCGGCGGCTACGACCACCTGGCCGACCGAGCGGACGTCCAAGATAGTGGCTGCCGTGTAGAGGCTAAAGGCGGATGGGTTGCTGGTCACGCTGGTCTGGCCGGCCGTGAAGTTCGCATTGAACTGCGCGGTGGTCTTGAGCGTTCCTAGGACGCTGGTGGCATCGCTGACTGCGGAGTTGAATCCGAGGGCGCTGTTGGCGGTTTCGACCAAGTCGGTGATTCCGTCTCCGTCGGTATCGACTGCTGGTGCCGATCCAAGAAGGACTCCACTCGTGGAAAGCTTCGTCCAGCCAGCGGCCCAGTTATCGGTTCCGAATGCACCACGGTAGCTGGTCGGCACTGGTGCACCCGAAATCAGGGTGGCACCGTTCGCCTTCAGCAGCGGGGAGCCGGAGGCCGGACGCGGGTCGATGGCGGTCAGAACGTTGCTGCCGTTGCGGGTGTAGGTCGTGTAGAGCGGGTCAACGTTCGGAGCCGAGTTCGAATCCGTCGGAGCACCGAGGGAGCTCATGAACAGGTTCAGGGAGTTGACACCATTGATGTAAGTCAGGGGGGTTCCAAGAGTGACACTTGGTGATCCACCACCTGCGACCGCATTTGTGCTGTTGACGACGGCAGTGGTTCCCAAGGTGCCTGGCAACGCGATGTTGAGGGAGGTATCGTTTGCGGCATTGACCTTGGTGGACATGCTGATGGTCGTGGTAGGCACACCTGCCGACGAGAACACGGTCAGGGAACTCACGTTGTAGTTGGCCGCGATCGAGGGAACTGCAAGCAGCGCGGTGGCCACTTTGCCTCCCCAGACATCGGCGATATCACCACTGGTGACGCTTACATTCACAGTAAGTGGAGAACCAGTAACCAGCGGACTTGTGACAATCACTGCCAGGGTTCCGCTTGCATTCACTGTCCCGGCTGCAACGGCGGTTTCAGCTTGCGGGTTTACCGCAGACCCGAAGCGACCGAGGGTATTGTGGGCGACGCGGGCGGTGGCACCGTAGGACTTGTCGCCGTCACGGAAGAAGGCAAGGTCCTGACTGAAGTCGTCGATCACCGAATTGTAGATCTCACCGTTATAGTAGTCGTCGAAGATGAATCCATTGTTGCCCTTCTCGGTGAGCACCTGGCCAAAGTTCTGGGCGATGGTCGAGAATGTGTTGGTCCGGCCTGGTCCGACGATCGTCGCATTGAAGAAGCGGGGCTTCGAAAGCGTGATGCCGCTCTTTACTGTTCTGCTCGCGGCGGGAGTAAGGGTCGAAAACGCCGCGTCGTAGGAAGCTTGTGAGGCGGCAACGCTCTCGAGACCGTCGTGCTCGAATCCGCCGTCGGCATATCCCGGGTTCTGGATCGAGAACAGGAACTGGTGGTTGCCAGTGTGACCGCTATCGAAGTCGAAGTTGTCGTCCTGGTTATAGGCGAGGCAGAGGTAGCTGGTGCTGACCGTGCCACCAAAGAACTCGATGCCGTCGTCGGCGTTGGCGAAAATCTCGATGTGGTCGATGACCGTTCCGGCTCCGACGCCGCCGAGGGTCAGTCCGTTGATTTCCCTGCCAGCGCTGAATTCATAACCGCCGTGGCGGATGGAAATATAGCGGAGGACGCCGCTGTCGTCATCGTCGTCACGGGGGTAAGTAACATCAAAGCCATATTCGATCGCATCTGAGAGAGAATCGCCGTCATCGGAAGGTGATCCGGCAGGCACGAAGCCCTCGATTTCCGCGTTTCCGAGGTTAATGCCGGTGGTGCCTGCCTCCAGATGGCAGACGTAGGCGTTGCCGAGCAGAACGACGCCGCCCCACTGACTTGCATCGGTGGTGGTGGGTGCTGGTCCGATCGCTGTGCCGACATCGAATGGGGAGTCCTGATTGTTTGCGACTTCCCACTCACGAACCGACGTGAAGACGATTGGCGAAGTGGCAGTGCCTTCGGCGATGAGGCGACCACCACGTGCGGCTACCAGTGCACCTACCTCGTCGTCTGTTTTGGAGGACGTGCCCTTATCGTTGACGGAGCCGTAGATCTTGGTGCCGGGCTCGATGGTGAGGGTGATGCCGTTCGGTATGAAGACCCGGTCGGTTAGAAAATACTCGTTGTTGGCCGTCCAGATCTGGCTGGAGGTGATGGCATGAACGCCACGCACGCCGCTGCTCGTGGTCGTGTTGGTGGGGGCCAGCGTGGTGATGACGTCGATCTGTGCGGCACTTGCGGAGCAGCTAAGCACGACGGAGGTCAATCCGATGAGCGCTTTGAGTTGGCTGTATTTTGGTTTCATGAGTGAGCTATCTTGGCTTGGGTAGTGGTGGTTGGTTCGACGAACCTCTCCGAAGCAACTTGAGCCCGGCACCCTGTGCTTGTGATGCCAAATCGTGTGACGATACCGTGACGAATGACCGACTTTTGGAATTCTTTAAGCCGTTGATTTAAAGGGGATTAAACCAGCCAAATCACATTGATACCGCGCGGCGGAAATGCGTTTCACTGTCCATCGGACCAGCATCTCCTGTCGTTCTCGCACGCATGATGTGCAAGGCATCAGCCCCAATCCGGTCCCTTTCTCCCAGCTAAATTCGACTGATGTTCAGAATGCGACTTCTGCTTCCAGAAAGTAGGTGCGTCCGATGGAGTCGTTGCTGTAGACCTTGCCGTTGTAATTGTAGGTATCTTCGGAATTAAGAAGGTTCTTCACACCACACCGGAGGGTGTAGGCGACGTCCTGGATCTCAAGCTTCTTCGCGAGCACGAGGTCGAAGGTGCTGTTGGCCAGTCTTGTGACCTCGGAATCCTGCTCGCTTGCCTTGAGAATCGTTGGGTAGGCACCAGTGAAATTATAGGTGAGGTAAGCTGTGAGCTTCCATGGTTCGTATTCATAGCCGAGCGTGGCGTTGGCAATCATCGAAGGCTGAAATGGGAGCTGGCTTTGCACGGTCGATAGGGTGCCTGCGCCGTCATAGTAGTAGTTCAATACCGCGTCGATGTAGGTGAAGTTTCCCCTCAGGGAGAAGGGCCCTAGCTTGCTGATTTCAGCTTCGATCTCCACGCCGTTGATGGTGGCGTCATATTCGAGTGTCTGGCCCGATCCATCCACGGCGCTGTCCCGATAGATGATTCCCCCATTGGAAAAAACCTGAACCAGCGGTCGTTCGAGACTCTTGTGGAAGACGCTCGCACGGGCGGTCATGTTCTCTGCAGGGCGGACCGTGGCGGCGAGATCAAAGTTATGGATGGTGGTGTGGTCGAGCTCGACATTTCCTCGGCGGGTGATGCCTGAGGACTGGTCAACCGAGGTGGTGGGAAGGAATTCCCAGAACGTCGGCCGAGCGATGGTGACCGACCAAGCGAAGAGCAAATCGACGGTGTTGTCGAAGATCGAGGTTCCGGTGGTGACGGAGGGAAGCAGGGCCTCCTGGTCATCACGCTTTTCCCAGCCGAGGGCATCGACTTGGGCATCGGTGAACGGAATAAGAGGCGACGATGCGACGTCGATTTGGTAGCTCTCCTTTTCCTGACGGACTCCTCCAGCGAGGAAGAAGTCTCCGAGTTGGAGGCGGCCGCTGATGTAGAGGGCGTCCTGGTTCAGGATAGTGTTGATGTTTTCGACACCTCCATCACCCACGGCGTAGGCATAATAGGGACCGGTATTGATGTCTCCGGTGAAATAGTTGGAAAGGTCGGAAGGATCATTCGCGAGATCGTTGTCCAGTCCGCCCAGGGTGTTTGGAAACGCGAAGTTTCCGTTCGTCTCTGCTGTGACCAGCCCGTAAACGCGCGCCTTCACGTCTCTGGTCTTTTTCAGTTTCGAGCCACCCAGACCCAGCTCGAAGAGTCGCTTCTCAGAAGGATCTCCAAAGTGAATCGGAATGGTGATGCCCAACTGACGGTGGGAAGCATCCTCCTCGGTGCTGTCGGTGCGGCGGAAGGCGGTGATGGTCCGCTCGTTTTGGCCGACGATGCCGCTGACGGGAAAAATGGTTTTGATGGTCGGCAGGTTTCCGTTCACGACCGGAAGGCCATTGTTCGTCTCGATCGCTGCGGCAGTGTCCTCACCGAGGGTCGCTGCGACGATGGCGCGTGAGTTGGCCCAAGTGGCGGTGGCAGGATTCAAGCCGAAAAAGGCGGCGTTATCCTTCACAATTTGATCAAGTCGCACCGTGGCGGCAGCGACGTAGGGTTGAAGAGCCTGTGTAGAGAAATCGAGCAGGCCGTATTCAAAGTGAGTGGAGTGGGGCCGCAGTTCTGCCGAGCTGCTGTCCGTCACCGCCCAATCGAAGGTGGCCCCGTCCTCAGACAGGCGGTGGCTACCCTTGGTCTGGAAGATTTCAAGGTCCCGAACAACTGATCCGATGTCCCAGAACTCCCGGAAATACACGGCATCTGCGCCAAAGGTGTCGCGGATCAGGGGGTTGTTCGAGTAATTGATTACATTGCCGAGATCCAGGCTGCCGCCCGTGATCCTGCGTCCCTGGGTCACGGTGTCCTTGGCGGCGTGCTTGTTGAAGTAGGTGAACTGGACCTTGTTCAGGTCGTTGATTTCCAGAGCCGCCGAAAGGAAACCGGAAAGCTCTACGCCTCGTTCGTAGTCATCCCTGATGTAGCTGCGGTTCTGGTTGTTGATGTCAGAGGTGTTGGTGCTGTCTCCGGAGGATTGGGCGAAGGCTGCCATGACGCCCAGCTTCATGTCGTTTGGAAGCTTGAAGGTTTGTCCGAAGGTGAGGCCGTAGGAGACGCCGTTCTCCGCATCGTCCAGAACCGGGAGCAGGCTCTGGGACTGATGAAGCTGGGTCATCTTGTCCTTCAGTTCCTGTTGGGTCGTGGTAGGTGTCGGGAGAAACAGCGGATTGCCTGTCGCAGGATCCTTGGTTTCCAGGACGGGCGGGAGGCCGGGTCGAGCTTTCCCCATGAAGCCAAGATCGCCGCCTGGATGGACGTAGATCTTGTCGTCGAGATTGGAATTCATCTCATACTTCACCTTGAAGTTGATGAGCTGCTTTTCAGGGAAGGCACGCGTGACAATATCGATCGCGGCGCCGCCGAAGTCCGCCGAAAGCTCGGGGGAGAAGGTCTTGGCGACATTGATTGATTCGATTACATTGGTCGGAAAAAGATCCAGTTGGACGGCCTTTCGCGATGGGTCCGCGGACGAGATCTGCGCACCATTGAAGGTGGTGGTCACATAGCGGTCTGCGAGGCCACGGACGACTGCATACTTGCCATCCACGATGTTGGCTCCCGAGACTTTGCTGACAGCCTCACCGGCATCTCCGACGTTGGTTTTGGCGAAGTCGTCGCGGTTGACCCCTGAACTCAGGACGGGTGTGTCCGCTGCGAGATTGAGTCCAAGTGCTCCGGCGATTTCTCCCTGATATTCTCCGATCAAGGTTTCCTCCTCGAGGGTGTATTCCTGTGAGCCATCATCGGCTGGCTTGATGCGGAGTCCCACTCGAAGTTCCGCCACTTGCCCGGCTACGAGGGTCACGGAACCGGATTCGGCAAAGTATCCGAGCTTGCTCGCTTCCAAGGTGTAGGTCCCAGGTGGCAGTCCGGTGACCTTGAACCGGCCTTTCGCGTCGGTATCGGTCGTCTTTCCCGTGCCGATCGCATCGACGATGGCTCCTGCGATGGGATCCAGTGAGGCCGCGTCTGAGATCTCGCCCACCAGTTCACACTGTCCTTCCGGGAGCGTGGCTGCGGGCGCGCCGCCAGGGGTGGCCACGGGGATACCATCCGGAGGCGCGATGGGCAGGCCTGTCAAATCCACCAGCGGGGTCTGCAAGCTGAACGAAGAAGGAGAGTTGGAAGGTCTCTGGAGCCAGGCCTGATAAAGATCGAACGATTGCCGGGTGGAGTTTGGCATCATCCATCGGTTGGAATTTCCAGCCCGGAAATGCGGGTTCCAGACGAACGGGCCTTGTTTCGCTGTGGATTGCGGGCTGACAGCCTCGAGAATGGGCGCTCCCAGAAGGCAGGGTTGGTAAGCCATCACCAGCATCAGCCACGCGGCCGTGATCCTGAGACGGAGGCTCAGCTTCGTGCCTGCGCACGAATGCGTCGCAAGATCCGGAACTGCTGCGTTTTGAGTGGGGAAAGAAGCCATGACGGGCGCTGAAGCCGCAGGCAACCCGCAGCGGAGCCGAACGCTAGTTAGTCCCCTTTTATCAAGAAGTGGCTCTTCGTGACGAATTCGTGACACTTCCGATTGGATCGGGGCCAGATCACTTCTTCTTGTCGTCCTCGCGCATGTAGCTTCGCGGATCTAGGGCCTTTGAGATCCCATGGATGACGCCGTTCTTGGCAGGCAGGTCGAACTTCACCAAGGTCGAGTTATCGTTGAGCCACATCCTAGTCGGAGTGATGGAAAGGTAACTTGGCAGGTTGGACCAGGTGATGATCTCCCGAATGATCCCGAAATTGGATTTTTTGCAAACCTCGGATTTGATGAAGTGGTATTTGATCCAGCGCAGGCAGGTCTCGCTCTTCGGATCATCGCGAAGAGCTTTCAGTTCGGCTGCGGGCATCGCGGCGATGGCTTCGTCGGTCGGCGCGAAGCAGGTGTAGGCCGTTTCACCAAGCTCGGTGAGCAAGCCAGACGCGGTCAGGATCTCGGAAAACGATTTGAAGCCCGAGGTGGTCAGGGTCTCGGTCAGCGGCAGCTCTTTCGCAGGAGCTGCGGGTTCTGCGAGAAGCGAATCCGTGACGGTCAGGGCCAAGAGACAGCCAATCAAAGCGGCGAAGAAACGTGAAAGTGGTCGTATGCCCATGAAGCGGAGCATGCGTCAGCCGCCTGATCCTGCTAAAAATCTTCTGAAACGAAATCGTCACGCCTATGTGCGCAAAAAATTGAACTCTGCTTCCCTGCCTTCAGACAGCAGCCTCGCGTAGATGCGGGCCGCGGAGCCGCCGACGCTTGCCGAGGCCGCTGATCCTGTACACCGTTCGGCCATGAAGATTGGCATTGCCCAGATCAACGCGGTCGTCGGGGACTTTCCCGGAAACGTGAAGCGCCTGATGGCCGCCTATCGCGAGTGCCTCGACGCCGGTGCCGAGCTGGTGCTGACCCCGGAAATGTCGCTGGTCGGCTACCCGCCGCGCGACCTCGTCTTCAAGTCCCAGTTCGTCCCAAAGTGCCTCCAGGCCCTCGATTACCTGGCCGAGGAAATCCGCGAGGTGCCGCTGGTGGTGGGCTACGTTGATCACAATTCCGATCCGGGTCCGGGCAAGCCCTTCCGCAACGCCGCCGCGTGGCTGGAGAATGGAACGATCCGACACAAGGTCTGGAAGACCCTGCTGCCGACGTATGACGTCTTCGATGAGCGACGCTATTTCGAATCCGGAAAAAACTGCGAGATCATCGAGTGGAAAGGTCGCCGCATCGGCCTGACGATCTGCGAGGACATCTGGACCGAGGACTACCTCCAGCGCCCGCTCTACGAACGCGACCCCGTGGCCGAGCTGCGTGGCCAGGGCGCGGACCTTATCCTCAACCTCAGCGCCTCACCCTTCCATTCCGGAAAGCCCCAGACGCGCCGCACGATGATCTCCGACGTGGCCCGCGAGCACGGCGTGCCGGTGGTCTATTGCAACTCCATCGGTGGAAACGACCAGCTCGTCTTCGATGGCCACTCGCTCGCCGTCGCCGCCGATGGCCGGGTGCTGGCCCAGCTCGGTGGCTTCGTGGAATCCTGCGTGGTGTTCGATACACTTTCGAAAGCGGAGGCTCCACCACTCGCTTCGAATGCGTCCGAGGACCTCTACCGCGCCCTCGTCCTCGGCCTGCGCGACTACGTGACGAAGTGCGGCTTCAGCTCGGTCTGCCTCGGCCTCAGCGGGGGCATCGACTCCGCTCTAACAGCCGTGATCGCGGCCGATGCCCTCGGGCCGGGAAATGTCCACGGCCTCACCATGCCGAGCGGCTTCTCCTCACCGGGCTCGGTCGATGACTCGATCGCCCTCGCCAAGCATATCGGCATCCGCTGCGACACCGTTCCGATCCAGAACGCGTTTGACGTGGTGAAGACCTCGATGAAGCCCATCTTCGGCGATCTCAAGGAGGACGTCACCGAGGAGAACATGCAGGCGCGCATCCGAGGGCTATTCCTGATGTCGCTCTCGAACAAGTTCGGCCATCTGCTTCTCACCACCGGCAACAAGAGCGAGCTCGCCGTCGGTTACTGCACAATCTACGGCGACATGTGCGGAGGTCTCGCCGTCATTTCCGATCTGCCGAAAATCCGCGTTTACGAGGTCTCGCGCTGGATCAACCGCGAGCGTGAAATCATTCCCTGGAACACCATCGACAAGCCCCCCAGCGCCGAGCTGCGTCCGGACCAGAAGGATCAGGACACGCTGCCACCGTATGAAATCCTCGATGCCATCCTGGAGCAATACGTCGAGCAGCATCTGTCCGCCGACGAGATCATTGCCAACGGCTTCGAGGAATCGACCGTGCGCTGGATCCAGCGTCGCGTGGACCTCAACGAGTGGAAGCGCCAGCAAGCCGCCCCCGGTCTCCGCGTCACCACCAAGGCCTTCGGCATCGGAAGGCGCATGCCGATCGTCCAGCGCTTCGTGGGCTGAGCAAAACGAACGCTTTCCCCCGGGGAGGTCCATTGCTAGCTTCCCGCCGCGATGACGCTGGATGACGCCCGAAAGATTCTCGGCCTGGGGCCGAACGATGATCCTGCCGCCCATTTGGCGGAGTTTCGGGAAGCCCGTGAGCGGATCGCGGAGTTCGTGAGATCCGCCCCGAATGAGGCGCTGGCCCTGCGATATCAAGAGGGGCTAGTGGAGTTCGATCGCGCTTTGGCGGCGGTCCGGGAGCATATAGAGCTGCCGGAGATTCCGGTCGTTCCCGAGCCTCCTCCAGTTCCGGAAACCCCTGAGGAGAAGCCTGCCGCGACCGAACTCATTTCCTCCGCCGAGCCTGCTCCTGAAATCGTCAGACGCGGAGGGGCCGCCCGGGTGCTGGCGTGGTCGCTGGTGGTCCTGCTGGCCGCGACCGGCGGTGGCTATCTGTATCTGCGGATGGAGGAGGACAAACAGCTCCAGCTGAAAGGCCGGATCGCGTTTTTGGAAAGACAGGGCGCGATCTTCATCGAAAACCGACGCTGGCAGGAGGCACGTGAGTCATTCGAGGAGATCGAAAAGCTGGCCCCGGAGTCCGAGATCGTGAGCATGGGCCGTCGCAGCATCGAGGCCGGAATCGATGAGGAGCAGAAGCAGTTCCTCGGCTATTGGAGCGGCGAGGCGCTGGCAGCCTTCGAATCCAACCGACTCGACGACGCGCAGAAAGCGGTCGAGCAGGTGCTTTCGAAATTTCCCGGTGATCCCGGCGCGATTGAAATGCGTGGCAGGATCGAACGATCCAGGTCGGCTGAAACGATCCGCCTGGCCGTGGCTGCGGCGAAGGTGAAGCTGGATGCGCGGGACTGGGAGTCTGCGATCAAGGAGTCGGAGGCGATTCTGAAAAGTTTTCCGGGCCAGTCCGAGGCGACGACGATTCTGGCCGAGGCCACAGCGGGCAAGAAGAAGACGGAGATGGATTTGGCGAAGGCGCAGGACCTTTTCGGAAAGGCCAAGGCCCTCGATCAGGGCAATTTCAATCAGCAGGCGCTGGAGTTCCTGCGTGAGGCGGCGGTGCTGGCTCCGGCGGACAAGGAGATCGCCACGCTTCTGGAAAAGATGTCGTCCTACTCCCGCAGCCTGCGCGTGCCGGGGGATTTCGCGACGCCAGCCGAGGCCCTCGCTCAAGCCAACGAGCGCGATCGCATTGTGATCGAGGCTGGTCAGTGGCAGGGACCACTGATCATCGACAAGCCGGTCGAACTTCAGGGCGCGGGCTCGGCCAAAACGATCATCGACTGCCCGGCGGATGCCAGCTCGGTCATTTCATTCGGCCCGGGGGCGAAAGGCGTGCGCGTCACCGGCATCACATTCCGTCACCGTCTGCTCGATCCCGGGACCGAGCGTTTCGCGGTCGGACTGGTGAAAGGTGGCGAGGTGGCCTTCACCGATTGTCATTTCCTCGATGGAGCCGGTCACGGACTCGATGTGATCGGCGGAGCGAAGGCGAGAGCCCTGCGCTGCCGCTTTTCAGGAAACGGCTGGGACGGCGCGTCGGCCAGTGGGGCTGGAACGGTGCTTGAGGTCCGCGAGTCCGAGGCGGTCGGAAATTTCGAGCACGGGCTGGATCTCTGGGGAGGAGCCGGCGGTTTGCTGACCGGCAACCGCTGCGAAGGAAACAGCCGCAACGGCATCCAGATCGACGCAAAAGCCTCCGCCGTCACCGTCCGCGAGAATCAACTCAAGGCGAACCGTGAGTTCGGCATCGTCCTCGCCAGCGCGGCGTCGGGTGAGGTGCAGGAGAACACGTTCACCGGAAATTTCCTCGGCGGTCTCGCCATCCGTGCGCTGGCTCAGAAGCTCGCAGTCACCGGCAACACCATTCAGTCCGGCACCACGCCTTCCATCGTGCTGGAAAAAGGCCTGCCTGCCGCTGCCTACAAGTCGAACCAGCTCAGCGGCGCGGTGATGGGGGATGTTTCATTCGAGGCTCCCGAGCCCGCGAAACCGGAAAAGCCCTGAGTCAATCCTCGCTTGCCCTCCCGCCGGTTCCCGCCATGCTCCCGCGCGTCGTGAATTCTATCCCGGTTGAGCCGTCATTCGAAGCCTTTGCCGAGCTGGCAGGAAAGGGGAACGTCATTCCCGTTTACACCCAGCTCGCGGCTGATTTCGAAACCCCGCTGTCCGCCTACCT
>JANOBS010000038.1:0-1167 GCA_031411755.1 Luteolibacter sp. | reverse complement strand
AATCGCGCCGCTGGCCTTCATGCGGGGCCGGACTCTGGCGCGGTCGTTCGTGATCCTCGACGAGGCCCAGAACACCACCCGCGAGCAGATGTTCATGACCTTGACCCGCCTCGGCGAAGGTTCGCGGATGGTGGTGACCGGCGACGGCTCCCAGATCGACCTGAAACCCGGCCAAGCCTCCGGGCTGGCCGAAGCCGAGCGGGCCCTGCAGGGGATCGAGAGCGTGGAATTCATCCGTTTTTCCAAGGCTGACATCGTCCGCCACCCGGTCGTCGCCCGTATCGTGGAGGCGTATGAGGCGCATCGGGGAACCGGAGACGGCTGATTTCCAGCATGTGATGAACCCGTCCCGCCTTTTCAGCCTCGTCAGCGTGCTGCTGGTGATCGTGTGTCTGGGGCTGGTGGCGGTGAACCTGCGAGTGCCGGCGCTGTTCATCCTGGGAACGATCGTCGTCGCCGGGATCGCCTTCAGGGTGGCGAACTGACCCCGTTAGGGCGGGGATTTGCGGGTTGCCAAGGGGCTCCGGCTGGGCTAGACCTCCCTCCCGTGAAGGGCGCAGGACATGCGCCCTTTGCCGTCCCTGAACCGATCACGCCTGTGGGATTTCTGGATGAGCTCAAACGCTGGAGACTGGCCCGTCAGGGTCTTTCGTCCGGGAAGAAACGCCGCGTTCACTGCGAAAGTGCGGCCATGCAGTCGCTGGAATTCAGCGTCTGGGTCCGCTTTGCCCTCTACGCGACCTTCGCCGTGGGCAGTTCGGTGCTGGTGTTGAAATCGTCCTCCCAGTCGGTCTTTTCCCCGGACCCGTTGAAAGGCACGCTCTGTGGACTGATCCTGGCCCTCACCGCTCTGGCGACCTTCCATTTCGGCCGGGAGGCCTCCTGCCGCCGCAATAGCCGGGTGGTGCTGGTCCTCGGCGGCATGCTCGGCCACCTCGGGGTGATCCGGCTGGTGATGGGCTTCACCGGTGATGCGCCCGGACAGGATATTTTCCGCTTTCTGCTGCTGCCTTTCGCGCTGGCCCCGATGCTCCACAGCGTGCTGCTCGGTCGTTCGATCGGAGCTTTTTCCGCCATTTACGTGAGCCTGATCGGAGCCCTGCTGGTGCCTGAGCAGGATGTCCTGAGCTACCTCATCCTGAGCCTGATCAGCGGCATGACCGGCGT
>JANOBS010000037.1:0-19363 GCA_031411755.1 Luteolibacter sp. | reverse complement strand
ATCATTGGCTAGTTCAAGGAGCCGCTGCTGCCGACGGATGAGTGCGAGCGGTTGGAGGCGATCAGTGAACTGGGTCTGCCGAAGGCGGAAGACGTGGCGATACTCGATCAGGAAATGTAGGAGCTGGCGAAGTCGCTCTCGATGCCGATGGCGTTCTTTTCCCTGGTGGAGTCATCAAGACAACGGTTGCTTGGCGTCTCGGGATTGCCTGAGGTGCTGGAGCAATCCCGTGAAATCATGCGCAACCAATCGTTGTGCGGACACGTGGTGGCGGACAACGCGCCTTATGTGATCGCCGACATCCAGAAGGACCGCCGGTTTTCTGGAAATCCGCTGCTGCGAGAGCATGGATTCCGCTTCTACGCCGGGGTACCGGTGCAGGCGCCGAATGGCCAGCCGATTGGCAGCGTCTGTGTCATGGACACGAAGCCAAGGAAGTTCAGTCAGCGTCAGATGCGGCAGTTGGAGAAGGCGGCGCGCGAGCTTTCGAAGAAGATCGAAGCCGAACGCGTGGAGCCCTGAATTCCGGTCTTCACTCGAACCGACTCGCGCCCTGCATTCTAACAGCGACGGGATCGCCGACGTCGAGGCCGAGCTCGTCGAGCTGCTGGCGGGAAAGTTCGGCATCGAGGAACTGTCCGTCCTCGAGACGCAGGCTGAGCTTGGCGACGGGTCCGGCGGCGAAGAGATGCTGCACGCGGGCGAGTCGGTCGGTCGCGGGATCTGCCTCGGCGGCGAAGAGGATGCTGACATCGTGGGGGCGGACAAAGATCGGGGCTTCGGGATTCCGGCTGTCCTTGATCGCGTTCACGTTGCCCAGGAAGCGGATGACAAAGGGCGTTTCCGGATGGTCGTAAACTTGCTGCGGCGGGCCGACCTGTTCGATGCGCGAGTTCGCCATGACGACGACCTGATCGGCGAGTTCGAGGGCCTCCTCCTGATCGTGCGTGACGAAGAGGGTGGTGAGTCCGATCTCATCATGGAAGATGCGCAACCAGCGTCGGAGGTCCTTGCGGACCTGGGCATCTAGGGCACCGAAGGGCTCGTCCAACAGCAGCACCTTCGGACGGATGGCGAGAGCGCGTGCGAGGGCCACGCGCTGGCGCTGGCCGCCGGAAAGCTCATGCGGGCGGCGCTTGCCGAGGTCGTCGAGTTTCACGAGTCCGAGCAGTTCATTCACGCGATCTTCAATGTCCTTCTTCGGCGGACGCTTCGCCGATGGGAGGACGGTCAGGCCGAAGGCGATGTTTTCGGCCACGGTCATGTGCTTGAAGAGGGCGTAGTGCTGGAACACGAAGCCGACGCCGCGCTGGCCTGCCTGGATGTCGGTCACGTCCTCGCCATGGAAAAGCACGCGACCGCTGCCGGGGTCGGCGAACTCAAGGCCTGCGACGATGCGCAGCAGGGTGGTCTTTCCTGAACCCGATGGGCCAAGCAGGGCGGTCAGCGAACCGTCCGGCACCTCGAGCGAGATGTTGTCGAGCGCCTTGTAGCTGCCGAAGGACTTGTGGATGGACTGGATCGAGATGGACATGGGGAAGAAATGACTGATGACTAAGCACTAATGACTAAAAGGAAGAGGCTTGGGATGATGTGAATGAATCACAATTTACTATTAACTATTTACCATTCACCTCTTCAATGCCCCTTCGCGCTGTGGCCGCTGAGGTGTTCGACCAGGCTTTTCAGACCGAGGGTGACGAGGGCAAGAAGGGCGAGGAGGGCGGCGCAGGCGAAGGCGGCACTGAATTGGTATTCGTTGTAGAGGACCTCGACGTGGAGGGGGAGGGTGTTGGTTTTTCCTCGGATGTGGCCGGAGACGACCGAGACGGCACCGAACTCGCCCATGGCGCGGGCGTTGCAGAGCAGGACTCCGTAGAGCAGGCCCCACTTGATGTTGGGGAGTGTGACATAGCGGAAGACCTGCCAGCCACGCGCGCCGAGGGTCACGGCGGCCTCCTCCTGGTCGCTGCCCTGGCTTTCCATCAGCGGAATCAGCTCGCGGGCGACGAAGGGAAAGGTCACGAAGACGGTGGCCAGGATGATGCCGGGGAGGGCGAAAATGATTTGAATGTCGTTTTCCCTCAGCCACGGGCCGAACCAGCCGCGCGCGCCAAAGACGAGCACGAAGACAAGTCCCGCGATGACGGGGGAGACCGCGAAGGGGAGGTCGATCAGCGAGAGCAGGAACGAGCGACCCTTGAAGCGGAACTTCGTGATCAGCCACGCGGCGGCGAGGCCGAAGACGGTGTTGAGCGGCACCGAGATCCCGGCGGCGAGAAGTGTCAGCTTGATCGCAGACAGCGCGGCATCTTCTGTTAGAGCCTTGATGAACACCTCGGAGCCACGCCGGAAGGCCTCGATGAAGACGGCGGCGAGCGGCAGCAGCAGGAACAGCGTGAGGATGACGACGGCGAGCCCGATGAGCAGCCAGCGCACCGGGGCGGATTCAGTCGTGACGGAGCGGTTTGCCATCTGTTCAGCGGGTCTGCCAGTTGAGCCGGCGTTGGAGGAGATTGATCAGGAAAAGAAGGAAGAAGGAGACCAGCAGCATGCCGGACGCGATCACCGCAGCGGCTTCGTATTTCACCTGTTCGAGCTGGGCGACGATCAGCAGTGGCAGGATCTCGGTCTTCATCGGAAGGTTTCCGGAAATAAAGATGACCGAGCCGTATTCACCGATCGCGCGTGCGAAGGCTAGGGTGAAGCCGGTGATCAGGGCGGGAACGAGAACCGGAAAAATCACGCGGCGGAAAGTGGTCCAGCGTCCGGCGCCGAGGATGGCGGAGGCTTCCTCCAGTTCAGCGCTCATGTCCTCCATCACCGGTTGCACGGTGCGGACCACGAACGGAAGGCCGATGAAGGTCAGCGCGATGAACACACCGAAGGGCGAATAGGCTCCCTGGATGCCAATGTCTGCCAGATACTTTCCGATCCAGCCAGTGGGCGCGTAAATGGAGGTCAGCGTGATGCCGGCGACGGCGGTGGGCAGGGCGAAGGGCAGGTCGACGATCGCATCAAGGATCCGTCGTCCAGGAAACTGATAGCGAACCAGCACCCAGGCGACGAGCAGTCCCAGCACCGTGCTCACGGCAGCGGCGGCAGCGCTGGCTCCGAAGGTCAACTTCGCGGCGGCGAGAACCCGGGGCGAGGTCAGGATTTTCCACCATTCAGCCGGACCCAGTCCCGCCGCCTTGATGAACAGGGCGGAGAGGGGGATCAGGATGATGATCCCCAGCCAGAAGACCGTGATGCCGAAAGAGAGACCGAAGCCGGGGATGACTCGCTTTTTACCCATCTAACAAGATTTAAGTATTCAGTTTGAAGTGTTCTGGCCGGATCACTTGGTGCCGTAGGCCTGGTCGAAGGTGCCGCCGTCGTCGAAGTGGGTCTTCTGCGCCTTGGCCCAGCCGCCGAAGTCCTTGTCGACGGTGACCAGCGGGATGGCGGGAAGCTTGGCGGAAAACTTGGCGAGGATCGCGGCGTTGCGCGGGCGGTAGAAATGCTTGCCGGCGAGCTCCTGGGCTTCGTCGGTGTAGAGGAATTCCAGATAGGCCCTGGCAGCGGCGGTGGTGCCGTTCTTCTCGGTGTTCTTCTCGACCACGGCGACGGGTGGTTCGGCGAGGATGCTCAGCGAAGGGTAAACGATCTCCGTTTCACCGGGGAATTCCTTCTCGATGAGATAGGCCTCATTTTCCCATGAGATCAGGACATCGCCGATCTTGCGCTGGGCAAAGGTGGTGGTGGAGCCGCGGGCACCGGTGTCGAGGACCGGAACGTTCTTGAAGAGGGCCTTGATGTAGTCGAGCACCTTCGTCTGATCTCCGGCGATCTGCTTCTCAGCCCAAGCCCAGGCGGCGAGGTAGTTCCAGCGGGCACCGCCGGAGGTCTTCGGGTTCGGAGTGATGACGCCGACGCCTTCTCTTGTTAGATCGCTCCAGTCCTTCACTGCCTTCGGGTTGCCCTTGCGGACGACGAAGACGATGGTCGAGGTGTAGGGCGAGCTGTTGTCCGCCAGCTTCGACTGCCAGTCGGCGGGAAGCAGCTGGCCCTTCTGCGCGATGACGTCGATGTCACCGGCGAGGGCAAGCGTCACCACATCGGCGGGCTGTCCATCGACCACGGCGCGTGCCTGCTTGCCGGAACCGCCGTGGGACTGGGTAATCTTGATCTCGCCCTTGCCATCCGCCGCCCACTTTTTGGCGAAGGAGGTGTTGACGTCGGCGTAGAACTCACGGGTTGGATCATAGGAAACGTTCTGGAGTTCGAGGGTGCCGCCTGCGGTGCTGGAGGACTTCTTGCAGGCAGGCAGAACTGCAAGAGTGGCGAAGCTGACAGCGAGGAGGATTGTCGATTTCATGGAATACTATAAGGCGGGATGATGATGGGTGCTGGAAATGAAAAGAGACCGACGGAATGGGGAATGGACGGCGGATGACTGACCGGGATCGTGCGATCCCGGCGGTGGTCATTCCGCTGTCCGATTCCTCCGGTGTTCCGGTCGGTCTCTTTCAGCGATCTTCTGGCGAGCGAGGCGCCATCAGGTTGTAATCGAAGTCAGGCTTATGCAGTGCCGCTGTCGTCGCGGTTTGGGATGAAGCGGGTTTTTTCGAGGCTTTCGATCTGGGTCACTCGTCCTTCATGGACGATGATCTGGATCGAGCCGAATTTAAGCGCTTCAACCTTGTTGCGCACCACCTCCATCCAGTCGGTCTTCGGACCGTCGGAAGAAGGAGGGCATTCAGGGGCTTTCGGGTTCATCGGAAACGGATGAGGTTTGGAGGGCGAGTTGGGAAAGGCCGGCGAGGAAGCCATCTTCTGGATCAGCGCGCCGCTTGCTGGCGGCAGTCTTGTCCTGGAGGTTCAAATGGCTGGCGAAAGGAGGCTCGATGCCGTCCCGGCGCATCTTGCGCAGGGTGACTTCGACGACTTGTGCAATGGTGTAGCGGTCGAGGATGTTCGCGATCGCATTCCGGACATCGATCATCAGCATCCGCAGTCCGCAGTGATCTTCGTCCGGACAGGAACATCGCTGATAGGCATTCTCACTCGCGCAGCAGATCGGCGCGAGCCGACCGTCCATCAGGCGAACGAGATCACCGATGCGGATCGAATCGGGGGCTTTTGCCAGGGCATAACCGCCGAACTTGCCGCGTCGGGTTTCCACAATGCCGGCCTCACGGAGTTCCTGGAGGATCCGTTCCACGAATTTCAGGGGCAGACGGTTCGCTTCCGCGAGGTCGGCGCCTGCCACGGTGGTGAGTCCCAGTTCGGAAGCAATACCCAGGTGGATGGTGGCACGTAGGGCATACTCGGCTTTTTTGGAAAGATGCATTCGGTAATGTGGATGAACTAGTGGGGATTAAATTAAGGGTGCTCAAGAAAAATTTTCAAAAATCTACCTTCGCTAGGATTCGAAATTCAAAGGAAGCTTGGATCCTACATTGTTCAAGCTGTATTTGGCCTATTTAATGGCGTTTCGCACGGAATGGATTTTTCGTCTGAATCTCAATTTTGTCTTCAGACAAACAAACTGACACCTGCCAGTAGAGATTCGGCGCGGGTATTGATATTCATAAAAATTGAATCTCATGAAGACTCGAATCTTCGTGCCCAAATTTCGGGCAAATCTGAAAAATCTCCTTCAAGGATTTGTCGAATACGGCGAAATCTCCGAGCGCTTGAGCGGTCACATCGAGCAGTCGTTCCAGATCCGAACTTGGATCGCGATCTGCTAATTGATCCGGCACTTGCGTTCCGTTTACACCGTCCCCGCTCCGAGATCCTCGAACCGCAGCGGGAAAATTTCAGACATCACCCCGAAAAGACATGACCAGAACCTTCTTCGTGCCGCTCCTTCAGGCTGCCCTTTTTGCCGTCCTGCCGGGATTGGCAGGTGCTTACGAGGTGAAGCCCATCAGCGAGGCACAGGCTGCTGAATACAAGCTGGAGCCCACGTTCTACCAGAAGGGTGCCTGGGTTCAGGATATCCTCATCGCCACCTCGAAGCAGGTCTCCGATTACACCATCCTGGAGGCTGCCTATCAGTTCGACATGGTCATGAAGACCATCAAGCCCGACGTCGCCGAGCGGATTCGCGAGCGCAAGGTGCTCTGCGTCCTCGTGGCCAAGGACGAGCTCACCTCCGACATGCCGCAGTTCAAAAGCGATAAGACGGGCCGCGAGCTGGATTTCTACAACTGGCGGCAACGCGGCTTCCTCACCAAGGTGGACGGTCGATCCACCGTCCTCTTTGCCGAGGAGGATGTCATGGAA
This sequence comes from Luteolibacter sp., assembly GCA_031411755.1. Lineage (GTDB taxonomy): Bacteria > Verrucomicrobiota > Verrucomicrobiia > Verrucomicrobiales > Akkermansiaceae > Luteolibacter. The sequence continues at coordinate 13,087 of JANOBS010000037.1, read as the reverse complement.
TACGAGGGCGGCATGCAGATCGAAAGCATTCTCATCCATGAGTTCGGTCATGTGATCGACGGTGCTGGCTTCGACGAGAACCAGCGGCGCCAACTGAAGGAGGCGTTCGAGCAGGCGAAAGCCAAGGGGATCTGGAACGACGGGCTGGCTGCCCAGCGGTTCCGCCGGGTGAAGGGGGATGAGCCGGTCCTTCTTCTCGAAGCGTTGAAAAAGGCCTTTCCAAAGGAATCCCCAGATCTGCTGAAGGGCTGCCTCGACGGTGGCGACATTCTGGTGAATGAAAAGCCAGCCAGCTCGGAGGTGAAGGTCACCGGCAAGGACAAGGTTCTCATCCTGTTCGGCGGCGCGAAGCAGTGCTATGCTGGCACGAACAAGGCCGAGTATTTCGCGGAGGGCGTCCAGTGCTGGTTCGACACGAACCGTACGATGGACCACGATCACAACCACATCCACACCCGCGAACAGCTCAAGGCCTACGATCCGGGTCTCGCCAAGCTTTGCGAAGAGGTCTTGGGTGACAGCGAGTGGCGCTTTGTTTCACCGAGGCTGCGCGCTGGTAAGGATCATCTGGCTGGCTATGATCCCGTCAAGTCACCGGTGGTGGTCAAAGCCGACTTCATTGAAACCGCCGCCCTCGACTACTACGATGAATACTGGGCCGACTACTGGCAGCGGTTGCGCGACAAGTATCCTGCCAAGCCGTGACTCACGCATGGATCGCCGCCGCGACTTCATCGGCCTTTTCCTGACCGCAGAGTTGGCTGACGAGGGCGAGGCCGAAGTCCAGTGCGGTGCCTGCACCACGTGAAGTGATGAGGTTGTCGTCAACGATCACACGCTCGCTGAAATCCGCCTCGGGAAGTTCGCTCGCGATGGCCGCGTGACCGGTGAAACGCCGACCTGCGAGGATGCCGGCGTCCTTCAAAATCAGCGGCGCTGCACAGATCGCGGCGACCTTCTTTCCGCTGGTGTGGAAGATCGATGCAATGGCGGCTGCGCGTGCATCACCACGCATGGCCGTCACTCCGGGACCACCGGGAAGCAGCAGCAGATCGAAGGAATCCGGCAGGGTGTTTTTCAACAGCACATCGGAGATCATCCGCAGGTTGCAACGGCCGGTGACATCAATGCGGTCGAGACTGGCGATCACCACTTCGACTCCCGCGCGACGCAGGAGATCGATGGGGGTGACGGCTTCGATTTCCTCGAAGCCATCGACTAACAGACAGAGCACACGCGGTCGCATGCCACAAAGCTGCCATGCGACGAATGGGCATCAAGGCCGGAAATCAATAATTCCTGACTATCCCTAGGGTCGCAACAGTGCGTTCAAATCCTCGGGTGGATTGCCTTTTGCCTCGCGCGTCATCTTCCCCCAGAGCTTTGTGGTTTTCTGCACGGTGTCGCCGCCGGTTTGCAGGAAAAATCCGCCGGGGATCGGTCCGGCATCGACGTTGGTGGACGGCGTGACGTCACCCGTGAACTTGGCATTCAGCATTGGCTGCCACTTGCCTTCGAGGTCGAGCACCCAGCCATTGCCGTAGCTGGCGCGGTGCACAATCTTTGCCGATTCATAGTTGCGGCGAAAGTCCTCAACGAAGGAATAGAGCCCTTGCAGCGGGATGCCCTTGCTGTGGGTGCGGAAGGTGGCCATCAGACGCCACTTGTTCTGGGCGGGATCGAAGATGTGTCCGGTGAATTCGGTGAACTCGCCGACCGGTTTGGCCTGCACGAAGAACTTGGTCGGCTTCCCGACTTCCCAATCGAAGGGCAGCTTCGACTGGCCGCCGGTGCCTTCGCCGCCGAAGCGTCCGTCGATCACTCCTTCGCCTTTTTCCAGCATGCCGACACGTTTGTCTTCGGGGATCTTGTCCGGGTGGGCCTTGAAATCAAAGGGGTCGCCGGGTTCCCACACCGAGAAAATGGCGATCCTTTTCCCGTCACCGAGGTCCTGGATGCCGAAGTAGCCCATGTCGAATCCCATCGCGCAGAAGTAGGTGCCTGCCGTGGTTTTCTCCGGAACGACTTCCAGGTAAGCGGCCTTCGCTTTCGGGGTCTGGTAGCCGAGGTGGATGGAGCGGCATTGGCGCTTCATCAGGTCGGCGTCTTTCTTCGCCTTCTCCTCGGCCTTCGCCTTCTTGGCGGCCTCATCCGCCGGAGGGGCGGGCTCGGCGTGGAGGACGGATGTGGACAACAACAACGGTAAGAACAATCGGACTTTCATGAGCGTAAAAAACGGAACGCGCTCCGAACGCCCTGCTGCTTCGTCATCTTTCAGCCCAGCGCAGTTTTGCCGGGCTGCTGCGGGGATTGTCGCGGCGCTCTTCCGGGCTGGCGATGATCACGCCGTCGCTGATCGAGGAATAGAGCCCTCCGCGCAGTCCGGCTTCGAAGGACTTCTTCACCCGACGATCCTCTCCGGAATGAAAGCTCAGAACCGCCACCCGAGCGCCGGGTTTCAAGGCCAGTGGCACCGAGCGCAGGAAGCTGTCGAGCGCGGTGAACTCCTCATTGACCGCGATTCTAACAGCTTGGAAAACTCGCCTCACGGTGAGGTCGAGCGTGTCCGGATCCAGTCCGGGCAAAGCGCTGCGGATGGCATTCGCGAACTCCACGGTGCTCTTGAAAACACGACCGGCCAGGGCTTCAGAAAGTCTTCCGGCACGTGGCTCGTCGGCATTTTCCTCCAGGGCGATCGTGAACTTTTCCGGCTTCGTGCGTTCGATCCATTCGCTGGCGGAAAGACCGCGCTGCGGATTCATCCGCATGTCGAGCGGGCCGTGGTGCTTGAAGGAAAAGCCGCGCGTGGGATCGTCGTACTGCATCGAGGAGCTGCCGAGATCGGCGTAGATGAAGTCGACTCCATCGAGCTGTCGGGCTGCGAGGACCTTGGTGAGTCCGGCGTAGTTCGAGCGAACGGCTTCGAACGCGGCTTCATCGAATCCGGCGGCACGGATCCGGGCTTCGGTACGGGGCTGTTCGATCGGATCGACGTCGAGTCCGAGCAATTTTCCGCCGGGCTGGATCTGTTCGAGGATGCGCAGCGCATGTCCGCCGTGGCCGAGGGTGGCGTCGATTCCGGTCATGCCGGGGGAGAGCTTCAGCGCATCCAGACTTTCCTCGACCATGATTGGCACGTGCGAGCCGGCCGGGGTCTTTCCGGAGGCGAGGACCTTGGCGACGGTCTCCGGATACTTCTCCGGTGCGCGCTCCTTGTACTTGTCCTCGAAGTGCCGCGGGTTCTTGCCTGAGTAGCGTTTCCGGCGTGGCGGGCGCGGGGTTTCGCCGGTGGGGAGGTCACTCACAGTTCGTTGTATTTCAAATTGTTGCCCCGTGATTTCTCGACCGGGTAACGGGACTCATTGTGCTCCAGTTTTCGCTCCATCACCTCGCCAAGCTGGAAGCCGAGGTTGTCGGCCAGCTCGAAAAGCAGGATCGCCACGTCAGCGATCTCGGAGGCGATTTCATCACGGCGGGTGTCGACGCGATGCTCGATCTGCTCCGGCTGCTGCCAGACGAAGTGCTGCATCAGTTCCCCGGCCTCGGCACAGATCGCCACGGATAGGTCCTTGGCATTGTGATACTGCCGCCAGTCCCGGGCATCGACGAATGTCTGAATCCGGGCGGTGAGGGAGGAGATCGAATCGGACATGCCGCAGGGTTTAGCAGAGGGCTGAAAGGCGGAAGAGTAAAAAGCGGGAAGGGGGAGGCCGCATTTTTCGGATGGCTTGCGCGTTTGGACTCCGTAATCTGCCGACGATGTCTCCGGAACCCATTTCCCGCCGTCAGTTGCTGAAGCAGAGTTTTTGTTTCAGTGCCGCGCTTCTGACTGGACGATCCCTGCTGTGCGCGGCGGAGACCCCGGCGGCTGCCGGTGCCAGCCAGTATCTGATGATTGGCGACTGGGGTTGGTCGAATGACCTGCGCGCTCAGAAGGCGGTGGCGGGTGGCATGACCCGCTATCTGGCGGACACCGGGATCAAGCCCGAGGCGCTTTTCATGCTGGGAGATAATTTTTACGGAGCCTTCAAGGGCGGCACCAATTGCCCGAGGTGGAAGGAGCAATTTTCCGCCGTGTATCCGAAGGCGGTGTTTCCCGGACCCTGTTACGCCATCCTCGGAAACCACGATTACGATGACGAGCCCGTCACCAAGCTGGAGGCTGAACTCGGCTACGCGAAGGCAAACCCCGTTACCCGCTGGCATTTGCCATCGAAGTGGTATCGCCTCGATCTCGCCCAGGCTGGCAAGCCGCTCATCACCGTCCTCGCGCTGGACAGCAACTACAAGAATTCCCTGGTCTCGTTAACTCCGGAGGAGCGCGCCGCGCAGCTCGTTTGGTTGAAAGCGGAGTTGGAGAAACCACGCACCACCCCGTGGCTGGTCGTCATTGGCCATCATCCGCTCTACAGCAACGGCGTGCATGGCGATCACAAGGAGCTGAGCGACGATTGGGAGCCGCTGTTCCGAAAGCACAAGGTCCACTTCTACTTCGCCGGACACGATCACGATCTCCAGCATCTGGAATTTGAAAAGCATCCCACCTCCTTCGTCATTTCAGGTGGCGGTGGCGCGCGCGTGCGGGAGGTGACGCAGAACACCCGTGGGCCGTTTGCCTCTGGCGTCTACGGATTCACCCAGCTCGAGGTGACGCCGGAGCGTTTCATCGTTCGCCACATCGATGCCAACCGCAATCTTCTCCACGCCTTCACAAAATTCCCCGACGGCTCCTGGACGCCGCTTTCCTGACCACTTCCCCCCATGATCCGATCCCTGTTTTTCCTCCTTATCGCGACCGCTACCTGTCTCCACGCCGCAGACGAGCCCGAGTGGATCCAGCTTTTCAATGGCAAGGATCTGAGCAACTGGACGCCGAAGATCCGGGGCTGCCCGGTCGGGGAAAATTATCGCGACACCTTCCGCGTCGAGGATGGCATCCTGAAGGTCTCCTATGCCAAGTATGACACCTGGGGAAACCGATACGGCCACCTCATTTTCAAGCGCAAGTTCTCAAGCTACCGCCTCCGCTTTGAATACCGCTTCAGCGGCAGCCAGATCGCCCTCGGCCCGATCTGGGCGGTTCGGAACAGCGGCTTCATGATCCACAGCGAGGCTCCGGAGACCATGGACATGAACCAGGATTTCCCCACAGGCGTCCAGGTCCAGCTCCTCGGTGGACTCGACAAGGGCGAGCGCACGACGATGAACGTCTGCGGGTCCGGCACTCATGTCATGAAGGACGGGAAAATCCTGCCCGGGCACTGCTTTAGTTCCACCTCGAAGACCTACAACGGCGATGTTTGGATCAGTGCCGAGATCGAGGTCCATGGCAACGGAGCCATCAAGCACTTCGTGGAAGGGAAGGAAGTCCTTTCCTACGAGAAGCCCTATCTCGACGACAAGGACCTTCATGCGAAGGAGCTCATCGCCATCAACGGTGACAAGTGGTTGTCCTCCGGCTTCATCGCCATCCAGGCGATCAGTCACCCCATCGAATTCCGCAAGATCGAGCTGCTGATGCTCGATAAGTGATCGCCGGATTGGCTTTCCTTGAAACGACAAAGTCCGCCTGGGTAGCGACCCCAGGCGGACCTTCTTAGTCGTTGGCCGAAGGATCGGCTGCTTAAGGCTGGGCAGGGATATACAATTCCGAGCCTTTGGCCAAGACCGTGCCATTGCTGAGAGAGAGACCGTTGAGTTCGTTCAAGTGCGTGGAACTGGTTCCATGGCTCAGGGCGAACTCGCCGTAGGTGGTTTCGTCCTCGATGATGACCGAGCGGACGGTGGTTTTCGCGTCGCCGGTCGGAGGGTTCACGGCAGGAGCGGGGGAGGGCTCAGGCGCTTTTTGAACGGCAGGAGCTGGCTCGCGGACTGCGGGTGCCTCGGCTTTAGGCTTCGGGGCTTCCGATTTCTCCGGAGCGGATGGCTTCGGAGTCGGGTTGGAAATCGTCTGCACGGCAGGCTTGGGAGCGGAAATCGTGTGAAGCGGAGTGGCGGGCTCGGATTTCGCCAACTGGGCAGGAGCCATCGACTGCACCTTGCGGACTTGCAGGACCTGACCGGTGCGGAGACTGGTCGGCTTGAGCTTGGGATTGGCGGTGGAGAGGGATGTGACGCTGACGCCAATCTTCTTGGAGATGGAATGGTAGGTATCGCCATTCTTCACAGTGTAGGCCGAAGCGGCTGTGGGCGCGGCGGGAGCAGCAGGAGCGCTGGCGGCTCCGGCGGTCGGCACCTTCAGGGTCTGACCCGGATGAATGATCGTCGAGCTCTTCAGGCCATTGGCCTTTCCAAGGGCGAGGGTGCTGCAACCGTTGCGACGGGCGATGCGCTCCAAAGTGTCTCCAGCACGAACCGTGTAGGTCGAGGTGGTCGCCTTTTCAGTGGCAGCCGTGCTGCTGTTCGGGAGCTTGGTGAGTTCCTTTGAGCCTTTCAAACGAGTGTTCTCGCTTTCGAGCTCCTGAATTTTTTTGTCGCGCTGAACGCACTGGTCGCAGCGCAGTGGGCTCTCGGATTTCGAGAACGCGGCGGAGGAGCCAAGCACCAGCAAGGAAGTGACAGTCAGCAGGGTCGCCTTCATGGGGTGTGTTATTTCAAAAACTTTTGCGCCCGACAAGAGAAATTTTAGATTTCTTAACAATCAAGTGTTTGAAAGGTTTCTGGACTGCCCCCAGCCTGTTGCCACGGCTTGACCATCATGGGGAGTGGGCGGCATGGTCCGCGCCATGCGAATTTTAACGGGCCTCCAACCGAGCGGAAAACTCCACGTCGGCAACTACTTCGGCGCGATGGAGCCGGCCGTGCGTCTTCAGGAACAAGGCGAGGCGTTCTACTTCATCGCCGATTACCACGCGATGACCTCGTCGCAGGACCCCGTGGCGCTGCGCGAAAACGTCCGCGAGTTGGCGGTCGATTTCCTCGCCTGCGGGCTGGATCCGGAAAAGGCCGTCTTCTTCCGCCAGAGCGCCGTGCCGGAGGTGAATGAGCTGGCGTGGATTCTCTCGACGGTCTGCCCGATGGGCCTGCTGGAGAAATGTCATTCCTACAAAGACAAGGTCGCGAAGGGCATTTCCCCAAACCACGCGCTCTTCGCCTACCCGGCGCTGATGGCGGCGGACATCCTGCTTTACGACTCGAACCTGGTGCCGGTCGGAAAGGACCAGAAGCAGCACCTCGAAGTCACCCGCGATCTCGCAGTGAAGCTCAACGAGGCCTACGGCGAAGGCACCGCGACCCTGCCCGAGCCGATCATCCGCGAGGACACCGCGGTCGTTCCTGGAACCGATGGCCAGAAGATGAGCAAGAGCTACCACAACACCCTGCCGATCTTCGGTGAGGAAAAGGCGCTCAAAAAACTCATCATGAAGGAGATCGTCACCGACTCCACGCCCCTCGAGGATCCGAAGCCGATCGAGAACTCCACCATCCTCGGCCTCTACAAGCTCTTCGCCAGCCCCGAAGCCTATCAGCTCCTCGTCGACCAGCACCTCAGCGGCGGCTTCGGCTACGGCCATTTCAAGAAGGATCTGGCCGAGGCCTACTGGAACTACTTCGCCCCGATGCGCGCCCGTCGCGAGGAAATCATTGCCGATCCCGGCTACGTCGATTCAGTCCTGAAAAGCGGAGCCGAACGGGCGAGGGAAGAGGCTTCGAAAGTCCTGACCCGCGTGCGCAAGGCTGTTGGGCTCTCTTGAAAAAATCAAACTACGGATGAACAGGATGAACACGGATCGAGCCCATTCATTCCAATCCTTCGAAACCAATCACTCTTCATCCGTGTGCATCCTCTTGATCCGTGGTTCCCTGAATCCGTAGCCCAGTCAAAGTGACCGAAGACTCCCCAGAACCCGCCGCCGAACCCCTCGTCCCGATCCCCGGGCTGCGGCAGGATCTTGCCGTGCTGATGAAAGTGCGGCTGAACTTCTTCGTCCTGATCACCGCCTTCTTCGGCTTCCTGCTGGCCTCGCGCGGACACGCCTTCGACTGGGTCCGGCTGATCGACACCCTCGTCGGCACCATGGCCGCGGCCTTCGGCTCCGCCGCCTTCAACCAGCTGATCGAAATCGACCTCGATGCCCGGATGAGCCGCACGAAGAACCGTCCGCTGCCCTCGCGCCGCATGGCTCCGCCCTTCGCCTTCGGAGTCGGCTGGCTGCTTTCCGCACTCGGCATCATCCATCTCGCCGTGCGGGTCAATGAAACCGCCGCCTACCTCACGGCGGCGACCGTCGCGATCTACGTCTTCATTTACACGCCTCTGAAGCGCTACAGCACGACGAACACCTTGGTCGGGGCCATTCCCGGGGCGATCCCGCCGATGATCGGCTGGGTCGGTGCGGGCGGAAAGCTCGGCTGGGAGGCGGCGTTCCTGTTTGCCCTCCTGTTCCTCTGGCAGCTCCCGCATTTCATCGCGATCAGTTGGATCTGTCGCGAGGAGTATGAAAAGGCTGACTACAAGATGTGGTCGAACGGCGATGTCAGCGGCGCGAAAAGCGGAATGCTGGCCCTGATCTTCTCACTCGTTCTGGCGGCGGTATCGCTCATGCCCTCGATCATGGGCTTCGCCGGCTGGTCCTGGGGTATCGGCGGAACCCTGCTGGCACTTGTGATGGCCGCGCTGGCCTTCCGCTTCCAGAAGCTCGGTGAACGGACCAACGCCCGACGCCTGTTCTTTTTCACCCTGCTGTATCTGCCAATTTCACTTGGTTTACTTGCCATCGCGTGGGTCTAGGCTACCATCCGCCGCCCGATGGCCTTGGACCCGAAAATGCTCGAACCCGCGATCCGTGATCCGCGCAAACTGCGCCGGACCGCCTTCATTCTCGTCGCCATCATGATCGCCGGCGGCATCGGCATTCTGGCGGCCTACTCGAAGGTCGCGAAAAAGCAGGCCTACGACCCGCGACCGCCGCTCTACGGACGGCTCAATGAAAACCTCGCCGTCGTCCGCCAGGATGGCAGCTCGGCCGGTCTCCTCGAACTCGACAACTGCGTCTGGCTCGCCTCCGCCGTTTCCGTCAATCAGCCGGATTCCTGGAAGCGCAGCCGCGAGGTCATGCAGCGCATGCGCGACCACTACGCCGGCAACAAGGAGGTCCGATTCGTCTGCCTCACCATCGATCCCAATAAGGAAACCGCCGAGGTCCTCGCGAAGACCGCCAAGGACGTCGGAGCCGAACTGCCGACCTGGTGGTTCGCCGGTGCCGGTCAGGAATTCATCCAGAAATACCTCAAGGACAAGTTCAAGCTCGGGGCGATGCCCAGCTTCGATGGCCAGCAATGGAGCTACAACTCCAAGATCATCGTCGTGGATCGCAACCGCCACCTCCGCCAGGGCAAGAACGGCCGCGCGGTCGTCGACTTCGATTTCGATGCCGCCGCTTCCTACGATGCGAAGGGCCTGAAAAGCGGGTCCGACAAGAGCAATGAGGCCCTCATGGAGGAGATCCTCATCAAGACCATCGACGCCCTGCTGCTCGAACCCCACGAAAACTCATGAATCCGAAATCGAAGATCTTTCTTCTCTATGCCGGAGTGGTCGCCATTTCGGCTGCCATCATCGGCCTCGCGATGTATCTGCGCGCCGGGATGCCGAAGCCGGAGCTGCCGCTGATCGAGAACTCCGGTCGCCAGAAGGAAGCTGAATGGTTCCCGATTCAGCGCGATCTAACGGGGATCAACCAGGCTGGCGAGCAGGTGAAGCTTTCCGATCTAAAGGGCAAGGTCTGGATCGTGGCCGAGTTCTTCGCGATCTGCCCGCACTGCGCCCAGCGCAACGGCGCCGAGCTGCGCGCGATCTACGATGAGTTCAAGGCCAACCCGGATTTCCAGATCGTCTGCATCTCGGTGGATCCCAGCCAGGACAGTGTCGAGCGACTCAAGGACTACGCCGCCGCGCTCGGGGCCGACTCGAAGAACTGGTGGTTCGTGAACGCGGGCGATGAGAAGGCCACCCACGAATACATGGAAAAGGAGTTGAAGTTCTTCGGCATCCGCGAGCGCACCAACCAGTCGGACATCGACGCCAATGGCCGCTTCTCCCATGACCTAGCCTTCATGATGGTCGACCGCGACTGGCAGGTGGTTGGCAAGTGGCCGCTCGCCGAGGCCCGCTCGGAGGAGGCCCAGAAGCGTCAGCCCGAGCTCTACGAAACCCTCAAGACCGATCTCTACAGCCGTCTCCGCGCCGAACTCGGCAAATCCTCTTCCTCCGGCAAGTGATGAACGACGAACGCAAGGCCTGGCTCTCCCGGCCCGCCAACGAAGCCCTCTCGAAGAAGCTCGGCATCGTTTCCTGGATCCTGACCGCCGTGGTGCTGGTCCTCGTCGGCCTGATGCGCCGCCCGGAAATGCACATCACCCTGCCGGAAGGCTGGTCGTTCAAGTTCCTGCCGCCGGTTCACGCCGTGCTCAACTCGCTCGTCGCCGTCTCCTTGATCGGAGCCATCGCGGCCGTGAAGCAGGGGAAGATCGCGCTGCACAAGAAGTTCATCAACGCGGCCATGGTCCTCTCGATCCTGTTCCTGCTCTGCTACGTCGCCTACCATTTCACCACCGTGGAAACGAAGTTCGGCGGCACGGGAACGATCCGGTCGATCTACTTCTTCCTCCTCATCACCCACATCTCCCTCGCCGGCCTCAGCCTGCCCTGCATCCTCTTCACCTGGATCGCCGGCATCACCAACCGCTTCGCCGCCCACCGCAAGCTCGCGAAATGGGTCTTCCCGATCTGGCTCTACGTCGCCATCACCGGCCCGATCTGCTATCTGATGTTGAGGCCTTATTACTAGAGTTTGCTAGGTGGCAGTTTTGAGTTTTCAGGAAGAGGCAGGGGAGAGTGCCGGGTGATCGGTGATCGGTTTCTTCAGCCCCAACGGGGCGACGTGTAATAGCCCAGGGCAAGGCCCTGGGACTAGGAACCAAATCTCATTGAGCCCTGAATGGGCGGCACCAATGCCACGATTCCAAAGTCGATTCCACACCACTCGAGAGGCACCTCCCCGGATTCTGGATCGAGGCAAAGCATTGCCGCCTGCGTCATCTGTCTTTGACCGATTGGCGACCGGCATACTTCACCAGCAAGTCCGATTGAGATCTGGCAAGCCTTTCCCAAGGAATTAAGGTTCTGGGTTCGATTTCCAGAGATCGCATGGCCCGGCGGCAGGGTCCCGAAGAGGAAAGTTTTTTCAGAAGCTTGATTTCCTTGAGCAAATCGCGGTCGGAAATGGCACCTTCCTCGGTATCCGCAATCAGCAGCGAAACGTATTCCGGAAGAATCATGGTCATCATCCGAACATGGCGTTCGTCCTGCCGAAAAGCCTGCGGGAGATGCAGTAGGCAGTGGCATTTACTCAGGAACAGGTGGATCGGGTCGATAACCCGCACGGTTCCGTCGTCCAAGGCTCTTTGCATCAGGCGCGGATATTCGCTCACATCGATTCCATAAACGGAGGATAGGAGATCCACCACACGTGGCGGTTCTTCGCTCAGCGTCAGGATTCCGAGTTGGCCATCGGCGGGAGACGAGCCTTTCTGGACGAATGGATCGCGTTTGAGAATCTCCCAAGTGCCTGCGCTGACCCAGATATCGCAGTCCTTTGAGGTGAAGGGACGCATCGGGCTCAGGGGCTTCCCCTGAAATCGAGAGTCAATGTATTCAGCCCAGAAATTGACGGCCTGGCCACCTTCAAGGAAATACTCGGCACCAGATTTACGCAGGGAGCCCAGATACTCCAGATAGGCCTCGATGCCTGCCTCACCGACATTCATTTGCCGATCGAGGAAGCAAAATTCAGGATCCGATGGTTTTCGAAATAGCCCACCGGAAAGATCGAGTTTTCCTTTTGGATGACCTCCGGACTCTCCCCAAGCGCCAGACGCTGGCGATCCGCTTGCCGTGAAGCATTCTTCACGGCAGCCCTGCTGGCGGACTTGTTCTTTTGGGCGGAGGGTTTCATCGAAAAAATAAGGGCTCGGGATTTTCGGCAGATGCTACGGGTATTCCTCTCCCGGCAATGCACGCTGCTCGTTTTTTCCAATGTCGCGAGGGTAATCGTGGCCTACGAAGAGGTCAAGACCCCCATCTTGCTTGGAGCCTCCCTGATTTCAGAGCCGTTGGAATTGCCCTGCATCTCCAACAGGATCAGGCTTGGCGGATGGCGGAATTCGCTGCATGGTGCGCGCGCCTCCCGATGAAGATTCTCAGCTACAGCGACCCTGCCTACGCCTCGTTTGTGAAACGCCTGAACCGCCGCGCGATCCCGGATCCGGCGGTGCGTGACCTGGTGGGGGAAATCATTTCCGAGGTGGCCTCGAAAGGGGATGCCGCCCTGCTGGCCTACACCAAGCGTTTCGATGGGGCCACGCTGGGGCCGAAGGAGCTGTTCGTGACCGAGGAGGAGTTCGCCGCGGCGGCCAAGGCGGTGACCCCGGCCACGCGTCGGGCGATTTCCCGCAGCCTGAAGAACATCCACGCCTTCGCGAAGAAGAGCCTGCGCAAGGATTGGTCGTTCAAGAACGCGGAAGGCGCGACGGTCGGCGAGCGTTTCGTGCCCTTTGATCGCGTCGGCGTCTACGTCCCCGGGGGCAAGGCTCCGCTGGTGTCGACGGCGCTGATGACCGCCGGTTTCGCGAAGGCGGCGGGGGTTCCGCAGATCATTGGAGCCACGCCTTGTGGAGCCGATGGCACGGTGAATCCCTCCCTTCTCTACGCGCTCCGTCAGGCCGGTGCGACCGAGGTGATCAAGGTCGGCGGTGCGCAGGCGATCGCGGCGATGGCGCTCGGCACGAAGTCGGTGAAGCCGGTCGATCTCATCGTCGGCCCTGGCAACCGCTTCGTGGTGGAGGCGAAACGCCAGCTCGTCGGCGCGGTGGCGATCGATCTTCTGCCCGGTCCGAGCGAGGTGCTGATCCTGGCCGACAAGACCGGCAATCCGGAATTCATCGCGGCTGATCTGCTGGCCCAGGCCGAGCACGGCGGCGACAGCGTGGTCGGCTTCCTCACCGATTCGAAGGCCTTGTTAGGCAAGGTCATCAAGGCGGTCGAGAAACAGTTCGCCACGCTTTCCCGCAGCAAGATCATCCAGGA
>JANOBS010000036.1:0-14106 GCA_031411755.1 Luteolibacter sp. | reverse complement strand
GTCTTCCGCATCGCCGACCGTGTGGTCTTTCTGAAGGAGGGCCAGGTCTACTGGACCGGCACGCCCCAGGAATTCCAGGATACCACCGATCCCGAGCTGCGCGCCTTTGTCGAAGGCGATTCCGGCGAACCGTGGTAACTCCTCTTCCTTGGAACTTGTCGATTGGAACTTGGAACTTCCCGTAAATGCGGCACATTCCCCGCGTAGCACCTCTTCCCATGGCCAACTCCGAACGACGCACCGAACTCATCGTCGGAATCTTCCTGCTCAGCGGCCTCGTCCTGCTCGGCGGCCTGATCCTCCAGTTCGGCCGCTTTGGCGACAAGCTGAACAAGACCTACTCGCTCACCGTGGTGTTCGATGACACGTCCGGTCTCATCAAGGGCTCCGAAGTCCGCATGGGTGGCGCGAAAATCGGCAAGGTCTCTGAAAAGCCGCAGCTCAATGAGGCGGTCAGGGTCGAGGTCGTGCTCTCCATCGACGAGCGCATCAAGATCCCGTCCAACTCCGCCATCCAGATCGCCTCTGCCTCGGTGCTCGGGGACAAGCTCATCGTCATCACTCCGCCGGATGAAAAGGTCGGCACCTTCCTGGAACCCGGCCAGTTCCTCCAAGGCGGTGGTCCTTCCGGCCTCGATGCCATCCAGAACGACGCCGAAGCCGTGGTCCGCGATGTCCGGAAACTCATGGGCAGCACCCAGGGCACGCTCATCAAGATCGACTCCGCCGTCGATGACCTCCGCTCCGTCACCGGTCGACTGGGTGAGACCCTCGAAAAGGTCAACGTCTCGATCCTCTCCGATGCCAACCTTGCCAGCATCGACGGCACCATCGCCAACTTCAACGCCACCACCGAGGAGTGGAAAAAGGCCAGCGCCGAGCTGCAGCCAACCCTCGCTGACGCCCACGAGGCCATCCTCTCCTTCAAGAAGGCCTCGGAAGGGGCGGAGAAAACCTTTGCCACCGCCGACAAGACCATCGCGGACCTGCAACCTGCCTTCAAGGACGTGCCGAAGGCCGTAAAATCCTTCACCAGCGCCGCCGATCAGGCCTCCCTCGCCCTGAAGAATGCCCGCGAAGGCGATGGCCTCCTCGGCACGCTCACCAACGACAAGGACGTTTCCACCGACGCCAGCGTCTTCATCAAGAACCTCCGCGAAAAGGGCATCCTCCGCTACACCGACAAGGAGTCGAAGCTGGAGGACGATCCAAGGAACCGCTTCCGCGGGAAGAGACGTTGATCCGCCATGTCCGGGGAAAATCCCTACGCACCTCCTGAGACGACCTCGACAGGAATGCCGAATGCGCCGGAGTCCTTCGGCTGGGAGCTCGTAGGCAATCGCGTGTGGGCCGAGAAGATCGCGCAGTTTCCCATGATCGATCCGTATTCGGGCGAGTCGAATGACGTGATGACGATGAACCGGCTCACGGTCCGTCTGCGACCAAACTGGCAATTGGCTCTCTCAATCATCCTTGTTGGGACATTCCTTGTTTCCTTGCTGCTGCCGATTGGTCGAGAACTGAAGCCTTCCCTTGCGATAGGAAGCCTTATCTCTCTTCTATTAGTGGTCGTTGGGGGAATGTTTTACCCGGTTTCGACACTGAACATTTTCTGCGTGAAAAGAACGGTCAGAATTCACGCGATTCAGGAATACGCCATCAGGACCATTTACCTCCTGGGCCTTGGTTTGAGCGTAAAGATCAGGAATTCACGCTCTCTCTCAGATTTCCTCGGAGCGAGTTGGATACCGATGGCGATGTTGGTTATCTGGCTGTTGGTATTGATCTGGAGAAACCTCCTCCAACGCCGCCTCACCTGCCGTCGCCGGAAGGACGGCCGCTTTGAGATCCGGGGCTTTCACCCGAAGGCCCTTGATCAACTTCGGAATCCGAAGTGAGCCCGCCCCCTCAACCACTCACCGCCGCCAGCGCTCGATCGCGAGCTTGATGCCGGCGGCCTTGTGGAGGGTTTCCTCGTATTCCTTCTGCGGATCGGAGTCGGCCACGATGCCGCCGCCGACGTCGTAGGTCAGCTTGTCGCCTTCTCTCACAAGCGTACGGATGGCGATGTTGAACTGGCTTTCACCGTTGAAACCGAACCAGCCGAGCGCACCGCAATACAGGCCTCGTGATCTTGATTCGAGTGCTTCAATGATCTCCATCGCCCGCTTCTTCGGCGCGCCGGTGATGCTGCCGCCGGGGAAACACGCAGCCAGGGCCTCGATGGCGTCGACGTCCTCGCGCAGGGTGCCGATGACGGTGGAGACGAGATGGTGGACCTGCTCCAGCGTCTCCAGCTTGAGCATTTCCGCGACCTTCACGCTGCCGAACTCACAGACCTGGCCGAGGTCGTTGCGCAGCAGGTCGGTGATCATCACCAGCTCGGCGATTTCCTTCGACGAAGTCTGGAGCTCATAAGCCGAGCGCAGGTCGTCATCGCGATCCGGAAAGCGTGGTCGCGTGCCCTTGATCGGTCGCGTCTCGATCCCACGGCCGGACAGCTTGAGAAAAAGCTCGGGCGAGGAGCTGAGGACCTCTTTCCCGCCGAGCGACATCCATGCGGCCATCGGCGCGGGCGTGGCTTCGCGGAGTTGTTCGTAGAGCGGAAACAGCGAGCCGCCGTGCACGGGCGCGACGTAGCTCTGGGAAAGATTGACCTGATAGATATCGCCCGCCGCAATCCACTCCTGAACGCGCCTGACCGTGTCCAGATAGACCTCGCGCGTGGTCCCGGCGACAAAGGCTCCGATGTCGAAGAGCTCGTCAACAGGCTCCCGGAGTTCCTCGGAAAGCGTGCCGATTTCCCACCACTCCCCGCTGTCATGAAGATGGACGAGCATCTCGGGAAAGACGCCGAAGGTGAAGTCGCCGCCATAGCCCACCCACCCGCACAAGCCACCGAGCGGAAACCCGCGGTCGGTCGTCGGTTGTGAATGCGCGTTGAGGATTTCCCGAAGGCGTCCGCGATCTTCGGTTGAGCTCATGTTTCCCTGCACCAGCTCCGTCGGCCTCGCGGCGATCACCGAGACCGGGCGCTCGGCATTCGAAGGGCGGTTTCCAGCAGTATCGAAAAACACCAGCCCGTCCAGACGCCGCAGCCGCGAGGCCACCTCGGACGGCGGCAGGCCATCGAGCTCCACCCGGCGGACAACAGGACATGTAAGCGGCAGGCCCATCAGTGGCGGCACGTAACTAGCGGGCAGCGGAACTGGCAAGCGGGAACTCGATCCGCGCGACGACCGGGAAATGATCCGAAGGCAGAGGCTCGGGGTCCGCCACGATGTCCGCCATCAGGATTCGAGTGCCGGGTTGGACGAGGATGTGGTCAACGCAACGGGTGCCGGCTCGCGAGCCTTGCCAGAAATGCAGCGTCGTCCGGTTCTGATCGTTCGGGTGCAGGGCGTTGTAGGCATCGACCAGCGCGTTCTCCCATTTCGAAGGCTGGCCCATCAGCGTCGCGGGCTTGCCGCGCAGATAACCGACGGCGGGATTGTCCTCGATCGCATTGAAATCCCCGACCAGCACCACGGGTTCATCCGCATGGCGTCGACCATCGATCCGCGCGGTGATCAATTTCGCCGCGCCTTCCCGCGAGGGTTGGTTCTGATGGTCCCAGTGGGTATTGAAGACGTAGAAGCCGCGACCGGTGGCGCGGTCCGTCAGGCGGATCCACGCGGCGATGCGCGGGATCGTGTTTCCCCAGGTTTTCGAGCCCGGTGTTTCCGGAGTGGAGGAAAGCCAGAAGGTTCCAGCATCTGTCAGATCCGGCTCGAAGCGGTCATTGCGGTAAAAGATCCCTGAGTACTCGCCCTCCCATTTCCCGTCATCCCGACCGATACCGTGGAATCCATACTCCGGCAATGAGGCCCGCAGGTCCGCCACCTGGCCGTGCAGCGCCTCCTGCACGCCGAAGACATCCGGATGCATGCGGGAAAGCGTGCCGATCACCGGCCTCAGGCGCTCCCGCCACAGTCGCCGTCCCTTGTCCGGATCGGTGTTCTCGTACCGGATGTTGAAGGTGGCCACCTGCAGCGCGATCACGCCGTCCTCACGCAGCGGCACGGCCTTCGGGGTCGCTCTCACCTGCTTCCGCCCGCAGCCGCAGACCAGCAGGACGATCATCGGAAAAACCCAGCAAGCGCGCATCGCCGGGGACTTTCCCCAAGGCGGCGGGGATGTCAATGCGGGGTCTCGGCTCTGGATTTCAGGACTCCCTTGAGCTCTCTTGCTTCGGGTGGTCTGTGGGACTCGCGCTCGAAGAGGAAATCATTGCCTACCTCGGGCATTTCACTAAGGAGCTGCCAGAAGCTTTTTGTAGGCATTGATGGAGCATCACTTTTAGGCACTTTCAGAGGTTTTCGGCGAGGTTTGGCTTCCATTGATACCCTGTGCGCGTTTGTCGGAGCCCGTCTTCAAAGCTGCTGACAACCGAACGGACAGTAAAATTGCTACTGGGTTGATTTCAAAAACTCAAGTCGGAGGCAAGAAGTGAGAGCAAAATCAGTCAGCACAATGGTGCAAGCTCTTCCTTGCATGACAAGGAGCTGAAAGACCGTCAGCATGAAGTCCGTTCCTGCGCCGTTCTTTTTGTTTCCATCCGTTTCCTTGACTATGAAATCCCTGATTGTCTCTGCTGTTGCCCTGACGGGCCTTGTTTCCGCTGATCCGCTGCCTTTGATCCCGCTGCCTGCGTCGGTGAAGCCGATGGAAGGCGCGTTCGAGTTTTCCGCCGCCACGGCGATCCGATTCGACCGGAGCGTGAAGTCTGAGATGGAGCTGTTCGCAGCCGACCTTCAGGCGCGGACGGGTTCGGCTCCGAAGACGGCGGCCGAAGAGCTAAAGATCATGCTTCCGAGCGAGATCCGGCTGGATGTCGATGCCACTCTCGATCTGCCCGTCGGTGGCTACACGCTGGATATTTCCCCGAAGACTGTGGTGGTGAAGGGCAAGGATGCGGCGGGCGTGTTCAATGGCACGCGGACGATTCTCCAGCTTCTGCCGGCGCTTGGCTCGGAGGCCTGGAAAGATGGCGCTCCGGAGAAATTGGCGGCGGTGGAGATCAAGGATCAGCCGCGTTTCGCCTGGCGCGGAATGATGCTCGATGTGGGCCGACACTTTTATCCGGCAGAGGACATCAAGCGGCTGATCGACTGGATGGCCTTTCACAAGCTCAATCAATTTCACTGGCACCTCACGGAGGACCAGGGCTGGCGGATCGAGATCAAGAAGTATCCGAAGCTGACCAGCGTGGGGGCCTGGCGTGATTCTTCGCCACCGTATGGCAACCGCAACAGCGACGACGGCGTCCGTTACGGCGGATTCTACACGCAGGAGCAGATCAAGGACGTGGTGGCCTACGCGACCGCGCGCCACATCACGATCGTTCCGGAAATCGAGATGCCGGGCCATGCCGCTGCCGCCATTGCGGCCTATCCGGAACTCGGCAACAGCGACATTCCCGGCTACGCGCCAAAGGTGATGACGCGCTGGGGGGTACATCCCTACATCTTCGCGCCAAAGGAGGAGACGTTCCGATTCCTGGAGGACGTGCTGGGTGAAGTGTGTGAGCTGTTCCCCTCGAAGTTCATCCACATCGGCGGCGATGAAGCGCCGAAGACGCAGTGGAAGCAGTCGAAGTTCGCGCAGGATCTGATGAAGCGCGAGGGCCTGAAGAATGAGGAGGAACTGCAAAGCTGGTTCGTGCGCCGGATCGGGAAATTCCTCGAATCCAAGGACCGTCGTTTGATCGGTTGGGACGAGATCCAGGAAGGCGGCCTTCCGAAGACCGCGACGATGATGGTCTGGCGCGATGCGAAGTGGGCGAAGCACGCGCTGGCACTTGGCAACGATGTCGTGATGGCCACCACCTCCCACACCTACCTCGATTATTACCAGGCGCCAGGTGCTTCGGAAATGGCGAAGGGCAAGGAATTCGAGTGCATCGGCGGCATGCTCCCGATCGAGAAGGTTTACTCCTACAACCCGACCTTCGTGGCGGAGAACGCCGCGCAGGAAAAGCAGATCCTCGGCACCCAGGCGCAGCTCTGGACCGAGTATGGCAAGGACATGAAGAAGGTCGAATACATGGCCTTCCCCCGTATCGCCGCGCTTGCCGAGGTGGCCTGGACTCCAGTGGCCTTGAAGAACTACGATGACTTTAGTAGCCGCCTGACCGGAGTAATGAAGCACTACGACGGCGGAAAGCTCAACTATGCCAAGCCTGTGCCCGCGCCGAAGAAGGAAACGAAGGATGGGTCGGTGATCCAGTCCTCGCTCGATATGTATGAAGGCCATTTCATCGAGTCGGCCTTCGATGGCCGTCAGGACACGTTCTTCTGGGCGAACCGCGCCTTGAAGACGGACGACGACGTCACGCTGAAGCTGAAGTCTCCACTCGCGGCGGCGACAGCGGTCGAGATGGTCACAGGAGGTCCGGCCAGCAAGAACGGCGACAAGTTGCATGCAGGTGTGCTGGAGACTTCGGTGGATGGCAGCACCTGGACCAAGCTTGCGGAGTTCAAGGAGGGCAAGGCTTCCGGAACTGCCGCGGCGGGAACCAAGCAGATCCGCCTGCGGGTGACCGCGCCTCAGGAATTCTGGCTGATCCTCCACGAAATCTCTGTCGGCGGAAAGTAAGCGGCCGGATTGAGCGCTCCAAACTGGCCCTGACTTTACAGGGGACGGGCCAGTGAGGTGAGGCTATCCAGACGGCATGCAGACTCCCACGCACAGCAAGACCATCGGCTACCTGCTCTGGCTCTTCGGCTTCACCGGCGCGCACCGCTTTTACTTCGGCAAGCCGATCACCGGCGTGATCTGGTTCTTCACCTTGGGATTGTGCGGCATCGGCTGGTTGATCGACCTGTTCCTCATTCCTTCAATGGAACGCGACGCCGCGAAACGCTTCACGAGTGGGGAAAACGACTACTCGGTGGCGTGGATCCTCCAGACCTTCCTCGGCACCTTCGGAGCGCACCGTTTTTACCTCGGAAAAATCGGCACCGGCGTGATCTGGCTGCTCACGGTCGGACTCTTCGGCATCGGATGGCTTTACGATTTCTGCACTCTGAACGATCAGGTCGATGAACGGAACCGTGCGCGGATCGGGTGATCTCCGCCGTTGACGGATGGGGATTGCCGCGCAGGTTGAAAGCGATCCATTTGACCGCATGAAATCCCTGCTTCTCAGCCTGCTGCCGCTCTCGATTCTCGCCGCTCCGACGTATCCCGAGACCCGCAAGGAGGCGGTGGTTGATGATTACTTCGGCACCAAGGTCGAAGATCCCTATCGCTGGCTGGAGGACGACAATTCCGCGGAGACGAAGACCTGGATCGCGGCCCAGAACCAGGTCACCGGCGCGTATCTGAAAGCGATCCCGCAGCGCGAGGCGATCCGCAAACGTCTGGCGGAGCTTTGGAACTACGAGCGGATCGGCATGCCCGAGGAGTATGGGGGCAAGTGGTTCTTTTCCCGGAACTCCGGCCTCCAGAACCAATCGGTGCTGATGGTGGCGGACACGCCCGATGGAGAAGGCCGCGCGCTTCTCGATCCGAACACCTTATCGAAGGATGGCACGGTTTCCCTGGCGGGGTATGAGCCGAGCGAGGATGGAAAACTGATCGCCTATCAACTCTCCAGTGGCGGCAGTGACTGGCAGGAGATCCGGGTGCGGGAGGTGGCAACGGGAAAGGATCTCGACGACCACCTGCGCTGGGTGAAGTTCAGTGGCATTTCCTGGGCCCGCGATGGCAGCGGGTTTTACTACAGCCGCTTCGATGCACCGCCGGAGGGTCAAGCGCTGACCCGCAAGAACGAGTTCCAGAAATTCTGTTTCCACAAGATCGGCACCAAGCAGGACGAGGACGTGATCGTCTATGAGCGCAAGGATCAGCCAAACTGGAACATCGGCGGTGGAGTGACGGAAGACGGATCGTTTCTCATCCTCGATCTCCAGGAGGGCACCGAGCGGAAGAACCGGGTGTTCTATCGCGACCTTAAAAATCCAGAGGCGAAGGTGGTCGAACTGCTGTCCGAAGCGGATGCATCCTACGACTTCATCGATCACGCGGGTTCCACCTTCTATTTCAAGACCGACCTCAACGCGCCGCTCGGACGGGTGATCGCGATCGATGTCACCAAGCCCGGGCGATCCGAGTGGAAGGAGATCATTCCGGAGTCGAAGCATCAGCTCGACTCGGTGAGTTCCGTCGGCGGGCAGTTCGTCTGCACCTACCTGCAGGATGCGAAGAGCGCGGTGAGTTGCCATGATTTCAGCGGGAAGAAGCTGCGCGATCTGGACTTGCCGGGCATCGGCGATGTCGGCGGGTTTGGCGGGCGCTCGAAGGACAAGACGACCTTCTATGGCTTCACTGGATTCACCGAGCCGGGCTCGATCCACCAACTCGACCTCGCGACGGGCACGAGCCGCTTGTTTCGCCGTCCGAAGGTGGCGTTCGACAGCGCGTCGTACGAGACCGAGCAGGTCTTCTATCCGAGCAAGGACGGCACCCGCGTGCCGATGTTCATCGTCCACAAAAAAGGGATGGCGCGCGATGGATCGAATCCGACGCTTCTTTACGGCTATGGTGGCTTCAACGCGAACATGACCCCTGCCTTCTCGATCAGCCGCGCGGTGTGGCTGGAAATGGGCAGCGTGCTGGTGGTGGCAAACCTCCGCGGCGGCGGCGAGTATGGTCGTGAATGGCACGAGGCCGGAACGAAGCTGAGGAAGCAGAACGTCTTCGACGACTTCATCGCGGCCGGTGAATGGCTGATCACGAACAAGATCACTTTCAGGGAAAAGCTGGCGATCCAAGGAGGAAGCAACGGCGGACTGCTGGTCGGTGCCTGCATGACCCAGAGACCGGAACTTTTCGCGGCTGCCCTACCTGCCGTCGGCGTGATGGACATGCTGCGCTTTCAGAAGTTCACGATCGGCTGGGCGTGGAAAAGCGACTACGGCAGCTCGGAGAATCCCGAGGAGTTCAAGGCCCTCTTTGCCTACTCGCCCTATCACAACCTCAAGCCGGGCACCCGCTACCCCGCCACCCTGGTGACGACGGCGGATCACGATGACCGGGTGGTGCCCGCCCACAGCTTCAAGTTCGCGGCCCGACTCCAGGACTGTCAGTCCAAGGAGGCCCCGCCGGTGCTTATCCGGGTGGAATCCAGCGCCGGTCACGGAGCAGGCACCGCGCTGGCAAAGATGATCGAAAAGACGGCAGACGAATGGGCCTTTCTCGCCAAGTCCCTCGGCATGGACCCGAAGTGGTGAAATCGACGGTTGCGGGACTCGCGATCAGGCACAGGCTAACGCCATGAAAATCCACCGGTTCGCCCGCTCCCAAAAACTCCCGATCTCGATGGAGCTTGCGTGGGACTTTTTCTCCTCCCCAGCGAATCTCAATGCGATCACCCCTCCGGAGCTCGGCTTCAAGATCCTCGGCGATCCTCCGAAGAAGATGCACGAGGGTCAGATCATTTGCTACAAGGTCAAGGTCGCCCCACTGACCTGGGTTTCCTGGGTCACGGAAATCAAGGCGGTGGACGAAGGCCGCTCGTTCATCGACGAGCAGCGCTTCGGACCCTATGCATTCTGGCACCACCGCCACACCTTCGAGTCGATCGAGGGCGGCGTGCTTGCCTGTGACGAGGTGAGTTACGGACTCCCGTTCGGCCCAATCGGCTCGATCGTCCATCCATTCCTCGTGAAGCCGAAACTGGAACGCATTTTCCAGTTCCGACATCAGGAGCTGACGCGGCGCTTTGGAACCCTGGCCTGATCAAACGGGAAGCCCGAGGAGCCCGAATTCACGGCTAGTGATCAGGGCATCGTCATTTTTATCGCGCACATCGAAGGCCTGCGAAACCTTCCGGGCGTTCCAAGTCTGCGGCAGGGTCAGCGCGTACTCGGCAGGATCGAGCGTACCATCGTCGTCGAGATCGGCCAACTGAAAGGTTTCCAGCTTGTTCGGCCTGCCGCCATCACGTCCGCCACGCGAACCCCGGAACTCCAGCTCGCTGAGGAAGCCATTGTCATCGAGATCGTTGGCGTTGAAGCGGTAGGCAGCATCCGTCCAGCGGGCGGAGCCGGCCTGGGTCGACATGAACTCGTCCATGGAGAGCGAGTTGCTGTTGTTGATGTCCGCCCGGGCGAAGATCCGGTCGTAGGCATTCGCCTTTGCTTCTCCTGAAAAGACCCCGAGCCACAGAAGGCCGGCCGCAAATGTGGTGCTGAGTAGGTGCTTCATTATTTAAGATACCCAAGATAAATTGGTTTTGCGGAGTGTCAAGAGGGAGGCCGCACATCGTACGCGAGGCAGCACCGACCACTCCCCCAGAATGATCGATGCTGCCAGTTTTTGCTGTTCCCTTTTCAAACTCAGCGCCTGCGCCTGAAGAATGTCAGAATACCCAGGCAACTGAGACCGTAGATGGAGGGCTCTGGAACGGCACTGATGTTGACGTTCGAGATGGTGGCGAAGTTGGTGCCGAGCCCAAGAGCGGTGGCATTCAGGGTCGCGCTGCCATTGAAGCGGAGGGCCGCTGGATTGATGCCGTTCACTGACGAGCCTGTGACAAAGTCGACCGAGGCGCGACCTGAGGGGACGCCGGTGCCAAGCAGGCCGACGATGTTGACGAGTGTGCCACTGCCGGCGGTTCCGACGGCACTGCCGCTGCCATCAAGGAGCTGGACGCTGAATGAGGGAGTGATGCCGAGCGTCGAGTTCAGAAGGCCATTGCTGCCATCCACGTCAAAGCTGACTCGATAGATGGTGTTGGGGGCGAGGAGGAGTTGATTTCCGGCCTGGTCGAAATCAGCCGTGGCCGTCCATGAAGCGCTGAGTCCGTTCAAGCCCGCATCAAGCAAATCTCCGACAGCAGCGGAATTGGACACATTGAATTCCAGGGCCGATCCGGTCAACGCGACCTGGGCTCCGGTTTCGGTCAGGCCGATGCCGAGCACGCTCACGCTCGCACCACCTGAGGCAAAGGCGGTCCAGTAATCTCCAAGCGGGCCGGAGGCGGTTCCTCCAACCTGAATGTTGAGTAGTCCGCCGTTGGGTGGATTGACCGTCACATCGGAGGCGGGACCGAAGAGACTTGGATATGACGTCCCGTTGACGATGGACTGGCCATACGTCGCAACCGTGAGCAGGGATGTCATCAGGGTGAGGGTGAATGGGGCTTTCATGCGTTGCCAGTCATGGCCCCCACCCCCCCAAACAGCAATTTAAGGAGGGTTGAATATCATTATGATTCCATTTCTCCCATATAAGCAAATGAGTCTAATCCAAACTTCGCCTCCTGATCCCAGATCCGAGTGGGAACGGGTTTGAATGAATCTCCTAGTTTGTTCATCATGAACACCTAAAGAGTCCATTCGGCCGCGCTTCTTGCCTTGGAAATCCAACCGATTTGAAATCGGAGTGGGATGCCGACCTTCATGAAAGCCCGAACCTGCGGACCAAACGGACTCATCGTTGCAATAAGCAATCGGCAAAAATCTTTTTCAGCCTCAACGAGGCCTCAATAACGACGCTGCTTGCTTCCGAATTCCTCAAAAAAAGTCCTACCTGATAAGCATTTGGTAAAACTTCGGGGAAGAGCCCCTTCGAAGCGAGAGACGAATCTCGCAAGACATGGGCGCTTGATGCCATGCTGCCGGGCAGGATGGCGATTTTCGGACCGGCTTGGCAGGCTCTGACTGCCTCCTGGCAAGTGTGTACTTCCAGCACATCCGCTGCGCATTGCTGATAAACCCGGAGGCTCCAATCATCCAGGAACGATCGCAACCCTTTGACCCAGCAAGCGCTCGGCAAAACCAGTCCCAAGGAAAGGGCGCGGTTCAGACTGAACGCTTCAGGGGAAATCTGAACATGCTCCTTTGACCATACAGCAGTCAGTCCCGGCTCGTGCAGAAGCTCGGTCCTTTCCAAACCGGAAATCACCGTCTGCTGGAGAAACGAACCGCAAACCACCATGTCCAGCTCGAGGTCCCTCAACTGATCCGCCCAGTCGGATTTGCGCCGATCGGTAAGGATCTCAAGCTCCGCGGTTCCGGGCACGGATTCGCTCAGGTGTTGGATCAGGGACTCATGTGCGAGGGAGGGTTCGAACCAAACCCTGACCCGGCCACCTGAGGAATAGCGGTGAATATCCATCTGCCGCAGCAACTGCCCGTGGCTCGCCACGCATCGACGTGCGGTTTGCAGGACCTTCTCGCCGCAGGGCGTCAGGATGGCCCCGTGGGCAGTGCGGATGAAAAGGTGGAATCCAAGTGAGGTTTCCAAACGGGAAATCCGCTGGCTGACCGCTGGCTGACTGATTCCGAGAGCCCCGGCTGTTTCGCAAAAATAGCCCTCATCGGCCATCACGACAAAGGCCCTCAGCTCCTCGATATCATAGGTTTCCGTCATGCTCCATGAAGTTGGCCGCCGCCGCCTGGATTGCGGCTCCGAGAAAATCGTAGGGATGCTGGGACAGGGCCGTGGCCCTGATCCGAATGCCACCAAGGGGCTTGAAAGGGTGCCAAACCGCAGAAGTCTTGGCGGGTATTGGAGCGATCACGGCCTCAAGCTGGCTCCGCAGCGGACTGGCCGACCACTCGAGATAATTGGGTGATGAAATCAAACGACCCGACCCACCTCCAGCCACCTTGATGGCCTGAAGCCATTCCGCAGCCTGTGAACTCAGACCTGGCAAATGGATCCCCCAAGCTCTGATGGATTCCAGGTCTTCGAGACTTCGGGGAGGCACCTGATTGCCATTCAGACAGATGCCAGCCGCCATCACTGGAAGATCGACGTGCGAGAGTCGTTTGCCTGAGATGAGGTTCGGCCCGATGTAGACATCACAACTTCCGGAGTCCACCATCGACCGTTCCGTTCCGCCAGCGATCTCCACCAGTCTCACCTCAATCCTGCTGCTTTCGCGAAGCCTTTCCAACCATTGGCTGAAATAACGGGTTTCCATGAACCATGGATTGGTCCCAACCAGCACAACCCTCTCCTTTTCCCTGACTTCAGAGGCAAGGCTACTGAAGGTTTCCATTTCTCTGAGAAACGACTGCATGGCCTTTTCCAGAAGGCCTGCATGGGATGTAGGCTCAACACGACCACGTCGGGAACCATCAAACAGCGGAACTCCGACCTCACCTTCGAGGGTGCTGACGATCCTTCTCACGTTTGAAGGACTTGTGTTCAATCGGCAGGCAGCTTGTGTGATCGAACATTCCAACAACAGGGCTTGGAATACCTGTAGATAGTGGACGCCCAGGGGCATGAGATGGTGATGGGGTAGGTGTCTGGGGGAACATACCATCAACATATCCAAATCCCTGTGGGCAGGACAAGACATTATTAATTTTGATTTATAATCAATGGCCTGCGGTTGGGCTGGCATAGGTCCAGAGCTCTGACCCTCATTTCCGATCCGCTTGCCACCGAATCTCTGGGTATTCAAAAATACTTCGATTGGATTTCTGATAATCAATGATTTGTGGATCCGGATCTCGCCCGCCTTGCCCTCTGCGGCTGTCTGGCTAGCCTGTGGCTGCCCGATGTCTGATTCGTTCGTCCACCTCCACCTGCACACCGAGTATTCCCTGCTCGATGGGATGATCCGCACCGATGTCCTCGCCAAGCGTGCGGCGCAGTTCGGCATGCCAGCCGTGGCCATGACCGACCATGGTAATCTCTTCGGAGCCATCGAGTTCTATCAAGCCTGCCGGAAGGCGAAGGTGAAGCCGATCATGGGTTGCGAGATCTACCTCGCCCCGGGAAAGATTGAGGAAAAGCGCGACCTCGTCGGGCGGAAACGCTCCACCCACATGACCCTGCTGGCGCGCGATGCCGAGGGTTGGCAGAATTTGAGCAAGCTGGTCTCGCTCGGTCACCTTGAAGGCCTTTATTATGGCAAGCCCCGGGTGGATCGCGAAGCCCTCGCCCGTTTTTCGAAAGGAGTCACCTGCCTCTCCGGCTGCATTTCCGGGCCGGTCAACGAGTGGCTGCTCGCCGGTGACGAGGACAAGGCCCGAGAAACCCTCGCCGAGCTGCGCGACATCTACGGCCAGGAGCATACCTGGGTCGAAATCCACAATCACG
>JANOBS010000035.1:0-1076 GCA_031411755.1 Luteolibacter sp. | reverse complement strand
CCTGGCTTTCGGCCACGTCGACCATGTTCAGCGCGATGACGACCGGCAGCTTGAGTTCGATGACCTGAAGAACGAGATTGAGGTGTCGCTCCAGATTGGAGGCATCCACCACGCAGACCACCAGATCGGGCTTGGGAACATTCGGCAGCTCGCCGAGCAAGGCATCGCGGGCGATCTTCTCGTCCGGAAACGTGGATCGCAGCGAGTAGCAGCCGGGCAGGTCGAGCACCTTGAGCTTTTTCCCGTGCGGCGTGAACATTTCACCGGATTTCACGGCGACCGTGACCCCGGCGTAGTTGCCGACGCGCTCGATGGATTTTGTCAGCGCATTGAAAAGGGTGGTCTTCCCCGCATTCGGATTCCCGACCAGCGCGATGGTTTCGAAGGTGGAATCGGACATGGAAAACGGTCCTAGATTCAAGCCACCGGAGCGACAAACACCTGATCGGCCAGCTCACGGCTGATCGCGAGGCGAGTGCCGCAAACGGAGCAGATCAGGTTCCGCCCGTTGGCGAGTTTCCGGACCTGGAGTTGCTCGCAGAACCCGAGATCGCGCAGGCGATCACAGGACGGACCGCTCAGCACTTGGATCCGCAGGTCGCAACCGACACGCGCCTGGTTCAGCGTCATCGCGCTGTCCGCAGTGAGATCGTTGACGAGAGCGTGAACCATGTGGGCGAATGATCTCCTATTGAGACCGAGTTGCAACAGGAAAATGGGGGCACGCCACAAAACCAGCCTGTTTATTGCAGGTGATTGAAAGTGGACAGGTTCCGCATCCCCGCTGTGAAATGGTTCGGACAGCCAAAGTATCGCAAATCACAAGATGTGGTGGTTAATCAGCAATTACAACACCGCATCTAGTATGGAAAGCGTCTGACTGATTGCCGAGGCCCGAATCAGGGAGTAGAGTCTCCTTGCTCATCCCTCTTCGAGCGAACCTCCAACCCTTCCTGTCAGGATGTATTTAAAAACTCTGGAAATTCACGGCTTCAAGTCGTTCGCCGACAAAACCGTGCTCGAATTCGCCAAAGGCGTCACCGGCATCGTCGGCCCCAACGGCTGCGGCAAATCCA
>JANOBS010000034.1:0-7647 GCA_031411755.1 Luteolibacter sp. | reverse complement strand
TGTCGCGGTTCCTCCGTTGGCGTTCTGGACGAGGGAGTTGATATTGGTGGTGGCGGCCGCGAGGGTGATATTTGCGATTACGCTGCCGGTGCCTTCGATGATCTGGACGTTGTTGGCCGTGGCATCCGCAATGACTTTGGTGCCGGAGTCGGTGCGGGTGACGTCGGTGTAGGCGGTATAGGCGGAGACACCCTTGGTGGCGTCATAGCCGGCAAGCTGTGTGCCGTTGATGGTGGCCCAAGGTCCGATGAGCCCGACGGCCTGGCCGGTGATGAGTATCTTGTTCTGATTGTTCACTCCGAGTCCGGTGCCGGTGAAGTTCACCGTGGCTCCGGACGTGCGGGCCAGGGAGGCGAAGGTCAATGTGGAGACGTTCGGGGTGGTGGCCTGGCTGCTGGTGATGGTGTTGACGCCGGAGGCAATGGAGAGCGCACCGGTGGTTTCCGTGTAGTCGACGGCTCCGCCGTTGTTGGAAAAGTTGAACGTGCCGCCGTTCATGGTCACGGTGCCGGTGTCCTTGAGGCGGTTGACGTTGTTGGCGGTGAAGGTGTTATCGAGTGTGAGGGTGGTGCCCGCTGCGATGGACACTCCGCTGGTGGCATTGATCGCGCCACTGGCTCCGGAGATCGAGAGCGTGCCGCCAGAGAGGGTGATCGCGGTGGTGAGGGTATTGGCACCTGAGAGGACCTGGGTGCCTGCCCCGGTCTTGGCAAAGTTCAGCGTGGTGCCGGTGAGGGCTCCACTGAAGGTGCCACCGCCACCTGCGCCGCCGACGGTGAGGGTGCCGGTGATGCTGTTGGTGTCGATGGTGCCGTTTCCGTTCAGGCCGTTGATCGTTTCACCCTGTGAGGAGAGTCGGAACTCGGCCTGGGTGGCGGAGGCGAAGTCGGTGACTGTGAGGTTCGCGGTGTCCGGAATGTAGTTCGTCAGCGAGGCGGTGGCGGTGCCGATCTGGAGGTGGCCGCCGATCGCAGACGGGTTGACGTTGACGTTGCCGGTGAAGGTGCTGGCAGCGACCATCAGCGAGCGGCCACCACCGGTAAAGGTGACGTCGCCAGTGCCCGAAGTGATCAGGTAGTCAGTGCGGTCCGCGGCGTTCGAATCGAGGGTGACGGAGCGCTGGAGGACGATATTGCTGAAACCGTTGCCAGCGCCGGCGCCGACGACGGTGCTGGTGGTTCCGAGGGTGGCGGTGCCGGTGCCATTGCTGGAAATGGTGACCGGATTGGTGAAGGTCACACGATTGGTGTCGATGTACAGGGCGGCCGCGTTCGCGCCGGTTCCGGAGTTTCCGAGGGTGATACCGGCGGTTCCCAGCGATCCGGCGTTGCGGATGTTGAGCGCTCCAAAGCTGACCACTGTGCCGCCGTCGTAGGTGTTTGCAGGCACGAGGGTGAGAGTGCCGGCTCCGGTTTTTTCGATGCCAAAGCTGCTGGCTCCGTCATTGATCAAGCCGGTGATGATGCCATTGGTTTCTCCGACCCAGGCGGTGAGGCGGGAATTGCCTGCAAGGGTGACGTTGCCTGTCGCATTGCCACCGGTGCCGACGCGCAGGGCTCCGAGTTGTCCATTTGGTTCGGTCCAACCGTTACCGTTGAGGGTGATGGCGTTGGGGATCGAGGTGGTGAGATAGAGACCCGCGCCGCCGGCGACATTGATGACGGCGGTGCCGGTGTCTGCGACGTTGTCGACATTGAGGCGGCTGCCGTTGCGGACATCGAGCAGGCCGCTGAAGGAGGAATTCGCTCCGGTGGGGGAGTAGTCGGACTGGTTGCTGACGCCGGTGCCGAGGAAGGTGACGGTGCCGGTGCCGGAGATGGGGTTTCCGATGGCGTAGGCCCCGTTTCGATAAAAGGCGAGGGTGCTGCTGGTGGCGACGGAAACAGCGCTGTTGTTGCCGAGCGTGGCGATGTTGTTGGTGCCGTTGCCGATCTGGAGGGTGCCGTTGTTGACGGTGGTGGCTCCGGTGTAGGTGTTCGGCGCGTTGAGGGTCAAGGTGGAGGAGCCAGACTTGGCGAGGCCGGTGATACCGGAGATGAAGTTTCCTGAGGTTCCACTGATGGTGTAGTTCTTCGTGCTGGAGCTGACGTTGAACGAGCCGGGCTGTAGCTCACCGGTGAGGGTGATGGTGGTGGAAACTCCTGTGTCATCGAAGGTCACTCCGTCACCCCAGAAGAAGGCGTCCACTTCGGAGGCGTTCCAGCGTGTGTTCGCCGTGCCGACGACCCATTGGCCGCCTGTGGTGCCGTTCCATACGAGGTTCTTGTTGCCAAGATCCAAGGAGACAATGCCGCCGCTGTCGGTGACAATGGCGGAGCGGAAATTGGCCGGGGTGCTGATGATCAGGTCACTGCTGGCAGTGCCGGTGAGAATGCCGCTGTAGGTGAAGAGCTTGATCGGATTTTGAGCAACCGTCGGCAAGTTGTCGAATGTGACTGTGGGCTGGCCGACGATGCTGACATTGCTGAAGGAGATGGCGCCGGCAGTGGAGGAATCGACAGCGAGCTTGGATCCTGTGCTAAACGTTGCCGAGCCGCCGAGGATGCCTTCACCTCCAAGGGTCGTGCCACTGGCGATGGTGGAGGTGGTGGATGCGAGGGTTCCAGAGAGGTTGAGACGGCCTGCGGAGACGGTGAGGGAACCACTGTGGTTGCCTGCTCCCGAAAGGGTGGTGGTCCCAGTTCCGAGCTTGGTGATGGCGGTTGTGCCGAAGAGGGCTGGAGTGACAGTCTGGGTGCCGGATGTGCTGAAGCTGACCGTGCCGGTGGCAGAGGAGAGGTCGATGGTGCCGGTACCGGTGAGGTTGTTGTTCAGCGTGACGGTGTTTCCATTGGCATCGAGCGTGGAGGTTGTGGCGCTGTTGGCATTGATCACGGAGCTCCAGGTGCCAGTGGCGGTGGCTTTGAGGGTGCCGCCATTGAGAATGAGGCGGTCAGATGGTGATGCTCCGGCGATGCCGCCGCTGCCGACTTCGACGGTGCCCAACGGGGAAACGGTCAGAGTGTCATTGAAGGTGCTGTCACCGTTGGCATCGAGCTGGATGCCAACGGCCTTGAGGGTGGCTGAGCCAGCGCCGCCGCCGACGGTCATGTCGCCCTGGCCGTCCCAGCCGACGTTCGCCGTAATTGCTGAGAGATCGAGGGTGCCTCCGGAAAGATTGTAGCTGCTGCCGAGGCCGGCACCGCTGTTCCAGTGGCCGATTCGGAAGCCATTGCCGCCGGTGGGGACGGTGACGGTGCCACCGGATTGGTTGACGCGGCCGGAGTTGTTAGTGCCGTTTCCAATATTGAAGAACTTCGTGGTCAGCGAACCGCCGGTGATGCTGAGGATGTTTGCAGCGGTAGTGCCGCTGAGCGAAAAGTTGTCAGCGGTGACGACCGCACTAGAACCGATGGCAAGGGTCTGCGCTCCGGTGACACCGAGTGTTCCTGTGCCGAGTGTGACGGTGCCAGTAAGAGTGGTGGTGCCACTGGCTCCGCTGGTCTGGACCGTTACGCCGGTGCCGGTGATGTTGCCGGAGAGGTTCAGGTTCCCACCGCTGGCATCCAGCGAGAGGGTGCTGGTGCCAGCGACCGTGATGTTGTTGGCGAGGGAGATGGCTGACGAAGCCGACTGCACGGCGATGGTGGCGGAGCCTCCGACGGGGAGGGTCAGGGAGCCGAGCGCGTTGCTGTTGCTCTTGAGGCCGAGCGTGCCGCCGTTGAGGTTGACGGCGGTGTAGGTGTTGATGGCGGAGTTTTCGATCGAAGCTGTGCCGCTGGTGATGGTGAGGGTGCCTGTGAGGGCGTTTGTTCCGGTCTGGAAGCGGGTGGTGCCGCCCTGGTTGGTGTAGGTGCCCGAGTAGCCGGAAAGATTGCCTGTGAGGCTGATGGTGCCGCCGTCGGTGCGGTTGATGGCACCGCTGCCGGTGATGGCACCGCTCCAAGCAGCGGTGGTGGTGCCTCCGTAGGCGCGGAAGGTGCCGCCGCCGGAAAGGATCTGAATATCGCGGGCGAGGTTGACGTTGACGGAATTGTCGAGCAGTCCGCCACCGTTGAGGATGATCTTGTTTGCGGCGTTTCCGAAGGCGGTGTCGGCGGCGTAGGAGACCAGGCCGGAGGTGATGGTGACATCGCCGGTGAAGGTATTGACACCGCTGAGCTTGGTGACGGAGGAGTTGTTGCCACCGGTGCCGGTGAGGTCACCATTCGAGGCGACGGCCAGGCCATTGCTACCGGTGATGATCGAGGCGAGGGTGAAGGTCTTGCCGGTGGTGGTGCCCCAGGCGGAAGTGTTGATGGCACCCTGAAGTGCACCGAAGGCGAGGGTGCCGCCGGTGAGGGTGAAGTTGGTGAGCTGGCTGTTCAGAACGATGCCTGCAAGGCTCTGGGTGCCACTGACGTTGACGATGCGGGTGCCGATGAAGTCGGTGCCGGCTGCGAACTGGGCGGTGTCACCCGGGATCCAGGCGGCGGTGGCGCCGGTGCCTGCGGAGTTGCCCCAAGTTGCGGTGGCTGCATCCCAGGTTCCGTCGACATTGCCTGAACCCGCAGTGGTGCTGTTGGTGTCCCAATAAACCGTGCCAGCCATCACTGGGGATGCGAGGAAGCTGATGAGGAGTGCCTGTGAGGAAAGGAGGCGACGAAGGACAAACAGGAATCGGTTGCTGGACTTAGGTTTCATGATGCGATGGAGACGAGTTGGGTTGCTAAAGGAAAAGTGTTGGAGACGATTTTGGGTATGGAGGGAGAGTCCCTGCTGCGGCCCTGGAGGTGGGTTTCAGGAAAGCCGTGAAGCCGAGTGGGGGTGCCGGCGTTCGACGGAGCACTGTGGGGGCGAAAAAAGTGGGACGCAGGCCTCGTGCGTGCCGTCTTCAACAGAAAGGCTGTTGGCGGCCTGAACCTTGCCGTCCGGTAAAAGAGCGCATGCGGCACCAAAGAGGGTTGACCGGCGCAATCGTGGACTTCTGGAACTGGACTTCATGGATGGGCTTCCGGTGCGACCCGGACGGATACAAAATCAGTACAAACTAAAATTACCCCTCCTTTTTAGCAGTCTCCGCACCAGTGTGAAGGAAGGGGATTCAGGAATTGCTGTAAAAAACTATTCGACAGAATTTGATGCGGGCGATCTGCTTGTTTCGTGGAAGCATTTGAGAAGCTCGATCTGTCGCAGCGGGTTGCGGAGTCCCTGCGGGATATGATTTCCGGGAAGCGGATTGGCGAGGCCATGCCCAGCTTGCGTGCGATTTCCCTGAATCTCGGAGTCAGTGTGCCCTCCATTTCCAAGGCCTTCCTGATTCTGGAGCGCGAGGGTATCCTGAGTTCATGCGGTGAACGCTTCCGTTGGCAAATCCGCTCCCTGCCACGGACATCGGGTCGGAAGGGGAGGATGAAAATGAAGCCTGCAGCCGCAGTCAATAGGACCAAGCGCCTTCTTTACCTGACAAACCAGCCGATGAACGAGTGGCTCACTCACTCGGTGGAAGTCTATGCCGACATCGTCAGTGTGATGAGCTCGAAAGACTGGGAGGTGATCCACCGGGTGATGACTTTCCAGAATGCGAAGGCCCCACGCAAGATCTGGGATGAGCTTCTCGATCAGGAGGCTCCGGATGCGATCGTGGTGTTGATGGGGACTCCGGTGCTGGCCTCCTGGGCTGTCGGCCTTTCCGTCCCGACCCTATTCCTCGGAGGCGCCTGTGAGCCCTATTCGTTGCCGATGGTCAGCGTCAGCTTGATGGGACTGGTGGAGGAACTGGTCCAGAATCTGATCGATCTGGGCCATCGACACATCGTGATGCCCTTGTGCGGCAGGACCCCCAGTTTCCTGGCGAACATGAAGTCGTCGTTGCTGGCCGGCATCGACTCTCGCCGGTCGTCCGGAGCGGTGGTCCATGCGCTGGAGA
This sequence comes from Luteolibacter sp., assembly GCA_031411755.1. GTDB lineage: Bacteria > Verrucomicrobiota > Verrucomicrobiia > Verrucomicrobiales > Akkermansiaceae > Luteolibacter. Next base: position 1,760 of record JANOBS010000034.1, on the reverse strand, counting down.
GCCCTTATTCGACACCGGAGGTTTTGTATGATGTCCTGAAGAAGCATTGGCGGCACCATCGTCCAGACGCGATGATTCTGCTCGATTGGCGGGAGTTCGTCACCGCCACGTCATTTTTCAGGGACAGCCGGATTTTGATCCCTGCGGATATTTCGGTCGCCTTGCTGTCCTTTGACAACAGCATGGACTGGTACCTCCCGAAGCTCAGCCACTATGAGTTCAGCAACATGAAGCTGGCAAAGGCCGTGGCACGATGGGCGGTGGACGCCGGCAAGGATTCTCCTTCAACCATGAAGGTGAGAATCCGGGCTCATTGGCATGAGGGCGGCAGCGTGCTCGACCGACGATGACCCGGTCGGCGGCAAAGGGTTGCCTCATCGTTGCCGGGACGGCAGGGTTGCAGGAGATTTCCCATCATGAAAAACGGATCCAGCACGGAAGCCACAACGCCGGAAAGCCTCCGCATCGGCGTGGTCCAGTTCGCGATGAAGCCGACTGCGGATCTCGCGGCCTTCGAGTCTGAAATCTCGTTCTTCATCCGCGTCGTGGCTGGCTACCGGGCGGACTTTGTGGTATTTCCGGAGTATGTGAACGCGGGTCTGATGGCTCGGTTCGATCATCTGGGAACGGTCGCCGCGATCCGGGAACTGGCGGCGCTGACGCCGGGACTGCTCCAGTTTTTCATGCACCAGGCCGTCCAGCGCCGGATCAACGTCATCATCGGCAGCCTGCCGCTATTCGAAGATGGAAGGCTGACCAACGTGGCTTATCTTTGCCGCCGCGACGGTAATTGAGAGAGGCAGGAAAAGCTCCACGTTACCCCCAGCGAGGTCAGCGAGTGGCAGATGTCCGGAGGGAATTCGCTCCGCGCTTTCGAAACCGACTGTGGCCGTATCGGGATGCTCATCTGCTACGACGTGGAGTTCCCCGAGCTCGGTCGCGTGCTGGCCGATCAGGGCATGGAGTTCTTGTTCGTGCCCTTCTGCATCGACTGTCCTTCCGGCTACCAGCGCGTTCATCTGCATGCCCAGGCGTGGGCGATCGAGAACGAGTGCTACGTTATCGCCGCCGGCAGCGTCGGGACTTTACCGGGCGTCACGAACATGGAAATGCAGTATGCGAAGTCCGCGGTCTTCAGTCCCTCGGACTTTTCCTTTCTGGAAAACGCGGTGGTCACCGAAGCCGAGTCCAGCATCGAGACGATCCTCATCGCCGATCTGAGGCCTGGCTTGCTGGAGCAGCTCCACGAAAAAGGCAGCGTGCGGAATCTCCAGCAGCGCCGCACTGATCTGGTGGCGGTGGAGTGGAAGGGGTGAGGAATTTCACCACATCTTCTCGCCGCGCAGGGTCTGGAACTTCGGATCGTAGAGGTTGAACTCGATGCGGTTGAAAGCCTCCGGTTTGAAGGTGGCGGTGCCGAAGTTCTGGCTGAATCCCTGAAGGCCATCCGCGGCGGCGGAGTCCAGACGGAACACGACTCGGCTACCATCCGGAAACCAAGCGCGGACGTCGCCATTCTTGAGTATTGCCTCCTCACGATCCACGGGCTTCAGGGCGATGGTCTTCAAGCGTGAGACCGGCATCTTGAGTTCAGCGTAGGAAGTCTTCACGCGCATGATGCCTTTCTCGATTCCCAGCACTTCGCCCATCAGGGTGTCACCGTTCCGGAGTGTCATTTTACCCGGGGCTGGCTCCTCTTTCTTCGGTGGGGTTTTGGCTCCTTCCTCCTCTTCTTCCGCCAGATTCGGATCGCGGGTGAC
>JANOBS010000033.1:0-7234 GCA_031411755.1 Luteolibacter sp. | reverse complement strand
CGACGGCAGCCACGGCGGACTCACCGATTCCTACATCACCCATGTGACCCCGATCTTCTGCGGCATCAAGTGGGCGAACTCAGTGCACTTCTTCGGTGACAACACCCTCGGAGCCAACCTCGGTTTCGGCTTCGACTCGGTACTGACGAAGAAATTCGACGATCACTTCACCGCGATCGTCAAGCTCGGCTACTTCGACAGCAGCGACAAGCAGTACGTCTCCACGACGCGCGCCTCGTTCGAGGTCGACTACACTTTCTGAGTTGAATGTTTGGTTGCCGACGGCCGGACCTCACAAGGGGCCGGCCGTTTTGCTTGCCAGCATCCCATCTCAAATCGGTACCTTACGGGCGAGATCCTTGCCCACCATCGAACACATGCCGACGAAGGTCTCCTCCACCAGGGTGAATGATCTCTTCACACGGGTGAAGACGGACCAGTTGCGCTTGACGGAAAGCTCACCCATCGGCACGGCCACCAGTCGACCATCCGCGATCTCTTTCCGTGCCACCCACGGTGCCACGATGCCCACTCCGAGACCGATCTTGGTCATCTCCTTGATCGCCTCCATGTCACCCAGCACCAGAGGAGCACGAAGACGAATGCCATGCTGCTCAAACCAGTCCTCCACCAGACGATGCGTTTGAGTCGAGCGGGTGTAGACGATGAACTGCATCGCCGCGAGAGATTCGGGTGTGATCGGATCACCCGAGGCCCAGGGATGAGCTGGGGAAACGATGAAGGTCATTTCATCACTGAAAAGCGGTCGCCCTTCATCGAGCTGCCCCTCGCTGCTGAGACCGATGACCAGATCGAGCGCGTGCTCCTCAAGACGTGAGATCAGCCACGTCGTATCACCCGCCTCGACCATTGGCTCACAGCGGGGAAAGCAATCACGGAACTCGCGTAGGACGGTCGGTAGAAGGAAGTGACAGAGGCTGTGCGGAGCCCCGATCCGGATCCGGGCCTGCCCCCAGCGCTTCAAGCCATCCAGCTCCCGCTCCGCATGTTCGAGCTCAGCCAGGGCACGGCGGCAACGGCGGATGAACACCTCACCCTCGGGAGTGGGAACGGTCTTCTTTCCCTGACGATCCAGGAGCCGACAACCGAGCTGATCTTCAAGAGCACGGAGCGAATGACTGATCGCAGACTGCGTCAGGCACAGGCGCTTTGCCGCCATCGTAAAGCTCCCTTCGTCGGCCACGGCAACGAAGGCACGGACCTGTCGGAGATCAGGGAGGAATTCACTCATGAGACGGCTTCATCTAAAATTTCTACTCTTCTCCAGCACCGTTCATGCCAAGGAGGGAAACTTGGCACTGTTCGCGCTTTTGACGGAGCGATGCCCCTTTCCTCCACACAGAACAGGCCCCCCATCCGCCTTGGGTTTGTGCCTCTCAGCGACTGTGCTCCGCTCGCCGTTGCTTGCGAAACAGGGTTGTTCGAACGCTACGGCGTCGACGTGCAACTGGTCCGACTGCCGGGCTGGGCGACCGTGCGGGACATGCTGTTTTTCGGAGAACTGGATGCCGCCGAAGCGATCGCCGGGCTCGCATTTTCCCTCACCCTCGGCATCGGCCATCTTCGCCGCGATGTATGTGTGCCGCTCATTCTAAGCGGCCATGGCAACGCCATCACTCTCTCGAAACGGGTCCCGCCAGAAATCATCGGCGCCGGCGAGGGATTGGCTGGCTTCATCACTCACCGCTGGAAGGAAAACCGCCCCTTCACGCTTGCGGCTGCCCATCGTTTTTCCTCGCACCACCTACTTCTCCAATCCTGGCTGAAACAGCACGGCGTGCGTCCGGGGACCGATGTCGAGATTGTGTTCCTCCCGCCTCCCCTCATGCCCGGGCATCTCGCGAGCGGTCACCTCGACGGCTACTGCGTCGGAGAGCCTTGGAACTCCGAGTCGATCCTTGCCGGAGAAGGTTGGTGTGTGGCGACCTCATCCCAGATCGCCAGCGGCCATCCCGAAAAGGTGCTCGTCGTCAGCGGCGAGATGAGCGGCGAGCGCCGCCCAGAACTGCTGGCTCTAACAGCCGCACTGCTCCACGCCTGCCGGCTTTGCCAATCCCTGTCCTTCCGGGATGAAATGATCCGAATCCTTGCTTCTGAGAAATACACCGGAGCCTCCGAAGCCGCGCTGCGCAACAGTCTCGGGCCGACTTTCGACACCGGGAATGGCCTGCTCGACTCTTCGTCCTTCCATCTCTTCCACGGCACCGACCTGAACTCTCCCACTCCGGATAAGGCCTCTTGGTTCCTCGCTGGAATGCGCGCCGCCGACTTGCTTCCAGACAGCACCGCCGGGGCCTCGCTGACGAGAATCTACCGGCACGACCTTTTCCGCGCGGCGAGCGAACTGCTGCTCCCGGCTTGATCGCCTTCAACCCTCAGCGCGAAGGAGGCTGGAGGCATTCGAGTATGAACGACGCTCAACGCTCCCATGAAGTCATAGACGCGGGCAATGGGGCAGCAAGACGCGATATGGCATGTAGCGGGCTCCGTCAAAGGCGCCTTCCTGAAACATAACGCCATGAAAATCGACACCAACTTTTCTCGTCGCAGCTTCCTGACTGCCTCCACCAAGGCCACCGCTCTCGGCTTGCTCGCCGCCGGTCTTCCCACCCGCTGGGTCGGAGCGCAGACCACCTCGGATGCTCCCGAGTCGCCGAACGTGAACTTCGGCATCATCGCGCTGACTGATTGCTCACCGATCATCATCGCCCACGAAAAGGGCCTCTTCAAGAAATACGGCATCAACTCCACCATCACGAAAGGTGCCAGTTGGGCCGCCATCCGTGACTCACTTTCCAATGGCGACATCCAGGCCACCCACATGCTGCTCGGCATGCCGATCGCCTCGACCATGGGACTTGGTGGTGCACCGAAGAAGCCAATGGTCGTGCCTTGGCTTCTTAACCGCAACGGCCAGTCGATCAGTCTCGCAAACTCGCTCAAAGGCAAGGTCGCCGCCGATCCGAAGGCACTGAAGCCGCTCGTCGACGCCGCCAAGGCCTCCGGTAATCCGATGACCTTCGCGATGACCTTCCCGCCCGGCACCCACGCGATGTGGCTGCGCTACTGGCTCGCCGCTGGTGGCGTGAACCCGGGCGATGCCAGTGGCGCAGGTGCGGATATTTCCCTCATCACCATTCCACCGCCGCAGATGGTGGCGAACATGAAGGTCGGCAAGATGGACGGCTTCTGTGTCGGCGAACCATGGAACGGCAAGACCGTCGCGGAAGACGTCGGCTTCACCGGGATCAACACCCAGGCGATCTGGAAGGATCATCCGGAAAAGGTCTGCGCTTTCACCGAGGAGTTCGCCGAGAAGAATCCGAAGACGGTCAAGGCCGTACTCAAGGCGCTCCACGAGGCCTCGGTCTGGCTCGACGTCATGGAGAACCGCGCCGAGCAGGCTACCATCGTCAGCGCCGCCACCTACATCAACTGCCCGCCGGAATCGATCCTGCCACGCCTTCAGGGCAAGTATGACATGGGCGATGGCCGCAAGTTCCGCGACCCGGACTACATGATCTTCAGCAGCCGCAACTGCAACTACCCGCAGCCGAAGTACTGCAAGTGGTGGCTCACGCAGCTCCGCCGCTGGGGCTTCACCCAGGGCGCGCCGGACTACGAGGCCGTCACCAAGCAGGTCATGCGCACCGACATCTACGAGGATGCCATGAAGGAAATCGGCTACACCCACGGTGGCCTCAGCAACACTGCTGAATCGTTCTTCGACGGCGTGAAGTTCGATCCCACCGCCGACCTCGAAGCCTTCGCCAAGTCCTTCCCGATCGCCACCCTCAAAGGTTGAACCTCCCACCGACAAATCGCCCCATGAAACTCCTTGGAAAGGTAAGTCTAAAAGCAATCTTTCTGCCGTTCCTCGGCGTCCTGCTGTGCATCGGCGGCTGGGCGCTCATTTCAGGAAGATCCGTCACCAAGACCACCACCAAGGACGATGGCTGGGGCGACATGATCACAGTCACCGAGACCAAGCGTGTTGGCCTTTCCGCCGATCTGCCTGCTCCGGGTGAAACGTGGCAGGCCAGCAAGCCCTACATTGTCGAGCCCTTTGCGAAGCGGGGTGAGCTCGATCAAGGCATCCTGCGTTTCACCTGGCTGTCGCTGAAGCTCGTCGTGCAGGGCTACCTGCTCGCGCTGCTCATCGGCACACCAATCGGCTTCCTGTTAGGGATCTCGAAAAACTTCACCCTGGCCTTCGATCCGATCATCCAGATCCTCCGTCCGGTCTCGCCGCTCGCGTGGCTGCCGCTCGGCATGGTGATGTTCAGTGGGCTGAAGATCGCGGATGCCACCGGCCGAACAGCCTTCGGCACCTCGGATGCAGCCGCGCTTTTCACCATCGCGATTTGCGCGATGTGGCCCACCGTGCTCAACACGGCTGTCGGCGTTCGCGCCGTGCCGCAGGATTATCTCAACGTCGCCAAGGTGCTGAAGCTCTCGCGCTTCAAGACACTGATCAAGATCCTCATTCCTTCAGCGCTGCCTTACATGTTCACAGGATTCCGGCTATCCCTAGGGATCGCGTGGCTGGTGATCGTCGCCGTGGAAATGTTGATCGGAAAGCCCGGCATCGGCGGCTTCCTCTGGCAACAGTACAACGCCAACTCCTTCGCCCACATCATCCTCTCGATCATCACCATCGGCTTGATCGGATTCGTTCTGGATCGGTTGATGTCGCTGGCAGAGTCCAGGTTCAGGACAGCATGAATCATAGGTCCTATGGGACTCATAATGCCTATCTACATCATGAAAAGCCTCCTGGAAATCACCGCGGCCTCCAAGTCCTTCGGAGCCACTACGGTCTTAAGAGACATCGATCTCACCGTCGAGGAAGGCGACTTCGTCTCGATCATCGGGTACTCCGGCACGGGAAAAACTACGCTCATTTCCCTGCTCGCCGGGCTGATGAAGCCGACTACCGGACAGGCGATGATGGAAGGCAAGCGAATCACCGGCCCGGGACCGGAGCGCGGCATCGTGTTCCAGAACTACTCGCTTCTGCCCTGGCTGACCGTGGAGGAAAACATCCACCTCGCCGTCGATCAGGTCTTTCCCGAAAAGTCCGCTGCCGAGCGCAAGGAGCACGTCGCCACCTACATCGACATGGTGAAGCTCTCCCACGCCGCAACGAAGCTGCCGAAGGAACTTTCCGGAGGCATGCGCCAGCGCGTCTCGGTCGCCCGTGCCCTCGCCATGCAGCCGCGCGTTCTACTCCTCGACGAACCGCTTTCCGCGCTCGATGCCCTCACACGTGCCACGCTTCAGGATGAAATCAGCGACATCTGGCTGAAGACCCGCACCACCGTCATCTGGATCACCAACGACCCAGACGAGGCCATTCTCTTGGCGGACCGGGTCATTCCCCTGCTTCCGAACAAGGACGGCGCGACTCTTGGTGCCGCCCTGCCCGTACCGATCGCCCGTCCTCGCGATCGCCGTGAAATCGACCAGGACCCGGTCTTCAAGAAACTCCGTCACGACCTGGTAAGCACCCTGCTCGCCGCCAGAAAGCAGCAGGAGGCCTCTGCCGTCACCCGCAAGCTCGCCGTGCCGGATATCCTGCCCGAAGACCTCACCGTCATCGACACCGTGAAGCGCTCCACCCGCAGCGGACCGCTGCGCCGCTCACAGCTTCAGAAAGAGGAATTCAAAATCACCGTCCCATGAGCGAACGCGCCCCAGCCCTGGAATTGTTCCGCCTTCAAAAGACCTACCCGAGCCCGAAAGGCCCGGCCGTGATCGTGAAGGATTTCTCCCTCAACCTGAAGCGCGGCGAATTCGTCACCCTCATCGGTCACTCCGGTTGTGGAAAATCGACCGTGCTTTCAATGGTCGCCGGCCTCACCAGCATCACCGATGGCGGCATCATCCTCGAAGGTCGCGAGTCCACCGGGCCCGGACCCGATCGCGGCATGGTCTTCCAATCGCCCTGCCTGCTGCCGTGGATGAGCGTCTTCGACAACGTGATGCTCGGCGTCGAGCAGGTCTACTTCACCGCCAGCAAGATCGAGCGACGTGAACTGGCTGAGTACTACCTTTCCGTCGTCGGCCTCGGCGATGCCATGCACAAGTATCCCGGCGAACTTTCCCAAGGCATGCGTCAGCGTGTCGGCATCGCCCGCGCCTTCGCCCTCCAGCCGAAGATGCTGCTCCTCGATGAGCCCTTTGGCATGCTGGATGCGCTGACAAAGACCGAGCTCCAGCAGGTGCTGTTAGACCTCTGGCGTCGCAACCGACTCACCACCCTCATGGTCACCCACGACGTCAACGAGGCCATCTACCTTTCCGACCGCGTGGTCATGATGACCAACGGCCCGGAAGCCACCCTCGGGGAAATCCTTGAGATCGACTTCCCCCGCCCCCGCCAGCGGGAAATGGTCCTCAACGACCCGCTCTTCACCGCCTACCGCGACCATCTCGTCTCGTATCTCACCGAGCGAGCCCACCTTCGGAACGAGCCGAAGACTTACACGAAGGAGAGCCTGCTCACGTTTTCGGAGGATCCGGTGGCCGAGGATCACACAGCCGCCGCATAAGGAGCGTGGACGTCCACGCTCCTTATCTGTTGGCATGTCTTATCTCGATCCTGGCGACGAGATCCTGAAGCACGGAGAAAAGCTGCAGCACTGGCAACAGGGGGAGGTCATGCAGTTCGTCACCTTCCGGCTGGGCGACTCCCTTCCGCTTGAGAAACTCTGGAAGTGGAAGGAAGAGCGGACCACCTGGCTGAAGGTCCATCCGGAGCCCTGGACGCCGCAGGAAGAGAAGGATTATCACAAGCGTTTCACCTGGAAACTGGAAGCGTGGTTGGATCAAGGTTTGGGAAGCAGCGTACTGACGAAGCCCGCCAACCGGGCCTATCTGGAAGAAGTCCTCATGCACTTTCAGGGAGATCGGGTCGAACATCACGCATGGGTCATCATGCCGAATCATGTCCACCTCCTGTTCACGCCGCGCGTTCCGATCGAAAAGCTGATCCGAGCTTGGAAAAGTGTTTCCGCGAGGAAGATTGGAGGCGGCACGGTGTGGCAAGCCAACTATCGGGATACGATGATCCGTGATGGCCAGCATTTCGCGAACGCGGTGAGATACATCCGCCGGAATCCCATCAAGCTGAGGACCGGGACCTTCTCACATTGGGAAGGAGAGCGGGCGCTGGCCGTGAAATAGGGAGCGTGGACGTCCCGTCCACAGC
>JANOBS010000032.1:0-1048 GCA_031411755.1 Luteolibacter sp. | reverse complement strand
CAGCGCATCCAGCACGACATGATTCAGCGTTGACTCATCACCCGCAGCGGACATTTGACCTTGCCGCTGTCGCATCACGCGCGACCAAAGCCGCTTCAGTTGATGCACGCCGAGCGCGCCTGTCTCAGCGGATTCTGCTAGGGGAATGTCTTCTTGTTTCATTCAGATGGACGAGGGATCAAATTTTCAAGATCGACTCCAATGAACAAGGCTCAATCCTTCTGATGCCAAGATGCGTCGGTCACCGATCCCGCAGACGGCAGCTCGGTTCGCAACAGCGCGAAGCCACCCGAGACCAATCGACGCACGGGCTTGCCGGTGCCGGGCTGTTCGGTGAGCTTGAGATCATTCATCCCCTGCCTGACCTCGAAACGGACGGGCGCTTCCCCGACGCTCTGCGGAATGGTCTCGTACACGTAGGTCGTCATGCCCGATGCTCGTGCCGGAGTCCTGCAAATCACAGGCCCATTTTTCCCAAACGTTTCCGCTCGAAAATGATCACGCCACCTTCTGCGACTGGCGCTCGGCCTCCAGCTCGGCTTCGAAATCCGCTTCCACCTTGGCCAGCGCATCTTCCTCGCTCTTCTTCTCCGCTTCCACGGCGGCTGCTTCCGCAGCGACCCGCTGGGCTTCGAGTTGCGTGGCTTTCTCGGCATCGCGTGCCATCCGCTTGTCGAACTTCCGCTGCTCGCGCTCGCGGCGCTTGTAATCCTTGCTTGGGGTAACGGCCATCCGGCCTCATACAGGGCGACGCCATTTCGAAGCAATGGAAATAAATCGAAGGGAATGACGAATGAGGATTTTCCGAATGACGAAGGCTGGAATCGACAAATAAGCGTGAGCTTCGCGATCCCGCTGGTTGAATGGCCGGATGAGCGGAAAGAAATCGAGCCACGCCAGTATCGAAGGGGAAAGCCTCCCGCCCGATCCCTTTGGCGCACTGGCAGGACTCGGCGATCTGCCCGCAGGACCTGAGGTCTCGCGTCCGCCTGGTCCGGTCGCTCCAGTGAAAACCTCCCAACGCGGGCAGAAGAACACCAACCGGGGC
>JANOBS010000031.1:0-2149 GCA_031411755.1 Luteolibacter sp. | reverse complement strand
CGACGGCAGCCACGGCGGACTCACCGATTCCTACATCACCCATGTGACCCCGATCTTCTGCGGCATCAAGTGGGCGAACTCAGTGCACTTCTTCGGTGACAACACCCTCGGAGCCAACCTCGGTTTCGGCTTCGACTCGGTGCTGACGAAGAAATTCGACGATCACTTCACCGCGATCGTCAAGCTCGGCTACTTCGACAGCAGCGACAAGCAGTACGTCTCCACGACGCGCGCCTCGTTCGAAGTCGACTACACTTTCTGAACCCCGACATGAACTCGATCGCACCTGCCCTTTCCACCCTCCCAGACATCACGGGTCGACCCGATATCGTGCGTCTGGTCGATGGATTCTATCTAGCGGTTCGCGCTGATGATAGACTCGGCCACGTCTTTGATGAAGTTGCGAAGGTGCAATGGGAAACCCACCTTCCAAAACTCTACGACTTCTGGGACTCAGTGATCTTCGGCGCAGGCACATTTCGCGGAAATCCGATTGCCGCCCACGCGAACCTGCTGCCGCTGACCGACCTTGAATGGTCGCTCTTCGAGCACTGGCTCGATCTCTTCCGCAGCACCGTGGGACGGATGTTCATTGGCGATCGTGCCGATCATATCGTCCGCTGCGCCGAGGACATGGCCTGCGTCATCTACAGTCGGATCCACGGCGTGCCTGACCCGCGATTCGATCCGGAGCGGCTGACTCCGGAGCAAAAGGCACGTTATGCCAGCTACCGGAACAACTCCCCGAACAAGTAGCTGATTCCAGTTTTCACTCACCCACAAACTCCACCCACATCATGAAATCCATGAATCTTAGAACCGCCACCGTACTACTGGGGATGGCCTTGTCAGTTCCTGCTATCGGGGCAGAAGGCCCCGTTACACCCAAGGGACCCAATGCGAAAGGCACGGACCCTGAAATCATCGGCGAGGAAAAGGCCGTTCTCACCAGTCCTCCGATGGTGCCGCCGCCGATCACCCGTGATCACCCAACGAAGCTCATCGTCAACCTGGAGGTCATTGAAAAGGTCAAGCGCATGGCCGATGGAGTGGACTACCTGTTTTGGACCTTTGGCGGCGATGTTCCAGGCAGCTTCATCCGCGTGCGCGAGGGCGACCTCATTGAGTTTCACCTTGGAAACAATCCGCAGAGCAAGATGCCGCACAACATCGATCTCCACGCGGTCACTGGTCCCGGCGGTGGTGCTGCCTCCTCGTTCACCGCTCCCGGGCATCAGTCGCAATTCTCCTTCAAGGCGATCAACCCCGGGCTCTATGTCTACCACTGCGCCACCGCTCCTGTCGGCATGCACGTGGCCAACGGCATGTACGGCCTGATCCTGGTGGAACCGAAAGCAGGGCTTCCGAAGGTCGATCACGAGTACTATGTGATGCAGGGCGATTTTTACACCGCAGGCGCCTTCGGCGAAGAAGGGCTCCAACCTTTCGACCAGACGAAGGCTGTCAATGAACAGCCAAGCTATGTCGTGTTCAACGGCAGCGTCGGCTCGCTCGTCGGCGACAAGGCGCTCAAGGCCAAGGTCGGTGAAACCGTCCGCCTCTACCTCGGAAACGGCGGGCCCAACCTCACCTCGTCGTTTCACGTAATCGGCGAGATCTTCGATCAGGTCTATCAGGAAGGCGGTGTCATCCCGACGCAGAAGAACGTGCAGACCACACTGATCCCCGCTGGCGGCTCGGCCATCGTCGAGTTCAAGACGGAAGTTCCAGGCACCTACATCCTCGTCGATCACGCACTGTTCCGCGCATTCAACAAGGGCGCGCTCGGAATGCTCAAGGTCGAAGGTCCCGACAACCTGCTGACCTACTCAGGCAAGGAGGTCGATGAAACCTACCTCGGCAGTGCCGGCATGGGTCAGGACTCGAAGGTGGCCGAGCTCGAACAGCAGAAGAAAGACGCCATCAAGGCTGATCCGAAGATCGCTGGATTGTCGAAGGACATCCTCATGGAAAAGGGCAAGCGCGTCTTCTCGCAAACCTGCTTCGCCTGCCACCAGATGAATGGTGAGGGCATTCCAGGAGTCTTTCCACCACTCGCGAAATCCGACTTCCTGATGGCCGATAAGAACCGCGCCATCACCTCGGTGATCAAGGGGCTTTCGGGACAGATCCAGGTCAACGGCAAGGA